>JAJJBE010000100.1 GCA_020996635.1 Bathymodiolus brooksi methanotrophic gill symbiont
ACGATTGCGAATAAAAGCTGTTTTTGAAAGGCGATATCTATCGATAAATGAAAAGCTGTTTAGGGTGTTATTTAACTCTTCATAAATATTTTTTATTGAATTTTCCACTGCTTTATGCTTACCATTGGTTATGCTAATATAAGGGCTTATACTAACATAATCAATGGGTTAACCTTAACTTACTGGCATTGAGCTAAGCCCTCAAGCACAAGATAATCTACAACAAGCCCAAACTTTTGCAGAGTCTTTAATCACTAAAACTGAAGCAACATTTTGGCGTAGTCTATGCGATATGGAACTTGAGCGTGCATGAAATCTCTTTATTAGAAAATGTCCGAGAAATTTTGCAAGAACATGCTAAACAACAAAATTTTAAACAAGTTAAAAAAATCACGCTAGCTATCGGTAAGTTGTCTTGTGTAGAACTGGATGCATTACATTTTGCTTTTGATGCGGTAATGGCTGATTCTTTGGCTGAAGCTAATTCTTAGTGTCGTGGATGGTAAAGGAGTTTGTGAGGCTTGTGGAAAGGAAAGCATGATGCAAACACTTTACGCGCCTTGCCAATATTGCGAACATGCTTTTGTTACAGTTATTAGCGGTAACGATATGCAAATTAAAGATTTAATAGTTATTTAAAAAGGTTAAAAACAATGTGCGGAATATGTGGATGCGGACAAATAGAACAAAAACACAACCATACTCATGGCTCTCATACCCACAGTCACGATCACAGTGATTTAGGGGAGGAGCGCTTAATACAAGTCGAACAAGCCTTATTAAGTAAAAATAATAGCTATGCAGAACAAAATAGAGCTTATTTTCAAGCGCATCATATTTTTACACTTAATTTAGTCTCTAGCCCAGGAGCAGGTAAAACGACGTTATTAGTAGAAACCATCAAGCAACTTAAAAATGCATTTCCTATTGCTGTGATTGAAGGCGACCAACAAACTGAACATGATGCTGATCGTATTCGTGCGACGGGTGCACCTGCGTTACAAATTAACACCGAAAAATCCTGTCATTTAGATGCGCATGCCATTGGACATGCTGTAATGGATTTAAAGGTAGCCGATAATAGTTTTTTAGCCATAGAAAATGTCGGTAATTTAGTCTGCCCTTCTTCGTTTGATTTAGGTGAGGCTCATAAAGTCGTCGTCTTATCGGTAACAGAGGGAGATGATAAACCTTTAAAATACCCTGATATGTTTCATGCCGCTGATTTAATGTTAATTAATAAAATTGATTTATTACCGTATGTTGATTTTGATATTGAGCGCTGTATTCAATATGCCAAGCAAGTGAATCCAGATATTCAAATTATTCAATTATCAAGCACACAAGCTAATAATTTTTCTGCTTGGACTACCTGGTTAAGTGAGAAAGTCACATACTAACTCGTATAATAAAACGCTATTACATGCCCCACTTAGGAACGTGCACGAAACAATCTCCCGATTTCTAACTAGTCTTTTTGCACCAGGAAGGCGGCTCTCATTCGTTGCGTAGAATAACTATGCGCCTCATGAGAGCAACCTTCCTAGTACAAAAATCCTGCGTTATAACTTCGGGATGTTATTCCGTGCACGTCCCTTAATAGGTTCATTTAAATGAGAACTGTAATAGCCATACCTCTTTATCTATTTTACTAAATATTTACAGCATCTCTAATTTTGCATAAGAGAGCATTAGCCATTTCATGCCTGCTTGTGCAAAGTTAATTTGTACTCTTTCTTGCGCACCATCACCATCCACTTGCAGTACAACACCCTCACCAAATTTTGCATGACGCACACGTTGGCCTAATTTATAAGTACCACTGGTTCCTATCGTGCTTTTAGATGTTTTTTTAGTTATGACAGGTTTAGTGATATTAGCGCGTACTCGAATTTCTTGAATAAACTCCGCAGGAATTTCTTTTAAAAACCGTGATGGCCGCGGGTAAGTCTCTTTACCATACAAGCGGCGTGATTCTGCATAACTAATAGTTAAATGCTTCATTGCCCGAGTGATACCGACATAGCACAAGCGACGCTCTTCTTCTAAGCTGGCAATATCATCAACTGAACGGTGCGATGGAAACAAGCCTTCTTCTAAACCCACCATAAAGACCATAGGAAATTCAAGACCTTTGGCTGAATGTAAAGTCATCAGTTGCACGCAATCCTCATAATCATCCCCTTGTGATTCACCCGCTTCTAATGCCGCATGGGATAAAAATAAATCTAACTCACTCAGGTTTTCTTCATTATCTTCATCAAAATCAAACTGCTTGGCGGCATTCACTAATTCTTCTAAATTTTCTACTCGCGCCTCACCTTTATCGCCCTTTTCTTTTTTATGAAATTCTATCAAGCCACTTTTTTCCACCGCGTTCTTAACTTGTTCAAATAACTCTAGACCCTCAGACTGCTCTGCTAAACTATAAATTAATTGAATAAAACCTTTGATTGCATTTTCTGCCCGTGGCGTAAAATGCTCGGCTTTTAAAAGTGCAATCATGGCTGCCCATAATGTAGTTTGCTCATTTTTCGCTAGATGCCGAATATCATCAATGGTTTTATTACCGATACCACGAGTTGGGGTATTGATAATACGCTCAAATGCAGCATCATTCCCTTTATGGGCGGTGAGATATAAATAAGCGAGAGCATTCTTAATTTCTAGGCGATCAAAAAAGCGTAAGCCACCATAAACACGGTAAGGCGTACCTGTTGCCATAAGTTTTTCTTCAAACTGGCGGGACTGCGCATTGGAGCGATATAGAATCGCTATTCCTGAACGTAAATTGCCTTCCGCAACCCATTTTCTGATGCGTTCAACCACAAAATATGCTTCATCTTGCTCGTTAAATGCTGTGTATAAAGAGATTAAATCACCATCTCCCACACTGGTTCTTAGTTCTTTCCCCATACGCCCTTCATTACAAGCAATTAAAGCATTAGATGCTTTTAGAATATGCCCTGTAGAACGGTAGTTTTCTTCCAAGCGAATAAGCTTGTGATTTGGGTAATGTTTTTGAAAATTGAACATGTTTTCAATTTTTGCACCACGCCAGCCATAAATAGATTGATCATCATCCCCCACAACAAACAAGTTATCCTTCCCTGTGGTGAGTATTTGTAACCATGCATATTGAATAGTATTAGTATCTTGAAACTCATCCACTAACACTTGTTTAAAGCGGTCACGATAAAAAGCTAACAGTTTGGCATTGTCTCGTAAAGCTTCATAAGCTCTTAATAACAGCTCAGCAAAATCAACCAGACCTGAGCGCTGACATAAGTCTTCATAGGCACGATAAATTTCTACTAATTTTTGCTGATAAAAATCGCCGCCAGCTTGAATAGCGCCCGAACGAATACCTTCATCTTTTTGCGCATTAATAAAATATGAAACTTGTTTCGGCGGCCAACGATTATCATTCACTTCCATGGATTTCATCAGGCGTTTAATTAAACGTAATTGGTCATCTGAATCGATTACCTGAAAATTATTAGGTAATTTAGATTCTTCGTAGTGCTGGCGTAAAAACCGATGCGCTAAACCGTGAAAAGTTCCAATCCACATAGAGCGTGCAGAAATATTAAGCAAGCCTTCTACTCGCCCCCGCATTTCTTTAGCTGCTTTATTAGTAAAGGTAACGGCTAATATATTATGTGGTGATAAATGCTCTATTTTTATTAACCAAGCAATACGGTGCACTAAAACACGTGTTTTGCCACTCCCTGCACCTGCTAAAATTAACATCGCTTGCGTGGGCGAAGAAACAGCTTCTCGCTGAGCGTCGTTTAAAGAATCAATGATTGCAGTTACATCCATTTACTAAAGCCTTATAGAGCGTTATTTATTGCTTGATTATACCTGATGCCTTATTAATAAGGCGGGCTGAAAATAGCTTTGCCTAAAACATAGCTATTAACTATACCCATGCCACTTGAAGGTGAAGTCATTTTTTATTCGTCATCCTATGCTTATACCCGCTAGAGTATAGTTGATATCCTAGCACAAAGGCAGGACACACTATATTGATTGTCATGCGTGATTAACACCGTCAGGGATGTAAGTACCTGCCTTTATTTACGAGAGTTAAGCTGAACAGTTCAAAAGGTCATTATGAACCTGCATATAGGATTGCGAGCTAAGATCTCAATATTTAAT
>JAJJBE010000131.1 GCA_020996635.1 Bathymodiolus brooksi methanotrophic gill symbiont
ACAAGCCTGTCGCTGTTGTATAGCTAAATGAAGTGATCAGGTAATCGGTGTATAAGTCAAAAATATCAGGTGTTTTCATAGCCTACTATTTTAATGGAAATATCATTAGGGTGCGTAACATCAGTAAATTTATTAAGATTTGCTGCAAATAAACAGGCGGTAAATTCTGAAAAATAGGCGATCTCAATAAGGATTCCATCCAATCCCCAGAAGTAGCCTCCTCTAATCCATCGTCATTGATCATTCAAAGTAGTCCTATTTTTTATATTTAAATTTATTTTATGGTAAATACTAAGTTAATTATAAAGACCCGTTTCAACTTCTGCTAGATAATATTAAAAGCTCCGCATATAAACTAAGCTCTTTCAACCAAATTCTGTTTTTTTAGGTAAAATGATAAATCTTACTGGTTTCCAACTTTAAACTTATGACAACAACTGAAAAACAATTTATCCCTCTCAATATTGCTGTTTTAGTTATCTCCGACACCCGAACAGAAGCGGACGATACCTCAGGAAAGTGTTTAGTTGATCGCTTAACAGAATCAAGGCATTGTTTAGCTGCTAAAACCATTGTCAAAGATGATATTTACCAAATACGCGCCACCGTTTCTCAGTGGATTGCAGATAAAGAGGTTAATGTCATTATAAGCACAGGAGGGACTGGAGTAACAGGCCGCGATGGCACACCCGAAGCCGTCACTCCTTTATTAGATAAAACCCTCGATGGTTTTGGTGAGGTCTTTAGAATGTTATCTTACCAAGATATCAAAACCTCAACGATCCAATCACGCGCAATTGCCGGTGTTGCAAATGCAACGTATCTATTCTGCTTGCCTGGCTCTGCAAGTGCTTGTCGCACTGCATGGGATAGCCTGATAAAAGAGCAGTTAGATTTCAGAACCAAACCCTGCAACCTTGTGCAACTAATGCCTAGACTTTTGGAAAAATAATGCGCCCTCTTTTTTTATTACTCAGTACACTGAGTGCTTTTTTAGCCGTTGCTTTCGGTGCCTTTGGCGCACATGGATTAAAAGCTATATTATCACCAGAAATGCTGGTGGTTTATAAAACAGCCGTCACCTACCAAATGTGGCATGCACTGGGTTTAGGGCTTATTGCCTTATTAATAAATACTCAACAAAGCAGTCGACTGCTACATTATGCAGGCTGGCTCATGTTTGCTGGCATACTACTTTTTTCTGGGAGTTTATATGCTCTTAGTTTATCAGGGCTAAAATGGCTCGGAATGATTACCCCTTTAGGCGGTGTGTGCTTTTTAGCGGCTTGGCTATTATTAATCATTTTTTCATTTAACACTTACCAAAATAAGAGCAATAAAAATGGCACCCTATAAGTCCTCCTCAGCACACACCGAACATGAAGACCTGCTGATTAAAGTACTACATGGTTCCATTCATTTTGCAGTACGCATTTTGGCTATCTTAATGACCCTCGTCATTTTATGGAGCGTTGCTGATGTTGTTTTGGTGCTTTATAAGCGCTTAATGGCACCTCCTTTTATGTTTCTTAATCTTGGTGACATTCTCGCCTTATTCAGTACATTCTTAGTCACTTTAATCGGTATAGAAATCTTTTTGAATATTACTTTATATACCCAAAATCATTGAAGATGCTTGATAAATGAGAAAAATCAAGTCAAGCTATACAAAATATGAAAATCACACTCACCTCCGAACAAAAAAAGGCATTAGAATTGCGGCATAATAAAGTCCGTGATGTACATGAGTGCGATCGAATTAAAGC
>JAJJBE010000039.1 GCA_020996635.1 Bathymodiolus brooksi methanotrophic gill symbiont
CAAGCCTGTCGCTGTTGTATAGCTAAATGAAGTGATCAGGTAATCGGTGTATAAGTCAAAAATATCAGGTGTTTTCATAGCCTACTATTTTAATGGAAATATCATTAGGGTGCGTAACATCAGTTAAATAACCGTGATTGAGCCACAATAGATCGCTTAAGTATTTTTGGTTTGTCTGACATTTTGCTAAGCTAGTTTTTTATTGTTTACCCACTATAATCAATTTTATGCTCAACTGGAACTCTATTAATACTGTTTTATTAGATATGGACGGCACTTTGCTTGATTTGAATTTTGATAATCATTTTTGGCTGGAGTTTGTACCACAACGTTATGCGCTATTGCATAAAATATCGACAATGGAAGCAAAAAACAAACTGCAGCCATTATTTAAGAGTATGGAGGGCAAACTTGAATGGTATTGCCTTGATTACTGGAGCGAGCAATTGCAGCTGGATATTGCTGGTTTAAAAGCAGAAATTGCTGAATTAATTAGCATCCTGCCACATGTCAGTGATTTTCTAAGTAGTCTACGTGAATCTGATAAACATGTTTATTTAGTCACCAACGCACACCCTGATAGCCTATCTCTAAAAATGGAGCAAACTTGTTTAAAGCCTTTTTTTGATAACATTATTTGCTCGCATCACTATGGTTACGCAAAAGAAAATCAACAATTTTGGGCTTTATTTCAGCAAGAATACAAATGGGGTAAATCATCCACTTTAATGGTAGACGATAGCTTGGCGGTATTAAATTCAGCACAAACGTATGGCATTCAAAATCTAATTTCAATCAATAAACCTGACTCACAAAAGCAGAGCAAAAACATTACTGAATTTCCTGCCATTATGGATTTTCGTGAGCTATTACCAATTAACTAAGGAACGTGCACGGAATAACATCCCGAAGTTATAACGCAGGATTTTTGTGCCAGGAAGGTTGCTCTCATGAGGCGCATAGTTATTCTACGCAACGAATGAGAGCCGCCTTCCTGGTGCAAAAAGACTCGTTAGAAATCGGGGTCTTGTTTTGTGCACGTTCCTAAGCCTTCTGTTTAACGGTAAAATCATTGCATTATACCCAAGCTACTTGAAGATGCTGCCGTAATGGAACCGCGAGCTTTAGCCGCGGAATGCTTGATATGTGATTGCAGCGGATGAAGACCGCTACTCCATTTAGTTAAAAAACGCATCTTCATTTATTTTGGGTATAAGTATTTACAATATAAAACTTAGAGTTGTATCCGCTCCATCAAATAACATAAGCAGTCTTGCCGAATAACACACTCATTGAGTGTCAGCATAGAGGGGATTGTGCTGCGATTTATTTCTAAGCGGCTGCCGTTTATGGTAAAAAATTGTTGCGTCACATCCTGCCCTTGTTCATTAAGCACGGTTAAAGGCAGTTTGTCGGTTTTTTTTAAGCTAACAAAACAAGTTCCTATTGAAATTTCAGTAAAATTTAACCGTTCTAAATCCTTTTTAAAGATTAAATCACTGCTATTTTCGCTAAAACTAAAATTTACATCATCATTCACTTTGACTTGGGCAATGGTGTGAACTAACTCAATATCTTGAGGGTGAGGAGCCGCAGGGCTTAATTCTTTTAAATGTAAACAATCATTTAAATAACTGATGTTACGCACCCTAATGATATTTCCATTAAAATAGTAGGCTATGAAAACACCTGATATTTTTGACTTATACACCGATTACCTGATCACTTCATTTAGCCATACAACAGCGACAGGCTT
>JAJJBE010000107.1 GCA_020996635.1 Bathymodiolus brooksi methanotrophic gill symbiont
TTATCAACTAAGCCTGACAAGCCTGTCGCTGTTGTATAGCTAAATGAAGTGATCAGGTAATCGGTGTATAAGTCAAAAATATCAGGTGTTTTCATAGCCTACTATTTTAATGGAAATATCATTAGGGTGCGTAACATCAGTTATTAATGAAGGATTAGGCAACATAAATTTCTCCAGTTTGGCATGAATAAAAACTTGCGATGACTACACCCAAGCCACTTGAGGATGCCAGCTTAATGTAACTGAGATCTTTAGTTGCGGAATGCTTGATTGCAGCGGCTAAAGACCGCTGTTCCGTTTAGTTAAAATCACGCATCTTCATTGGTTTTGGATATATATTTTATAGTCGCATGAAGGGGTAATATTTTCTCAGTTAAAGTGGGCGGCTAAAAATAATCCTGATTCTCCATAAGCTTCCGCTAAAAGGTAAATCTAGTTTAGTTATGTAATTCAATATACTAGCCCTCCCTTGCAGGGGAGGGCTTAAATCAACAGCTTTCACCCATTTAAAATGAATGAAGCTTTACGTAATCAGGACGATAATTGGACTTAACCAAGAACTTCCTTAAGAGGATGCAATACCTGCAATATTGTAACCACCATCAACATAAGTGATTTCACCTGTAATCCCTGATGCTAAGTCAGAACAAAGGAAAGCCGCAACATTACCTACTTCCATCGTTGTTACATTTTTCTTCAGTGGTGCGGTATCAGCAGCTTTACTCAGCATAGATTTGAAGTTATTAATGCCAGCTGAAGCCAATGTTTTAATTGGGCCAGCAGAAACAGCATTCACACGAGTTCCTTCAGCGCCAAGAGCAACAGCCATGTAGCGTACATTAGCTTCTAAACTTGCTTTAGCAACGCCCATAACATTGTAGTTAGGAATGGCACGTTCAGCACCTAAGTAACTGAGTGTTAATAATGAGCCATTACGACCTTTCATCATGTCACGGCCCGCTTTAGCAAGTGCAGTAAAGCTGTATGAGCTAATATCATGCGCAATTCTGAAATTTTCACGTGTTGTTGCATCAACAAAATCGCCATCTAAAGCATCTCTTGGAGCAAATGCAACGGAGTGTACGATACAGTCTAAGCCATCCCAATGTTTACCCAATTCAGTAAATACATTGTCAATTTGTTCATCACTACTTACATCACACTCAATTATAATGTTAGAGTCACATTCAGCAGCCATTTTTTCAACGCGGCTTTGTAGTTTTTCATTTTGAAAAGTAAAAGCAATTTCAGCGCCTTCACGACGCATTGCTTGAGCAATCCCCCAAGCAATTGAGCGGTTGCTTGCTAAGCCAACGATAAGAACGCGTTTACCTTGCATAAATCCCATTTTATTCTCCTATGTATAGTTATAAATTGACTGTTAAATAACTTGTGCATTATTATTTTAACATTTTGATATGACCCATTTCGGTAGGATGGGTAGAGCGCCTTTTTGCGAAACCCATCATTCTGTGTAAGGTTGATGGGTTTCACTTCGCGCCTAAAAAACAGGCACGGCATTCTACCCACCCTACAAAAAGTGTTAAATTTTTTCTATGGGTACTTAACGCAATTAGTATGTATGACGAAATTGTGTAAGTCCAGTTAGGTTTTGTTAATTAAATATCATTTTTCGCAACTGTTTCTGTGCGCTCAAGGTTAGCTAAAAAATTATCCAGTGAAACTTGCTCTTCCATATCTAATATTTCTTTAAAAGAACCACCAATGGTCACTAAAGAGTTTTGACTATAAGGTTTTTGGTGACGAATGGTGAAGTCAAAATGAATTTTGGTGTGTTCGTTTAAATTCAATGTACACTTTTGTAATACTTCGCCTACGCGGATGCGAGCTGTTGTATTATCAATAATAACCGCTAGCCCTGTTTTCTACCGTACCGCCAATGGTGGCACGAGTACGGTCTGAAACGCCTTGAAACGTTAAATGAAAATTTGATGTGTCGATACGAATAAACTGTCGGCGTTGTGGGTAATAAATTCGTAATGGAAAGGGGGTTTGATAATAGGGGGAGTGTTGTATTTTATGTGCGACAATTTCTTTTAACAAAATAGAAATATGAATATCGTTAAAATGAGTTGTCAGTTTTAATTGTTTATGATGTTTTAATGCTTGATTGCCTTGGCTGCTATCGAGAGGTTTAAGTGTTAATAGCTTAGTACCTTCAATGACTTCAATGATTTGTGTGCTATAAACTTCATTCGATACAATCGTTGGAATGGTACACCAAACTGAATTTTCAGTAATCGCATTTAGAACTTTTAGGATTTTTTCTGGGTCAGTAACAAATTTGGGATTACTGTTTGTATCGGGTGCAGCGGGGCCTAAAAGTGATTTCTTGGGTATTCTGCTAGAAATTGCTTTTTTAATTTTAGAAATCATAAGAAGAATTATTCTATTTCTTCTTCCGTTACAGGGACATCTTGATAATGAGGTGTTTCAGATAAATTTAGATTGCGTCGTGCAGCAACTGCAAATTGAACGCCGATAGGGGATATTACCTTTCGACCTATATTCTCTAAGCTCATCGCTGTCATTGAGGCTGACTTTTGAAAGGGTGCGAATTTCCGCATCAGCATAGAAAGAATAAATAAGGCATCTTCTTCTGATATTTCATCGGCACTAATCATATAATCGACAATATTTGTGATTTCTATATAGGCTTTAATTCTTTTTTTACGGCTTAAAATTCCGATGGAAGGCATGCTCTTACGAAGTTTTTCGTATGCTAAAGTAATTTTATCGGCGTTGTTTTGCATAGCTGAGAGTGATGAAGTAAGGAAATAGTTATTTTAGCAGGATATATTGATCAGCTATATACTATATTAATTAAGGAACGTGCACGGAATAACATCCCGAAGTTATAACGCAGGATTTTTATACCGGGAAGGTTGCTCTCATGAGGCGCATAGTTATTCTACGCAACGAATGAGAGCCGCCTTCCCGGTGCAAAAAGACTAGTTAGAAATCGGGAGATTGTTTCGTGCACGTTCCTAAGGATAGGGAAACTAAAATGAATAAGCAATTGATTGCATTAGAAACAGCACTAGGGCAGTCAACAATAGAGCAGATTAAAGAACCCTTTATGTTAGAGCGCGGGGTTGAGTTGTACTTAAAACGTGATGACTTATTACATCCCATTATTTCTGGTAATAAATGGCGTAAATTAAAGTATATTCTCGATCATGCCTTGTCTTGTGGTACGCATACCCTTATTTCTATGGGGGGAGCTTATTCCAATCATTTACATGCGCTAGCTTATACAGGGAAAATATTAGGGATTAAAACCGTGGGGATGATTCGAGGTGAGCAACCCCAAAATCTAAATGCGACTTTAAAGGATTTGCAACAATGGGGCATGCAGTTACACTTTGTATCACGCAGTGAATACCGACAATTACGAGAATATAAACAATTTGATAGCCTGCCTAAGCTTAAAAAAGGTGAGTATTGGCTGCCAGAAGGCGGGGCAGTGGAACTCGCTTTGCAAGGGGTTGCTGAGTTGCTTGATGAAATTGATATGGATTATGACTGTTTGTGTGTCCCTTGCGGTACAGCAACAACGTTAGCGGGGCTGATTTGTGCAGCGCCTCAAAACAAGCAAGTATTAGGTTTTTCTGCTTTAAAAGGCGCAGGTTTTTTAATTGATGATATTAATTGTTTAATAAAATATTCATCTTGTCATAATAATGAATGGTTTGTTCATTTAGACTATCACTTTGGTGGTTTTGCTAAACAAAATTCTGAATTACTTCAGTTTATAAAACAGTTTGAAGAAAAACACTTAATTCCTCTGGAGCCAATTTACACGGGCAAAATGTTATATGGAATTTATGATTTAATTCAACAAGGTTATTTTAAGGCAGGACAAAAGATTATTGCGCTACATACGGGCGGCTTACAAGGTAACCGGGGTGCATTTAACGCATAAAGGATCAACAGATGGCAACAGAAAATGCAGAAGAAGAGATAGACTTTAGTGATGCATCGCTACATTTTAATCGTGAATTAAGTCTTTTAGAGTTTAATAGTCGCGTTTTAGCACAAGCAAGAGATGAAGCAATTCCTCTATTAGAGAGGCTGAAGTATTTATGCATTTCTAGCTCTAACCTAGATGAATTTTATGAGGTGAGAGCCGCAAGCTTAATTCAATTAGCTGAATTAGACCCTTTAATGCGGGGCAGTGATGATTTAACTGCGCAAGAACAATTAAACCTGATTGCGCCGCGTGCGCATGCATTAGTCAATGAGCAGTATCAAGTGCTTTATGAAATGATGATTCCACAGTTAGCGGACGAGGGTATTTGTTTTATTCGTAGAGCAGATTGGACGGCAGCGCAGCGCAAGTGGCTAAAGGTTTATTTTAATGACGAGTTATTGCCAATATTAACGCCGGTTGGATTAGATTCTGCGCATCCTTTTCCACGAATATTAAATAAAAGTTTAAATTTTATAGTTTCTCTGTCAGGAAAAGATGCCTTTGGAAGAAATAGTGGGCGGGCTATTTTGCAAGCTCCTAGGGCTTTAACAAGATTGGTCAGAATCCCTGATGATATTTCAGGCAATGAAGAGGGCTATAGCTTTGTATTTTTATCCTCCATTATTCATGAATTTATCGAAGAGCTTTTTAATGGCATGACAGTTAAGCATTGCCATCAGTTTAGAGTAACAAGAAATAGTGATTTATATGTTGATGACGATGCGGTTGATGATTTATTCAATGCCGTTCAAGGTGAATTAGCGATGCGCCATTATGGGGATGAAGTGCGTTTAGAAATAGACCAGCATTGCCCGCAAGAAACCATAGATTTTTTAGCGGCTCGATTTGGTTTGAATGAAAATCAAGTTTTTCCTGTGTCAGGTTTAGTTAACCTGAGTCGCGTACAAGAAATCGTGAATATTATTGACCGGCCTGATTTGAAGTTTAAACCTTATAAACCTTCTATTCCCGCAGTTTTAGGGCGAAATAAAAACTATTTTGATGCCATTAAAAAACAAGATATTTTATTGCATCACCCCTTTGAATCATTTTTTCCTGTTGTTGAATTTATTAAACAAGCGGCGGCAGACCCAGATGTTGTTGCTATCAAGCAAACTTTATATAGAACAAGCGCAGACTCACCGGTTGTTAATGCTTTATTAAAAGCAGCGCAAGCCGGAAAAGAAATCACGGTGGTGATTGAGCTAAGAGCGCGTTTTGATGAGCGAGCTAACATTAATCTAGCGGTTAAATTACAAGATGCGGCGATTAATGTTGTTTATGGGGTGGTGGGCTATAAAACGCATGCAAAGATGTGCTTAGTGATACGTAAAGAAGGTAAACGATTTCAAGATTATGTGCATTTAGGCACAGGCAATTATCACCCCAATACAGCACGGTTTTATACGGATTATGGTTTGTTTTCATCTAATATTGAATTAGGGGCAGACGTTAGAAAAGTGTTTATACAGCTGACTAGCTTAGGTAAAGTAATTCGACTCCATAAACTATTACAATCTCCCTTTACTTTACATAAAGGGATTATTTCTAAAATTGAGCGCGAAATTAACTTTGCAAAAAAAGGACAGCCTGCAAAAATAATTTTTAAAGTAAATTCAGTGGTAGAAGAAGAAATTATTCAAACTTTATATCGCGCGTCGTGTGCCGGGGTAGAGATAAAATTGATTGTTCGTGGCGTTTGTTCATTAATACCCGGAATAAAAGGAGTTTCTGAAAATATAGAAGTACGCTCAATTATTGGTCGATTTTTAGAGCATACACGGGTCTATATGTTTGCTAACGGTGGTAATTCTGAAGTTTATGCATCCAGTGCTGATATTATGGGGCGTAATATGTTTCGTCGAGTAGAAGCCTGTTTTCCGATAGAGCATAAAACTTTAAAAGCGAGAGTATTAAAAGATTTAGATGGCTATTTACAAGATAATTGCCAATCTTGGATTATGCAAAGTGATGGTCGTTATATTCAAAGTGAAGATAAAGAAGCTGAGGATTATTCTGTGCAGATAGCGTTAATGGAAGAGCTTTCTAAAAAGCATTAAGTATAAATGATGGGGTTCTGCAAAAGATGTCCTTCCCATTAGAGAGAGAACGTTTCTGTATGAATTATCACGGAGGCGAATTTTAGTCGAGACCGTGGGAATTATATAAAGTGCAACGGTGCATGAGAAACGACAATATGAGGGCGCATAATGAAAGAAGAATATGATTTTTCTAATGCAGAACGTGGGCGATTTTATCATCCAGGTACGCATTTAAAGTTACCTGTGTATTTAGATCAGGATATAGAAAGTTGGTTTGCGGAAAAGTCTAAAGCCAAAGGTGTTAATTTACAGACCTTAGTCAATGAATTATTGCGGAAAGATATTTCTTTGATAAAAGAGGTGACAGGTTAATCTGTTGATACCCAAAATCAATGAAGGTGCTTATTTTACACTGCGTCATCCCCAATGCCAGTAAGTTAAGCGCAAGTAATTGATATTTAATAACTAAAATACTTGTTTTGTCGAAATATAAGAGAAACTTTAGCTTCTAAAGGATTGATGTTATTAGAGTGGTTAAAAAAACCTCGTTTTTATACCAAAAAACTCTATTGGTATTAATATGTTACGCTTAACTTACTGGCATTGGCGTCATCCCCGAAGTCTTTTATCGGGGATCCAGTGATACCGCTAGACTCCCGATTAAAACCTCGGGAGTGACGGATGGAAAAATGACTGCATCTTCAAGTCGTTTGGGTATATACGTTAGTACTTTCTGGGAAAACGGGCTGCCAGCCCGTTATTTAAACGGTCCCAGTGATACATTATTAAACCACTGTTAAATCAAAGATGTAAGGGGGCTTTAGCCTCACTTACAAAAACAAGTTAACCGACTATATCACCCGCCTGTGGCTCTTCTTCTGTCTCAGTCTCAGCACTATTGGGGACGTAAGTTTCCAAGAATGATTTAAGCCCCTCTTGAACAAGATCATAGGTTTTATCTATATTACTAGCAATATCACCTTCTAAAACATTAAGGCCAGCAAGAACCTCGCGGGCTTCAGCAAAGCCTTTATCAATACCGCCAGAAATAAGCTCGGTGAATTTAGTTACCGCCTCTTCTTCGCTTAACTCAGGGTGCTGTTCTTTATATTTGGGGTAGAAGGCAGTGCTTAAAGAAATAATTCTATCTGCAGTGGCTTCAGGGCTAACATCAAGGCCAGAGTCATAAGCATTTTGAATAGTATTCTCACCTAAAACCTCATTAATTCCTTCAATAGCAGATTTATATAATAAAGCCATCGGCTCATTACCAGCACTAATACTGACATCAACATTAGCTTGCAAGATGGCTTGGTTTAACTGTTGCTGAGCACTAGGCTGAGTTTTATCTACCTTTTTTGCCTCATTTTTTTCATGCGTAGCAGCAGAAACATGCGCACCGAGTTGCTGATTACCGTGTTTTTGTTTTAGCGCATGAACTTCTGTGCCAAAGTTACTGTTAATATCTTGCATAATAATCACCTAAGTTAAAATATGGTCTTAATAATTAGCGGCAGCGTTAAGCAGATCTTAAATATAAATTAGCCGCTAAAAGGTGCGTAAAGCGCACCCTACGGACTGTAATCCGGTAGGACGCGTTTTACGCATCATTGTTTAAACGATAACTAGAATAATCCTAATATGGCTAATTACAGAAGAATATATACGGGTGGAAATATCTATTTTTTCACATTAGTCATGTATAGAAGGCAAGCTATTTTATGCCATGATGATATACGCACGGCTTTACGATCTGGCATTATGGAAACTCGAAAAACTCACCCTTTTAAGGTTGATGCGTGGGTTTTAATGCCCGATCATTTACATTGTATTTGGACATTACCAGAAAATGACATCAATTTTTCAACTCGTTGGGCGATGATTAAACGGTATGTTACCAAACAATGTTGTGCAGAAAAATATCAGCGTGATGAATGGTTAAATAAATCTAGGGTTAAACGTAAAGAATCGACTTTATGGCAGCGCCGTTTTTGGGAGCATCAAATTAGAGATGACCAGAATTTTCAGCGGCATTTTGATTATTTGCATTTTAACCCAGTAAAGCATGGGTATGTTAATAGCGTAAAAGAGTGGGAGTTTTCAAGTTTTCACCGATATGTAAAAAATGAAATTTATACAGAAAATTGGGGTGGCGTAGGTAACATAGAGGATGATTTTGGAGAGCCGTAGCTAAAAGGTGCGTAAAACGCACCCTACGGGGGGGGTAGGGTGCGTTTTACGCACTTTTTAAATCACGGCGCAATACGATAAATATCAGGAACTTGCTCAGCAGCACTGTAACAAACATTAAGGTCTTTCAGTTTGCTATTACTAATGTCATAAACCCAACCATGTACCGTTAGTTTCTTATTGTTATTCCAAGCATTTTGTACAAAAGAGTTATGGCATATATTAGTTACTTGCTGACACACATTTGCTTCACATAAAAAATTAACCCGTTCATCGTAATCGGTAATATTATCAATTTTGGGTTTATTGGCGATATATAAATCTTTGACACTACGTAGCCAATGGTCGATTAAGCCTGACTCTTTATTTTCCATCGCTGCTTTAACCCCTCCACAGCCATAATGCCCACAAATGATAATATGTTTGACTTGTAACACTTCAATCGCATATTGAATAACAGCTAAGCAGTTAATATCTGTATGGTGTACGATATTGGCAATATTACGATGGGTGAAAAATTCACCCGGTTGCATATTACAGACTTGATTAGCAGGTACGCGGCTATCAGCACAGCCTATCCATAAATATTCGGGTGTTTGTTAGTTTGCGAGGCGAGTAAAAAAATCTTTATCTTCCTGTACTCTCTCTTCCGCCCATAAAGTATTTTGGTCGAATAGGCTTTGTAATTCACGCATATTTTGCTTATTTTTTATTGTTTAAAGTGCAGTGCTGTAGAAATGCACGGATTTTATAAATATATCACGGTTTAGTTGGTTTTATTATGACAATAAGCTTTAAATTAAGTAGTTTCTTTAGTTGTTTGTTTTTATTTGCTTGCTCTGAGCAACCGCTTAATAATCCTTATCCACAATCAGCTAATAATGAGCAAGCGGTTTTATACTCCTCTTTTTCGGAGCGCCCAAGACATTTAGATCCTGCAAAGTCTTATAGTTCTAATGAATATGCTTTTATTGGCCAAATTTACGAACCCCCTTTTCAATATCATTTTTTAAAACGTCCGTATCAATTAGAACCATTAACCGCTAAAAAAATGCCAGAAATTCATTATTATGACGATAAAGGTCAACGCCTAACTAATAATGCAGCAGCTAAAGATATTGCTTATTCGGACTATATTATCCAAATCAAAAGTACCATTCGTTTTCAGCCACATCCTGCTTTAGCAAAAAATCAGCAAGGTGATTATTGTTATCACCAGCTATCCAAACCAGAGTTAGCAAAGATAAAAACGCTACAGAGTTTTAAAAAAACAGGAACGCGGGAATTAATTGCAGCAGACTATGTACACCAAATAAAACGCTTAGTACATCCACAAATCTCTTCACCAATTGCAGAATTAATGAAGCAAACAATTGTGGGTTTAGCAGAGTATGCGGAGCAGATAAAAGGGCAGCCTAGAAGTGCCTTAACCGATAGTGAGATTTCAGGGGTTAAAGTACTGGATAAATATCGCTACAGTATTCGTATCAAAGGAAAATACCCGCAATTTATCTTTTGGTTGGCGATGCCATTTTTTGCCCCGATGCCTTGGGAAGCCGATGTTTTCTATAGCCAGCAAGGGCTCATCGACAAAAACATTACATTAGACTGGCAACCCTTAGGGACAGGGGGTTATATGCTAGAAGCAAATAACCCAAACCTGCGTATGGTGATGCTAAAAAATCCCAATTATCATGCTGATTTTTATCCAATGGAAGGAGAGCAAGGTGATAAAGAAAAGGGCTTATTAAAAGATGCAGGCAAACAACTACCTTTTATTGATAAAGCTGTTTACCGCTTAGAAAAAGAAAGCATTCCGTATTGGACTAAATTTTTACAAGGTTATTACGATGCCTCAGGCATAGCATCAGATAGCTTTGATCAAGCGATACAATTCACAGGAGATGGAGAGTTATCCTTAACCGATAATATGCAGCAAAAAGGCATACAGCTACAAACTGCAGTAATGAGTTCTATTTCATATATGGGCTTCAATATGCTGGATTCAGTGGTTGGAGGTAAAACAGAACAAGCACGGAAATTACGCTTGGCGATTGCACTGGCAATAGACTATGAAGAATATATTGCTATTTTTATGAATGGGCGTGGTGTTGCAGCACAAGGTGTCATCCCCCCTGGTATTTTTGGCTACCAAACAGATGAACAAGGGATTAACCCTTATCTCTACCATTGGCAGAATGGCGCAGCAAAAAGAAAGCCTTTAGCAGAAGCCCAGCAATTAATGCAAGCAGCAGGGTACGCAAATGGCATAGACCAGCAAACCGGCAAAGCATTGATTTTATATTTAGATACCGCCGCCAGTGGGCCAGATGATAGAGCGCGTTTAAATTGGTATCGTAAACAGTTCACTAAATTGGGTATTCAATTAGTGATACGTGCAACGGATTACAACCGCTTTCAGCAAAAAATGCGCAAAGGCAACGCGCAAATTTTTATGTGGGGCTGGAATGCGGATTATCCTGACCCAGAAAATTTCTTCTTTTTACTCTATGGGCCTAATGCAAAGACCCTATTTGGTGGAGAAAATGCAGGAAATTATCAAAATATAGAGTTTGATTATTTATTTAAGCAAATGAGTAATATGGAAAATAATCAGTCACGGCAAAAAATCATTAAAAAGATGCAAGAAATTATCCGCCATGATTCACCGTGGATTTTTGGCTTACACCCTAAAAGTTTTTCGCTGTACCATCAGTGGTATCAAAATTTAAAACCTAATTTAATGGCCAATAATAAACTAAAATATTTACGTATTAATGCTGTACAGAGAGAGCAGGCAAGGCAGCAATGGAATCAAGCAGTATGGTGGCCAGTTGTGGTCTGTGTGGTTATTATTGCGTTAATGGTTTTCCCCGCAGTGCGTAGTTTTCAGCATAAAGTGAAAAAAACCATATTGTAGGGTAGCTACCTTTGATAATTCATTGTTCCTATGCGCCTGTGTCATTTAAATACAAGACGCTGGAGCGTCTACTAATGCGTTCCCACGCTGGAGCATGGGAACGATAAAGAGAAAAGAAAAACATGTTTAACTATATTTTACGCCGACTACTCTACGCATTCCCCTTATTATTCGGGGTAAATGTCTTAACCTTTATGCTATTTTTTGTGGTTAATAGCCCTAATGATATGGCACGCATGCACTTAGGGCAAAAGCATGTCACCGAACAAGCCGTTGATAATTGGAAGCAGCAGCGTGGATATGATTTGCCTTTATTAATTAATTCAAATGCGGAAGGTTTAAATCAAATAAAAAAAACTATTTTCTATCAAAAGTCCTTACGTCTATTTGCCTTTGATTTTGGCATATCAGATAGTGGCAGAAATATAGGCGAAGATATACAGCAGCGCATGTGGCCTAGCTTAGCGATTGCCTTACCTTCTTTAATATTAGGCTTAGTACTTAATATTACTGTCGCTTTAATGATGGTCTTATTCCGACAAAGCTACTTAGAATTAAGCAGTATTTTATTATGTATAGTCATTATGTCGATTTCATCATTATTCTATATTATAGGTGGGCAATTTTTAGTCGGTAAATTACTGATGTTAGTTCCCATTTCTGGTTACGATACCGGTTTGAATGCCATTAAATTTTTAATACTCCCTGTCTTGATTTCGGTAGTGGCAGGCGTAGGTTCAGGCGCACGCTGGTACCGCAGTTTATTTTTAGAAGAAATCGAACAAGACTATGTACGTACCGCGCGCGCAAAAGGCTTAACAGAAACCCAAGTTTTGTTTAAACACGTGCTTAAAAACGCCATGATCCCTATATTAACAGGGGTGGTGGTGATATTACCCTTGTTATTTATGGGGAGTTTAATAACTGAATCTTTTTTTAGTATTCCAGGGCTGGGTAGTTACACGATTGATGCGATTAATAGCCAAGATTTTGCCATTGTAAGGGCGATGGTATTTTTAGGGTCAGTTTTATATATTATTGGCTTAATCTTAACGGATATTTCATATACACTAGTCGATCCTAGAGTGCGCTTAAGTTAAGAAAGCATTCAATTAATGCAGTTAAGTTTTTAAAATAGGTAAGTAATGAAATAGGCGCGCCACCACGTGGCTCACCTAAAGATTTTGGGACTCCTGTCGCAAAAATCGATTCGCCACGCGACGAATCAATAATGCCCCAATACGCCCTGCGTTCGGATCAACTTTGCACAAAAGCTGCTTCGTTAATCCTACCTCAAATGGCTCTACGGCTCTTCGGGATAAAATTTTTACCTCCTGAGCGAACTTACAGTTCACTTCAGATTGGTAAATTTCCCTTCGCCTATTGCGGACTAAAAATCATCCCTGATTTTCAGCGTCTGATAGCGGTGGCTTTATTAGGCAATACAATTCAAAATTGCTTATTGTAGGGCAATTAATTGACATGGGTGTTATAGGCTTAACACTATGGGCAGTATTAGATTTAAAAATGGTTGAATGGTGTGATGAGCACACTTGGTGGCTATTGATAACGACCTTTAGTTTTTATATGTTTTCTGAATTTCTGGAATTATATAACTGATGTTACGCACCCTAATGATATTTCCATTAAAATAGTAGGCTATGAAAACACCTGATATTTTTGACTTATACACCGATTACCTGATCACTTCATTTAGCTATACAACAGCGACAGGCTTGT
>JAJJBE010000055.1 GCA_020996635.1 Bathymodiolus brooksi methanotrophic gill symbiont
GGAATAATAAATATTTTGCAACGGCTAAGGAATTTCGACATCAAATAAATCATTTTTTTGATCGGACATTACCTAGTATTGCCGACTCTTTAAACGAAAGAATTAACGATAATTTTCAGGTGTTAAGCTCTGCATCTTGATTTCGTTTGGGTATAAGTCAAAAATATCAGGTGTTTTCATAGCCTACTATTTTAATGGAAATATCATTAGGGTGCGTAACATCAGTTTATAAGTTTGATCAACCTCTAGTAATATTTCTTTAGATGAATTGAGTAGTCGTTTAAGTGCCGCTTCCATATCTAAAGCTTTAGCTCGTGCTTCTGCCGAATCTCCAAGAAAGCCAAGACTATCTTTCATGCGTCCATATTGGTGTTCATCCTCTAATGGCATATTTTTTATCAGGACTGAACCCCGCTCATAATTCATCAATGTGCGTTTGCCAAAATCAATAAAGCGACCTTTATCATTTGCCATCTCCATGATTTGCTTTTCTGTCTCATTAATAGTCTCTGAATGTGAATAATATTTTATTGTATTCGCTTGCACATATCGGATACTGACCATTAAGTCATACGATTCATAAGAGTCTAAAAGTAATTGCGCCAGCTCATCGGGACTTTTACATGCAAAGCTCGCGTGGGAAAATTGTAATGCCGTACCCACATCCCCAGCGGTAGCCATTGCAGTCATCGCCATGCTCATTGTTTCAGCATTATTTTTTTCATGTTCAGCTAGAGTAGCTGCGGCTTTAATAGTCAGCTCTATTTTTGCAAGTAACTCATCTTCATTAAATGGCTTGGTTAAATAGTCTTCTCCACCGGCTTGATACCCCGCCATTTTCTCTTCTGGCGAAGAAAGTGCAGAAACAAAAATAACGGGAATATTAGCGACTTCAGGGGTTTCTTTTAATTTTTTACAGGTAGATAGCCCGTCGAACACGGGCATATTGACATCCATTAAAATCAAATCAGGATTAATTTTTGCAACCGTATCTAAGCAGATTTGCCCATTGACCGCCGTTGTAATTTTATAATCATCTTCTAATAATTCTTCAATAATTTCTAAATTAAAAGGCTCATCATCAACCGCTAAAATGGTGTATTGTTGCGTCATTGCTTTCCCTTGCTATTTTTCATCACATAACTTCGAATACTACCACCAAAAAATCATTTGGTAAATTTTCTTTATGCTATTAATTAGTTAAAGATAACTCTTTTCTTATTAATCACTTAGATAAAAATTTTATAGCCTTTTCTAGTAGTGGCTATGTTACTCAATACCGCCCTATGGGTCTATTGTACGGAAGTACTAAGTCCCTGTTTAAAGCACGTATCAATTGGGCCTTCTAACTACTCACGTGGAAAACATTATTCCATAATCTCTTGCCAAATATTGACCACCTGAGTGCGCACTTCAAGCAGTTCATTTTGTGGAATCATGGCTTTATTTTCTTGCAGGGCTTCTTTATGCCCTCTATCTCTAAAAGTGCAGTAAGCGGATTCTAAGCTATTGGCCTGCTCAAAGGTAAGCTGCTTTAGTTTTGCTAGTTTATCTAAAAGGCGCATATTATCAGTAACGTCCGTTAAATCTGGGTGCTTATGGCTAAAACATAAAACTAAATACTGCACGATAAATTCTATATCGGTAATTCCTCCAGAACCTTGTTTTAAACTAAACAGCTCTGTCGTACTTTTATCCAAATTTTCACGCATTTCAACACGCATCTCACGTACTTCTTTTTTTAAATCCGCTTGGTTTCTAGGCTGGGATAATATTTTTTGGCGAATAATGTCATATTCTTTTTTGGTTTGAGTATCTCCATTAGTAAATCTTGCGCGAACTAATGCTTGGTGCTCCCATGTCCATGCTTCTTTATTAAGGTAATCTTCATAGCTACTTAAAGGGGTCACTAATAAGCCTGCTTCGCCTCGTGGGCGCAAGCGCATATCAACTTCATAAAGCATTCCCGATAGCATCGGGGTATTTAATAAGCTACGAGTACGCTGTCCTAAATTAGCATAGAACTGCATACTGGTAATTTGCTTACGTCCATCGGTAAGTGCATTATTTTCGGGGTAATTGCAGATAAAGATAAGGTCTAAATCTGAACTATAGCTCAACTCTAATCCTCCTAATTTACCAAAGCCTAAAACACCAAAATAACTGTTTTCAAGGCTTGTATTGGGTGGCGTACCATGTTTTTTAGCTAAAATTTTCCATGCAATTTCTGTCGATTTTTCTAAAATAACTTCGGCGAGATAACTAAGGTAGTCACTAACAATCATAAGAGGCACGGCGCCCATAATATCGGCTGCAGCAATACGCAGTACATTGATTTGTTTAAACCTGCGAAGAGCAAACATAATTTGCTCTAAATCATCAGCATCTATTTTTTGCAACGCTGTATTGAGTTCTTTTTGTAATGCTGATTTTTCTAGGGGGGCGTACAGTGACCGTGTATCTAATAACTCATCAAAAAGTGATGGGAATTGGCTTAAATGCTCACTAATCCAAGGGCTTGCTGCACTTAATTGTATTAACTGTTGTAAGCCATTGTCATTTTCAGCTAATAAAGAAAGATAGACATTTCTTCCGGCTAGAGCCTCAAATAGGCGGCAAAGTCGCTGTAATGTTTGATAAGGGTCTTTCTGCTTAGGAAGACGTTCTAAAATTTTTGGCATTAATTTATTTAATGCACTTAGCCCCTTAACGGTTAGTCGTTTAATACTTGAAGCATTTTGAAACTGATCGATTAAATTGAGTGTTGCCTCTGGCTGGCGATAACCTAATTCAGCCAGTTGGTTTAAACGAATTTCTTCATGCGCCAATCCCATCCAAATTTGTGCGCTAATACTCGCTTCTGCGTCTTTATCTTCAATAGAAAAAACCTCACTAAAAACACTATGTACTTCAGTGCGTACTTTATCTAATGCTTGCTTAAAGCTTTGCCAGTCATCAAAACCCATAGAAAAGGCTAAAATGTGCTGTTCTTTTTCTGTTTTTGGTAAGTCGTGCGCTTGGCGATCTTGGTATTCTTGAATATGATTTTCAACACGGCGTAAAAATTGGTAAGAACTAATTAGTTGTGCTGAATCTTCCGCTGATAATAAACCTTTAGCGCCTAATAATTTTAGAATAATTTGAATTTGGCGTTCTTGTAAATCAGTATCTTGCCCGCCACGTATTAGTTGAAAAGCTTGGCCAATAAATTCAATTTCACGAATACCACCTGGCCCCAGCTTAACGTTATCCATACGATCTTTGCGTTGTAGTTCTTGGGTGATTTGCTGTTTTAAACTACGCAATTCTTCAAATGCACCATAATCAAGATAGCGGCGATACACAAATGGTTTGATTAAGGCTATAAACTGCTCTGCGCCTTGTTTATCTCCTGCCACGGGGCGCACTTTTACCATAGCATAGCGCTCCCACTCCCTTGCTTGGGTTTGGTAGTAGTTTTCTAAACCATCAAAGGTCATCAAAATAGGGCCACTATCACCAAAAGGGCGCAAACGAATATCGGTTCTAAAGACAAAACCATCCGTAGTGATTTCATCTAAAATTTTTACTAATTGGCGACAAATACGAGTAAAAAACTCACCATAAGTGGTTTCTTTACGGTCAGCTAATACGCCATCTTGCTGATAAGCAAAAATTAAATCAATATCAGAGGAATAATTTAATTCCCAAGCACCCAGTTTACCCATGCCTAAGATAACAATATTTTGTTCTGTACCATCTTCTAATACGGGCGTGCCTTTGCGCTCGCAAGCTTGTTTATAAAGCGTGTTTAAGGTGAATTGAATGCAGCACTCAGCAAGCGCGGTTAAGTCGGCTAAGGTTTCATCTAAATCAGACCATTCTGCTAAATCACGCCATGCAATACGTATCATTTGCTGATTACGAAACTGGCGTAATGTTTTCATCAGCGCCGCATCGCTATCGAAAGTCGCATTTTCTAGCTGCGCTGTGTAATTCTGCCGTACTTCTGCATTAAATAAATCACCTGAATTAATCAGGTCAATTAATAATTTTGGCTGTCGTTCACTTTGTTGGGCAATAAATTCACTGCAACAAAATATTTTAGGCAAGCTTTCACTTGCTAAGTTGTTATCAGGAAATTCTAAATTAGAGCGCTGTAATGCTTCGATAAATTTATCGAGAGAGTGCTGAGTAGATTGGTGTAATTCGTGCGGAATATTATCAATAGAAAACATAAGTATCTCAATAAATGAGGAATACTTTTAATAATAATGCTGCTAAGCAAAAAGGTATAGTTTTTTGTTGTTTATACCCATGTCACTTGAAGGTGAAGTCATTTTTTATTCGTCACCCCTACAGTACAGTCTTTTAGCAGGGATCCCCGATAAAAGACTTTGGGGGTGACGAGTGAGGAAAATTCTGCATCTTGATTTCGTTTGGGTATGTACATGTACCTAAGCTACTTGAAGATGCTTATATTTCTCGCATTTCCTATTGCTGCGCAGATAATGTATATGGGGGAATGGGCTACTTGCCCATTCAGGGGCTGGCAGCCCCCTGCCCCCAGAGAATTTCTCAGAACTTAGGATGCTTTCTTTATAGGATGTGCTGAGGAACGAAGCGCATCTTGTGCGCATGAGGGCGCTGTGATACAAAACTTTAAACGCTTTCTTTTGACCGTTTAACTGGTTTTGAGTTGCTTTGATGTCTGCGGGGATTTTGAAATTTAGGTTTTGGCTTTCTTGGTGGCGGCTTAATGACATCTACCAATAAATCTGCGGTAATTTTTTCCACAGGGACTTTCTGACCTATGTATTTTTCTATGTCCGGCATCGAGTAGGCATAGTCTTCACAGATAAAGCTGATTGCTTCGCCTTCTGCCCCGAATCGTGCTGTTCGGCCAATTCTGTGTACATAATCTTCACAGTCTTGCGGCAAATCAAAATTAAACACATGGGAGACATCAGGAATATGTAAGCCACGCGCGGCGACATCAGTGGCAATCATAATGGTGACTTTGCTTTCTTGAAAGTCAGCCAATAAGCGTTGCCGCTTATCTTGCGGCACATCACCACTTAATAGAGCCGTTTTATGTCCATTAGCCGCCAAGTAATCTGCCACCTTTTCTGCGCTACGCTTAGTATTAACAAACACAATACTACGTACTGGTGTATGCACTTTTAATAAGCCAAGCAATAGAGGGGTTTTTTGATCATTCGCTGGGCAAAAAGCAAATTGTTTAATTGAAGCGGAAGTTACCTCTTCGCTTTCAATTTTTACCATCACCGGTTGATGCATGTGCTCATAGGCTAATTCTGTGACTTTAAAGGATAAGGTCGCAGAAAACAGTAAATTCAGACGCTTTTCAGGCGTAGGCATCCTATTTAATAAGTAACGAATGTCTTTTATAAAACCTAAATCAAACATTCTATCGGCTTCGTCCATCACCATGACTTTAATGTTATCTAAAGCAAATGCTTTTTGCCGATAAAAATCAATAATTCGCCCAGGGGTGGCAATAATAATATCTACATTAGAGCGGACTGCTTTTAGCTGTTTTTGGTAATCTGTGCCACCATAAATAAGCGCCATATTGAAGTTAAGGTATTTACCTAGCAATAATGCATCTTTATGGATTTGGATCGCTAATTCACGAGTCGGAGCAAGAATAAGCGCTCGGGGGTATTTTTTTTCTTCACTGGTATCATTTAATAAGCGTTGAAAAGTCGCCAATAAAAAGCTAGCTGTTTTACCTGTGCCTGTTTGTGCTTGCCCGGCAACATCTCGATCTCTTAATGCAATCGGTAGTGATTGCTCTTGAATAGGAGAGCATTGATCGAAACCGGCATCTTTTAAGCCCCGCAAAATGGGTCGTGAAAGCTCCAAATTAATGAAGCGAGTGTCTGTTAAATGTGTTTTCTTCATGCGTATAGAATACAGTAATAAACTTTAAGTTGCACTGAAGTTAAGTCTATTAACTTACTGTTAATGCTAGGTAAGCTAAAAGTGTCTCACAAAAATAGATTGACAAAAATGACTGATACAGCGATATTAGCCGCTCGTTAAATAATTTGGAGAATAGCGTGAGTGACTCAGTCCTTCATGTAGCTGATAGTAACTTTGATGAGCTTGTTTTAAAAGCAGGCGTCCCTGTCCTAGTAGATTACTGGGCAGAATGGTGTGGTCCTTGCAAAATGATTGCTCCAGTTTTAGATGACATTGCAAAAGAATACGATGGAAAAATCATTGTTGCTAAATTGAATATTGATGACAACGCAGCAACACCAGCACATTACGGCGTACGAGGTATTCCAACACTAATGATTTTTAAAGATGGCGATGTTGAAGCAACGAAAGTTGGCGCATTAACAAAATCGCAACTTGCTCAATTTATTGACGATAATATCTAAGAATTAAACCAGGGAGTACAAAGTTTATTTGTTACTTCCTGATTATTTGCGTATACTGCAAATCTGGTGCTGATCTCTTAGTGCCTTCCTGAATATCAAAATAACTGCATTTTATAGCTTAAGCTGTCTTTCGGCGCTCAATGCTATGCCTTCCATTAAATTATCCTTTGTATGAATCTAACTGAATTAAAACTAAAATCAATCACCGAAGTTGTTGCCCTTGCTGACTCATTAAACATTGACAGTGTTTCCCGAGCGAAAAAACAAGATGTTATTTTCTCCATTTTAAAGAAACAAGCTAAAAGTGGTGAAGACATCTATGGCGACGGTGTATTAGAAATTTTACAAGATGGCTTCGGCTTTCTTCGTACCCCTGGTAGCTCCTACCTTGCAGGCCCCGACGATATTTATGTCTCGCCTAGCCAAATTCGCCGCTTTAGCCTTCGCACTGGCGATACTATCAGCGGAAAAATAAGACCCCCTAAAGATAATGAGCGTTATTTTGCAATGCTTAAAGTTGAAAAAATCAACTTTGAAGCACCAGAAAATGCCAAACACAAAATTCTATTCTCAAACCTGACTCCACTCTTCCCAACTAAGCGTTTTATTATGGAACGTGGTGATGGCACAAGTGCTGATTTAACTGGCCGAGTCATTGATTTAGTTTCACCTATTGGTAAAGGCCAGCGTGGCTTAATTGTTTCTCCGCCAAAAGCGGGTAAAACAATGATTCTGCAAAGCCTTGCACAGTCAATTGCTGAGAATAACCCTGAATGTTACATGATTGTGCTGCTCATTGATGAGCGTCCAGAAGAGGTAACTGAGATGGAGCGCTGTATTCGCGGTGAAGTCATCTCCAGTACTTTTGATGAGCCAGCAACGCGTCATGTGCAAGTTGCCGAAATGGTTATTGAAAAAGCACGCCGCTTAGTTGAGCATAAACACGATGTAGTGATTTTGTTAGATTCATTAACGCGTCTTGCAAGAGCTTATAATATGGTTGCACCTTCATCGGGTAAAATCTTATCGGGTGGTGTTGATGCTAACGCACTAGAAAAACCCAAACGTTTCTTTGGTGCTGCTCGTAATATTGAGGAAGGGGGTAGTTTAACCATTATTGCCACTGCACTTGTTGATACTGGATCACGCATGGATGAAGTGATTTACGAAGAGTTTAAAGGAACAGGTAATATGGAGCTGCATTTAGAACGTAAAATTGCAGAAAGACGTATTTATCCTGCGATTAATATTAACCGTTCTGGTACGCGTCGTGAAGATTATTTGGTTGCGCCTGAAGAGCTACAGAAAACATGGATTTTACGTAAGATATTACAGCCGATGGATGAAATGGCTGCGTCTGAATTTATACTAGGAAAACTTAAAGACTTTAAAACTAATCTAGAATTTTTTGAGTCTATGAAGCGATAAAAGTAAAAATGCCCACGCTTTAATTAATTAAAATGTGGGCATTTTTATATTTAATATTTTTGCGGTACATAGCCTTCTGGCATTTGAAAATCATTTCCAAATAAGAACTTCTCTCTTTCTTCTTCAATTAATTTCTTAGCTTTTGCTTCAAAGCTCGCTAAACGATGCTCATTAATTAACATGGTTTGCATAGTTAGCCACTCTTGCCATGCTTTTTGTGACACATTATCAAAGATATACTGACCTTTTGCTCCTGGAAAAGGTACGGAATCCAATCCCTCTTCTTCTGTCCCTAATTTTTTACAGTTCACTAATCTTGCCATTTTATTCCTCTTTAAACTCATCAAATAATTGATTAATAGGCGCAGGAAGCGCTATATTCTTATGCTGCGTATGTTTATACCAGATTCGTAAACCGGCTTCCATCACATTATTTGTAGGGCTATCGACAATCAATTGAATAGGGGCGTAATCTAAATGGTAGTGAGAAAAAGTATGCCGTTTTACCTTTAATTCCGTCCTTTTATGGATGACTAACTGGTGTTTATCTGCCCACGCTGAAACATCCTGCTTATTTTCTAATTCAGGCAGACTCCACAAACCGCCCCATATTCCTGTCGGTGGCCTTTTTTCTAGCAATATCTCACCATTTTTATTGGTCGCAATAATAAAAACCAACTGTTTAACAGGGATTTTTTTACTTAACTTGGGCGTAGGGAGTAAATGAACTTTATCTTGGGCTAATGCTAGGCAGTCTGATTGCAAAGGGCATTGCAGGCATAAAGGCTTTGACCGCGTACACACCGTTGCTCCTAAATCCATTATGGCTTGGGTGTAGTCAGCCACCCTTGCGTCGGGTGTGAAATATTCACTAATGTCCCATAGCTGTTTATTAACGGCGCTCCCGCCAGTCCATCCTTCTATCAGTTTAAATCGAGCTAATACGCGGCGGACATTGCCATCTAATATCGCATGGCTTTTATTGAATGCAATACTTAATACCGCTCCGGCGGTTGATCGCCCAACGCCAGGCAAATCAACTAAAGACTCGAGTGTTTCAGGAAACCCTGCTTTCGCAATTTGTTTTGCTGCTTTATGTAGATTTCTGGCGCGCGCATAATAGCCTAATCCTGCCCATAAACTCAGTACATCATCTAGGGGTGCATTGGCTAGTTCATTAACCGTTGGGTATCGCTTAATAAATTTATTAAAATAGGGAATAACGGTAACAACTTGAGTCTGCTGTAACATAACTTCCGACAGCCAGACTCGGTAGCTCGAAATGGGGTGTTGCCAAGGTAGATCTTTTCGGCCAGATTGGTCGAACCATGCTAATAATTGCAGCTGAAAATTCTCTGGAGTCATAAGTATTAAGCTAAGCGATAAAAGCTTATATTTTACAGTCCTTATGTGTCTTTAATTAAATTTTTGCTCATACTGGCATAAATTATGCTTTTGTTATTCATATCAGCACTTTGAATTGGGGGATAACTAATGGTTAATCAAATAACAGGTTTTAGTTCTACGCAGCAGCCTAGCATGCCTAATAAGGGTAATGACACCGCTAAATCAGCTTCTTTTGATGCTGAGTTGTTGAGGGCAAAAGGGACAAATATTGCCCCTGATTCTGCGCAAATTAAAGTTGCCGCAAGTGCGAGTATGCCTGTCATACAAACAGATAAAGGGGGGCTGGCTACCAATCTTGATGATTACTTTTCTAATGAGCCTAATTCAGATGGTTTTTTAAGCTTAGGTGAATTGCCACCAATTTTTCTTCCCTCAGGAGAAAATATACAAGCTCTAACAGAGCATGTATCAAGTCGTTTCTCCCAGATGCTGGATGATTATAATATTCCCGTTGCGCCAGATAAAATCACTTATGATGCGCAAGGAAAAATCCAGATTCCTTTGAGTTACCCCTACGCCGCTGAGCTAAAGCAAGCACTTGATGAAAACCCAGGAATTAAACGTGAATTAAGTACCATAAATGCACTCAGTAGCCATTATGTTGAAATGCAAAGGCGTGTGCCATTTACTGAGGAAATGAACGGCGCAAGCTCGAAAATGGCGGTAGAAAGAATTATAAAGAAATATAGTCATTTGTTAAATGATAACCATAGCTATTCAAGCCTCGCTTTGCACTTTAGCAAAGAAGGAGCAGTGAGTGTTAAGGCTGACGGTGTTTCTGTTGCTTTTAGTTAGCGGGCATAAAAAAAGCCCTAAACTGAATAATCAGTTTAGGGCTTTTTTAGAGTGAGAAACTACTTAGGAAGGTTTGCTTCTACGTGGGTTTCTACGAGGTTTTTTATTTGATTTATCGCCACTGCTTCTACGGCGTGGTGCTGAATCTCTAACTTCTCTAGGTACTTCACCGTCTTTAGCCAAAGAAATATCTAATTTCTGGCCTGCAACACGCGTTCCTTTTAGTGAGTTGAAAACCTCATTCGGCATGCCTTTTGGTAAATCAAGCATAGTAAAATCAGCATGCATATCAATTTGGCCAATTTCCTTACCATTTAAGCCAGCTTCATTAGCAATTGCACCAACAATATTACCTGGCTTAGCACCATGATCTTTACCTACTTCTATACGGTAACGTTGCATTTCAGGCTGTGAACCGCCGCGCTGCTTGCTTTCTTCGCGACGTTTGCGATCACGTCCACGTTCGTTATCATTTACTTTTGGTGTTTTCTTTAATAATAAAGGCTCTTCACCTTGTACTAGTTTAGCTAAAGCTGCTGCAATTTCTTGTGCTGGTACGTCGTGCTCGGCTTCGTACTGCTCAATAATTGTGCTGTAAAATTCTAAAGATTCTTTTGCTAAAGTATCTGTGATTTGCTGTTTAAAGCGACTAACACGTTTATCATTAATCACTTCAGTTGATGGCATTTCTAATAATTCAATACGCTTATTAGTTGCACGTTCAATGGCTGCAAGCATGCGTTTTTCACGCGGTGCAACAAATAAAATAGCATCGCCAGAGCGTCCAGCACGGCCTGTACGGCCAATACGATGTACATACGCTTCTGTATCGTATGGAATGTCGTAGTTAATGACATGACTGATTCTAGGGACATCTAGTCCACGCGCCGCAACATCGGTTGCGATTAAAATATCTAATGTGCCTTTTTTAAGTTTATTAATGGTTTTTTCACGCTGGTTTTGCGCTAAATCACCATTAATAGCTGCTGCAGAATAACCGCGTGCTTCAAGTTTTTCTGCTAATTCAAGGGTTGCATTTTTTGTGCGTACAAAAATGATAATACCATCAAAAGTTTCAGCTTCTAAAATACGTGTGAGTGCATCTAATTTATGATGGCCACTGACCGTCCAATAACGCTGGCGAATAGTTTCTGCCGTTGTTGTTTTTACTTTAATCGTGACATGCTCAGGATTTTTTAAGTAATTATTGGATAGACGACGAATTTGTGTAGGCATCGTTGCAGAAAACAATGCAATCTGACGTTGTTCAGGTAATTGTTCTAGCACCCATTCAACATCATCAATAAAACCCATGCGTAACATTTCATCAGCTTCATCTAAGACTAAACATTTTAGATTATTAAGCTTTAAGCTGCCTTTACGGATATGATCCATAACACGCCCTGGTGTACCCACAACAACATGAGCACCACGTTTAAGCATGCGTAGTTGTCCGCCGTATTCTTGTCCACCATAAATAGGTGCAACATGAAAACCTTTAACGAATTTTGCATATGTTTGAAAAGCTTCTGCTACCTGAATCGCCAACTCACGAGTGGGTGCTAACACTAAAACTTGGGTATCTTTTTTAGAAACATCAATTTTAGATATTAAAGGTAAAGCAAATGCTGCTGTTTTTCCTGTCCCTGTTTGCGCTTGCCCGAGTACATCTCTTCCGTCTAAAACGAAAGGAATTATTTGCGCCTGAATAGGAGATGGAGTTTCATAACCAACTTCTTCTAAACCTTTTAAAACAGGTTCAATAAGGTCTAAGTCAGTAAATTTTGGAAGTGATGATACTTCTGAGGTCATTAAGCGTTCCTACGTGTGGCAGGCACAAGAGGTGTCTACCTGATTTCAAAAAATAAAAATTTATCCTCCATATTAACCTGTTTTAACAATGTTGGCGAGTTTTATTATATAAATCATAAATATAGCTTATGTTTTATAATGCTATTGCTCACAATAATCTCGTGCCATATATAAGGCAGCTATACTGCGCGCTTCTGTGCATTCACCTGATGAAAAAAGAGCCGCTAAATTATTTAGCGCCCAAGGAACAACTTCTAACGGCTCAGGCTCATCACCTTCCAGCCTTCGCTGAAAATCAGGGATGATTTTTAGTCCGCGATAGGCGAAGGGAAATTTACCAATCTGAAGTGAACTGTAAGTTCGCTCAGGAGGTAAAAATTTTATCCCGGAGAGCCGTAGAGCCATTTGAGGTAGGATTAACGAAGCAGCTTTTGTGCGTAGTTGATCCGAACGCAGGGCGTATCGGGGCATTATTGATTCGCCGCGTGGCGAATCGATTTTTGCGACAGGAGTCCCAAAATCTTTAGGCGAGCCACGTGGTGGCGCGCCTATCTACATACAAGTCTTCTGCCAATATAATCTTAGTCATATGCTGCATATAACCAGGCGCTAAAGAAAAAGAGCTAATTTGTTGAATTTTATTTGCGCCATAACCTACTTCTTCTTTTAATTCTCTATTAGCGGCTTGCAAATAATTTTCACCAGCATCGACTTTGCCTTTAGGTAACCCTAATTCATACCGGTCGGTCCCTGCGGAGTACTCTCGAATCAAAAGCACCGTTTCTTTATCTAACAAGGGAATAATTAAAACCGCACCGCCATAATTATGACCGCGCATCAGGCGTTCGTACTGCCGCTTTTCATTATTGCTAAACTGCAAATCTAAAGCCTCAATCTTAAATAACTGATGTTACGCAGTAGCCGACTTTAATTGTTGCAATTCATCAAAAGCTTGTCGAATAGCATTAATATAAAGTTTCGATTTTAAAGCGAACTTGTTCAGCCCTTGCTGGGCACTGAGAATCTCTAATCGAGCAGTCG
>JAJJBE010000256.1 GCA_020996635.1 Bathymodiolus brooksi methanotrophic gill symbiont
ACGCAATTCAGCAAGTTAATGCCTTTCACTGAACGATTAACACAATGATCATAATGCCAACAAATGAGGTCGTTCTCCTTGCTATGTGGCTTTTCTTGGAGGGTGTCATCAAAAATTAAAACACCCCCACCCGTTTCAATTTCTCTCACTGTTTTTTTGATCACCTTCCCAAGCTCTTTAGAGGTGAAATCTTGTTGAGAAAGAAACCGAGTGACTGGGTCATGACTGATCGCATTATCAACTAAGCCTGACAAGCCTGTCGCTGTTGTATAGCTAAATGAAGTGATCAGGTAATCGGTGTATAAGTCAAAAATATCAGGTGTTTTCATAGCCTACTATTTTAATGGCAATATCATTAGGGTGCGTAACATCAGGTATCTAATTGAAAATGTCCTGATTCATCAGTACTAATTCCCAACTCAACAATATTGCCAAATTTTAAGTCACTAGCCACATCACCTAAAATATTACGTATATTCGTTTGCACACCCCGCAATAATGAATCACCTTGCAATGCTCCGGCTATTTTTGTTTCAGGGTCATAACTAGACAACTGCTTAAGTGTGTCATTTAATGCATTATAAGTTAAAGCAAATCGCTTAACTTTAGCTTCCAGTGCGCCCGAATCCAGTTCAACCGTCAACGTTTCTATGGTATCAACTTCGGCTTTTTGCAAATTAATAGTCACGCCAGTAATCACATCAGAAAAGCTACTACTGCCTTTAGTTACTAACTGGCCATCTAAATTAAATGTCGCATCCTGAGCAGCTTGTGCCACAATTAAATTAGCAGAATCTAAACGCGCTAAATCAAAACCATCGGTGGCAACGACAGTAATCGCATTAGCGACACCAATCACATTAGAATCTAAAACTAACTGCGCACCACCATCTACATGAATAATAGACGCGGTTATTCCAGGATTATCCGATGCATCATTAATCGCATCACGTATCCCTTCCAAAGTATTATTATTGCTATCAACTGAAATTTGAAAAGACTCTGCACCAAGACTAATGTCTAAAGTTCCTGTACCAATAACCTCTGTATCAGAATCAGTAAAGCTATTTGAGCGAACCTTTTCAGATTTAGCTAATGTTAATACCTCAATTTCATAACTTCCAGCCACAGCTGTTTCATCCGCTGTAGTAGTAAATAAACTGGTATCACTCGAATTTGCAGAACGAGGTTTTAGCTTATCAATATTACTCAGGCTTTCTAAACTCGTTTGAAATTCACTTAATGCAGCCTTTAATTGCCCTACGGCAGATAAGTCAGCTTGATAAGATGCTTCACGTTTATTTAATCGAAAAGAAGGGCTAGCCCCTTCAGCCCGAACTAATTGAGTGACTAAACTATCAATGTCAAGCCCAGAACCTATACCAGATGATGTAAGCGCCATAATTGCTCTCCTTAAAAATAATTTATCACTTTTTACTTACTTATTTAAGCTTCTGAAGTGAAAATATTAAATGCCTGCTCCATTGAAGCTCCACTTTCAACTAATTCACTTAATTCAGCGGCTAATTTAAGTACTTCTTCACTTGGATATTGTTTAATTACTTCGTGACTTTTAGTGTCTAAAATTGAAACTACATCTCGGCCACTTTCTTCATGAACAGAAAAAGCTAAATTTTTATGCGCCACCTGAAGATTGTCATTAAGCTTTGCTATAGCCACGTCCAACTCCTTAGAGTCAACCTTCTTTTCAGAAGAGACCTGTTTTTCTGCTGCTAGCTCTTTTTGTTTAGTAATTTCTAACTTAGCTACTGCATCATCTACTTTTTTTGCCTGCCCTTCCTGTAAAGCAGAATTACCCTGTGATTTCACATCAGCAGGGATCACATTCGTTACACTTGGATTAATGTCCATAATAGTCTCCCATTTTTGAGAACAAAAAGGCTTACCCTTTCAAGTAAGCCTTTTTATTTATTATCTATATTTAGCCCAATAAACTCAATACACCTTGTGGGATTTGGTTAGCTTGAGCCAACATCGCAGTACCTGCTTGAACCATAATTTGAGATTTAGTTAAATTAGCAGTTTCTTCAGCAAAATCAGCATCTAAAATTCGGCTTCGTGCTGCACTTAAGTTTTCAGAAATTGTCTGTAAACTTGAGATAGTTGCATCAAATCGATTTTGAATCGCACCTAAATCACCTCAAAAGCCACTGACTTGTGCTAATGCTGAATCTATAATTTGAATCGAAGTTTGCGCTTTATCTGCTGTACCAATATCTACAGTAGCCAACTTCTTAGCATCTGAACCAATAACATCCCCAGCTGCAACATTATTAAAAATACTACCTGCTGCTGCAGTAGCATCGGAAGTTGCAGTATAAGTTCCCGCAGAATGCAAATCTACCCTCCCTGTAATTCTAGTACTACTTGTGGCAACTGCCGCCCCACTTATAGTTTCTGTATCACCTGAAAGCTGAGGTTTCCCATTACTATCAACTTCTTTATAGGACTGCACAGCAATAGTTCCGTTATTACTATGCACCAAATGATCTATAGCAATATCTTTACCATCGGCTTGAGTCATCTTAATACTACCATCAGTATTTAGCGCTACCGTAATCCCCAATGCCAGTAAGTTAAGCGCAAGTAATTGATATTTAATAACTAAAATACTTGTTTTGTCGAAATATAAGAGAAACTTTAGCTTCTAAAGGGTTGATGTTATTAGAGTGGTTAAAAAAACCTCGTTTTTATACCAAAAAACTCTATTGGTATTAATATGTTACGCTTAACTTACTGGCATTGCCGTAATCCCCGTTGTCCCTGATTTTTTATTAATTTCAGAGACTAATGCACTATAATCCAAATCACTACCAACCTGAGCAGTAATAGTCTCTCTAGTTGCATCAATTGTAGACCCTGTTGTTGCACCATCCCCTGTAAAAATATCAAAGGAAACCGTCCCAGAAGTCGTTACAGCTAAATTAACCTCTGTAATTGCATCAGCTGTTACACCCGTCTCAGGTTCACGCGACGTAATTTCTGCAGCAATAGTAAATGCCGAATCATTAAGTGCTACAGCAATATTCTCTACTTTGCCGAAAGAGCCACTGATTGTTATATCTTGCCCAACAATACCATTAGTCGTTCCTACCGACCCACTTGTAGATGCATTTTGCACTGCCGTAGTTCCAACATCTACAGTTGTATTTGCTCCTTCTATACGGTTATCTTGTAAATCTGTTGTTGAAGACCCTTCAATAGATACATTGATCGTTTGATTAGCATTTGCACCAACTTGAAATTTTTATGAAGTAAACGAACCATCTAATAATTTCAAACCATTAAATTCAGTGGTTGATGAAATACGATCAACTTCTTGTTTAAGCTGATTAACTTCAGATTGCAATGCAGCTCTATCACCAGCTGAGTTAGTTGAGTTAGCTGATTGAATTGCTAACTCTCGCATACGCTGTAATAAATCTGTTGTTTGTGCTAATGCACCTTCAGCAGTTTGTGCTAAAGAGATGCCATCATTTGCATTTCTTCCCGCTTGATTTAAACCTTTAATTTGAGAGGTCATACGATCTGAAATCGCAAGACCCGCAGCATCATCTTTTGCGCTATTAATACGCAATCCTGATGATAAACGTTGCAATGAGGTTGCCAACCCTTTTTGTGAGTTACTTAAGTTACGTTGAGCATTCAACGATAAAACATTAGTATTAATTACAGCAGCCATGACCGTTCTCCTAAAAGTGTATCAAAAATATAAAGCTTATCTAGTTTTTAGAAACAACTAATTATTGTTCTCTGCCTAGGGTATCGACTTACTAAAAATAATCTTTAATTTATTTTTTCGTTTTTATTTGGCCATTCACTTATATCCATAGCACTTCAAAAGACCGCTGTTCCATTTTGTTAAAATCAAGGCCCCTTATCGATTTTGGGCATAAAACTCCAAAGCCCTTTTAATTTAAGGCAATAAAGCAGCTGCCCATTCATCAATATGGTCATTTAACATATATTTTTCTGATGTGTCAACACTTTTATGGACACAAAATTAAGCTGCTTTTAGCGACATTTCGTAATCAGCAGGTGACTTGTAATCATTCGCTGAATGACGTCGTTTACGGTTATAAAAAACCTCGATATATTCA
>JAJJBE010000174.1 GCA_020996635.1 Bathymodiolus brooksi methanotrophic gill symbiont
CGACTGCTCGATTAGAGATTCTCAGTGCCCAGCAAGGGCTGAACAAGTTCGCTTTAAAATCGAAACTTTATATTAATGCTATTCGACAAGCTTTTGATGAATTGCAACAATTAAAGTCGGCTACTGCGTAACATCAGTTAGATATTAAATGTGTCATGAAAAAGATATTAAAAATCTGATTGACAAAGTTATCATAAATGATATTATTTTAATCTATGGAATGGCATATATCGTTTTACAATCAAAAGGTAGAGGCTGAAACTCTCTCTTTTCCTAAAGGAATTTTAGCTAATTTTTTGCATATAGCTGAAATGATAGAGGAATGTGGTTCATCTCTTGGTTTACCTTATACAAAAGCATTAGGTAATGGGCTTTTTGAAATAAGGTCTAAAGGCACGGAAGGAATTGGTCGGTCATTCTTTTGTACTGTTAAAAACCAAGAGGTTATTATTCTGCATACTTTTATTAAAAAGTCACAGAAAACCCCCAGTAAGGAAATGAAAATAGCTCGAAAAAGATTAAAAGAGGTTAAGTCATGAGACCATCATTTACAGACTTCAAAAAGAAAGCACTGAAAAATATAGAAGTAAAGCAAGAATATGACAACCTTGCACCAGCTTATGTTCTTAGAAAGCAATTAATTAAAATTCGTAAAGATGCAGGCTTTACTCAAGAAGAGTTGGCAGAAGTTTTACATACCAAAAAAAGTAATATTTCTAGGTTAGAAAATGTTAATTCTAATATTTCGCCTAAACTATCAACCATTGAAGAGTATGCTAAGGCGCTCGGGTATCAAATTGAAATAAATTTTATACCTCAAGTAAAACAATATATAACAAAAAAATCAGATGCCGTTTAAAGCGTCACTTTTTTTGCAAAAAGCCGCAAAAAAAACCGCCCCTTTAAACGGCATCTGATTTTAGCGTTATACATAGATGAGACAACAATTCTTTTGCAGCTATTACATGTTTATGTTACACAGTCTCTATTTACATAGGATATAAGTTGACCGTTTGAGTTGTTTTGTCTAAAATTGCAAGGCACAATAACATTGTTGGTTAAGAATGATTTCCCAATTAGGCGTGGGGGCACGAATAATTATTCGGCAAGATTCTAACTTGCTTTGAGAACCGACTTAAAATTATAATAATTTTTAAACAGCCCACTTATGGGGTTTTTGCATTGGTTGCGGAGGCAAACATGACTATACAAACTGCACGTGAATCTGTAATTTCAGATTTTAATGAAAAAAAAGCGAGTGACTTAGAAGACGTTAAGTTTTTTACAGGGGATATTGAAAATGTTACAGAAGAGCATTTTTATGAGCAAGCTAATAAATTAAATCGAGCTATCATGAGCGGTAAAGCGAAGGGTCTTTCTTTCGGTGATTCTATGCTGTAAAAAATAGCTCTTAATTTTATGATTTCAGTGATAGCCTCGTCAGTATTTTCGGGGCTTTTTTTATTTTTAGAGGTTTAAGTTTGGATTTAACAAAAATAATATTAAAAGGGTATCAAGTTAGAAATGCTCACATAGATTTAGGTGGGAAAATTCAAACATACCAGTATCCATAGACGATTTAACTACTGTAATCTCTAAAGTTACAGATATGAGTATAAAATTATATGAAGTTGACTGGGATGGTGACAACACTATTAAGGGTCGACTCAACAGATATAAACATAACGCTGATATTTTTATAACCAGTCAGTCTAGAGTAACACTATGTGAGCAAAGGTTTGTTGCGACAAAAGAAATGTCTCACTTAGTGATTGATTCGCCACACAGCTATACTAAGGATATTGAACAGCTTATTCGAGAAATTGTTTATCCAAATTCTAGGGTTCTTTGGGCTAATAGTGAGCAAATACAATCAGAGGTACTGGCTGAAGTTTTGGCGGCAGAAATTTTATTTCCATGGAGCTTTCGAGATGACTGCATTTCTCAACTGGAAGATGGAGTCATAATAACAAGAGACATTGCTGAAAGATTTAAGTTCCCATTGAAAAAAGTTGAGTGGATTTTAAATGATGAAAATCATAGTGTTATTAGTGAAACTCATAACACTATTAATTCATTAGGCGCAAGTTCGATAGATATATCAGAGTAAATGTATAATCGAGTAAGGGCGAGTTTCTCTCTCACCCTCCCCACACCACCCTACATGCGGCTCCGCATAGGGCGGTTCATTAGCCATTATGAATAATGGAACTTTGACCACTGTTGTTGCACAGATATTAAGCCTTGTGCCGTTAGCCAGTCATTATTAAGGCCCATTTGTATCGCTTTTGTCTTTGCTAACCGATAATATCCCTTTGAACTCAAGCCTAGCCTAATCGCTGTCATTTTCGACACGCCCAGCCGTATCAGGTGGCGAATACGTGTACGCGGTTTTCGCCATTGTTTCAAATAGCACATGCGTACACGTCTTCTTATCCATTGATCCAGTAAGGGAACGGGGCGATAGTATTCGCTTAAGCCAAAGTAATTTATCCAGCCAGCAATATAGCGTCGGATTTGTTGATACCGATAAGCCCAGCTAATACCCCAAGAACGCCCCGTAAGTTCACGGATGCGGTGCTTGAAGTTAGCGAGACTTTTCGGACTCCAAATGATTTTCTTGCCCTTGAATATAAAGCCAAGAAAAGACAGCTGCTTTATTGGCACGACTTGGCTTTTCTCTTCGTTAATCGGTAACTTTAGTGTTTTCAGAAAAACAACGACCTCCGCTTTAATGCGTTCTCCCTCAATAAGGGATTTCACGCTGATAACAAAGTCATCGGCATAGCGTGCGAAGCGATAGCCTTTGCTTTCTAAGTAACGATCAAGGTCATTGAGCATAATGTTAGCCAGCAAGGGAGACAACGGGCTACCTTGTGGTACACCTTTTAAGCTCGCCTCCACTTTGCCGTTAATGCTAACGCCTGCACGAAGAAATTTTCCAATCAGTGCTAATACGCGTGGATCATCCACCCATTTTGAGACCCGATCCATCAACAAATCGTGGTCAACTTCATCAAAGAACTTTGATAAATCAATATCCACCGCATAGCTATAACCGTCTTTTATCCCTCTTTGCACGGATTTAACAGCTTGGTGCGCATTGCGATTAGGGCGGAAGCCATGACTATGATCTGAAAACTGAGGGTCAATAATGGGCTGTAATGCTTGGCAAATGGCTTGTTGTATCACACGGTCATTCACGATAGGAATCCCCAATAGACGAATACCGCCATTTGGTTTGGGAATTTCTATTCGTTTGACTGGGAGGGGGCAATAATACCCTTGCTCTAAGCCTGATTGAATGCCGTCCCAATGTGCATAAATCCACTTTGGGTAATCTGCAATACTTAAACCATCGACACCTGCCGCTCCCTTATTTTGTTTCACACGTTGCCATGCGTCCCGTAAATTTTGGGAGCTGAGTATTTGCTCAAATAATATCATTAAAAAAAAATAGTAAGTTAAAGTTTGAGGCTCGCTACCAACTCATCTACCGCCTGACCTTAAGCCAAAGGTAGAGCGGGCTGCTCCTCATCTAATGTTCAGACCTTCACCGTATCCCAACCATTACGATGGGCGTTTGGCTACTATGTCGTCTGCTGACTTCTGTTTAATCACTTGGATGGTTACCCCCAAACAAGCGCCGTGAATCATTATTGCGTTACTATCAAATTCGCTCTAATCCTGATTGATAGCCATCAGGTCGCCTGGACATTTAAGCAGTTGCCCAACTGACATTTTCAAACAATAATCATCACTGCGTGTTAAACAGATCTCCCCAGATAAGAACGTGAACTGTCACGACACTGCCTTGCCATTTACTGTGTCTCGCGAGAACCTGTGGGTTTCGTTATCATTGGCTAACTCACCCCTGAGACTCGGTCTTTTATGACATTTCTGTTTGTAGGCTCGCAGTTTTGCACTCGGGCTTCCTTCTCACAGCACCTCGCGGTGTTGCAATTGCCGTCGGCTAGTAGTTATAATCATTCAAAACAATGAATGAAGTAGGCTCTCCTACAGAAGACTTTCACCTCATTAGTTCACGCCCATGCTGGGCGTACCAGAAAAATCCACTTGACGTAAAAAGTATTTTTACTTACACTAACTCCCAAATAGGGAGGGTTATGGAGTTATGCGTGTAATTGCTAAAAGTACGTTAAAGAAATTTTGGGAAATACCTGCTTATAATGATGCTCAAGCTCCAATTGAAAGCTGGTATGAAGAAACTATAAAGGCAAATTGGGAATCTCCACAAGCCATAAAAAACCAATATGCAACTGCAAGTATCTGCAAAAATAATAGAGTTGTGTTCAATGTTGGTGGTAATAAATACCGATTAATAGTTGAAATTCAATATCAAGCGAGCATTGTTTGGGTTAAGTTTATTGGAACACATGCTCAATACGATAAAATTAATGTTGAGGTCGTAAATGAATATTAAACCAATCCGTAATGAAAGTGATTTACAGGAAAGCTTTAGTCAACTTGAGAAGGTGTTTCAAGCAAAAATGGGCACTAAAGAAGCGGATGATATGGAAATTTTAGTCACTTTAATAGAAGCTTATGAAAACAAACATTACCCAATTACGCCACCAGACCCAGTTGATGCAATCAAATTCAGAATGGAACAACAAGGATTAAAAGCACGAGATTTAGAAGAGTATATTGGGAGTAGCGGAAGAGTTTCTGAAATTCTTAATCGTAAACGTCCTCTAAGCTTAAAAATGATCAAGTGTTTACATAAAAATTTACATATTCCATATGAAAGTTTACTGGCTGAAGTGCATAAATTAGCAAGTACAAAACATAACCAAAAAATCCAGCTGACCATTTAAAGCGTCATTTTGTGTGCCAAGAGAACAACGAAGTTGTTCGTAACTATAATAAAGATGAGAGTAGGTCTCTCGTAATCGGCTGAAAGGAGCTGGTTACAAACCGCCCTCTGCTGCTGAGGTAAAGAGCTTTGGTAGTGAGCGAGAAGGGAAAAGGCATGACTGTAGAGAACATGTCAGGTGTGTATCAAAGAGATGAATGTAAATGAACCCTTGATGAGGTGTCAAAACGCTTACCTTTGTTGTCAAAACCCGAACGCAAAAGAGGGGCGGAGATGAGTCTGAAAGTTACCTTTATTACTGACTAGACGGCAACTGGCATAAAGAATAATTAGAGAATAATTAGAGAATAATTAGAGAATAATTAGGGTCAGACTCGATTAATTTCCCAATTTATATACAATTTATAATTTTCATCAAAAAATTATTAATGTTTGTCCTTAAAGAAAGTCAATATAATTTCAGCCTGATGGCCCTATTTAATATAGACATATAATTGACAATAACCATCAACATCATTAGAGTCAATGCACTACATGGTAGATTTGATCATCCCTCTTGATCACTTAAAGAGTTCCGCATTACCTAGTCGGTCAATTTCAACAACCCTTTTACCTTTTAATTGCGAGTATTAATCAATATGAATGCATTAACATTATTTTTAAAACTAACCCTAACATCTCTTAGTTTTCTCACTATTATTTTGAACCCTGCTTTCGCAGAATCAAATAATCACAGCGATAAAAGCCAACAATTTCGGGGAGTGTATTATGGCGCTCTTCCGTGTAAAGGCTGCGCTGGCATTGCAACGACTCTATCACTAAAAAATAAACACAACTATCTATTAGTAACCCAAAAAGCACAGCAATCAACTAGAGAATTCTATGAAAAAGGCAAGTATGATTGGGATGAAAGTGCGAAACTTGTTACTTTGACACCGCGTAAAGGCTCAAGCATTCGAAAACTGCAAATAAAAAATGATGAAACGCTTATTATGCTCAGTTTTGATGGCATAGAGATGAAAAATAACCCAAAGAAATTCACCCTGACCAAACGTGAGCAAGAAGAATCAGATGCAAAACATGGCGGGCACTAGCTACGCAGCTGTTTTATCAAAGTAACATCGTCTAAAATCGATCAATAGAAAACTGCAGTTGTTTCCTCACTCGTCACTCCCGAAGTCTTTTATCGGGAGTCTATGTCATACAAGATTATTAGACCACTACAGCTTTGTTACTCTCACCTTACAAGCTATAACAACCCATGTTCTGCAAATGAAAACGGTCTACCATCGGCAATAATAAAATGGTCGAGTACACGAATATCAATCAACTCTAAGGCTTTTTTTAATCGTTGTGTAATGGCTTTATCTGCATGACTTGCTTCATTAATTCCGGAGGGATGGTTATGCGCAAATATGACGGCAGCGGCATTATGCGCTAAAGCTTTTTTTACAACTTCTCTCGGGTATACGCTGGCGCTATCAAGCGTACCTGAAAATAACTCTTCAAACTTTAGAATATGATGCTGGTTATCTAAAAATAGACAGGCAAAGACTTCATGCTCGTAAGTTTTAAGCTTGTCCACTAAATAAGCTCGCGTGGATTCTGGGCTTGTCAGTGCCCCACCTCTATCTAACACCTCAAAGGTGTGCCTGCGTGCCATTTCTAATACGGCTTGCAATTGTGCGTATTTTGCATCACCCAAACCCTTTGCTTGGGTAAAGCTAAGGCGATCTGCTTTCATTAAGGCTTGCAAGGAGCCAAATTCTTGTAATAAATTTTCTGCTAATTCAATAGCCGAGCTACCCTGCGTCCCGGTACGCAAAAAAATAGCTAATAGCTCTGCATCACTTAAAGTCATTGCACCTTGCGCTATCAATTTTTCACGTGGGCGCTCTTCTGCGGGTTTGTCTTTGATTCTCATGATTAACTACCTGATTAAAGCCTAGAAGAAATACTCAACTCTGCCATAATAACCACTTTATTGATAACTGATGTTACTCACTGATTATTATGAATCAATCGCTGAAAATCAGGGATGATTTTTAGTCCGCAGTAGGCGACAGGGAAATTCGCCAATCTGAAGTGAACTTGTAAGTTCGCTCGGGAGGCAAGTAGTTATCCCGACAGCCGTCAAGTCATCCTATGCTTATAGTCGCTAGGTTACAATTAAGAATTCTAGCACAAAGGCAGGACACACTATAAAAAGTCATGCGTGATAAAACACCGTCTCAAATGTAAGTACCTGCCTTTATTTAAGAGAGTTAAGCTGAACAGTTCGAAAGGTCATAAT
>JAJJBE010000246.1 GCA_020996635.1 Bathymodiolus brooksi methanotrophic gill symbiont
AACGGTGGAAAGTAGAGGTCTTTCATAAAAGCATAAAATCAAATACCAGCATGGCAAAATCACCCGCAAGAACAGTGAGAACACAAAGTAACCCTATCTTCATGTCGCTTTATGCGACTGCTCGATATTGAACTTAACAAAAGAAAATCTCCCGTTAGACGTTATAAAAATAGCCACAGGGCTTACAGAAGAAGAAATTAAAACAATACAAAAGAAAATATAATTTGTTGCGATTTCTGTTTCCCGATAAAATAAGCCTATTGTCCCTATGGATAGACACCTCCTTGATTTTATATAGCTTGATTAGGTAATAACAATGGATAAAACACGCGTAGATGATATGTTGATCGAAATGATCACACCAAAAGTAAAAGAGATCGAAGAAAAGTTTGGCCAAGGTAAAGGTTTAACTCAAGAAGATATCAATACCCTATTGCTAAAGTCACAATACAACCACATCAACCATTTGGATGACAAGCTAAATGAGGTGACAGCAAATGTTGTCGGCCTTGAAGGGAAATTCAATGAGTTTGAAAATAAAATTGAAGGAAAATTCAATGAGCTCGAAAGAAAATTTGACGGAAAATTTAATGATATGGAAAACAGATTTGTCGGGCTGGAAAACAGGTTTGAAGGTCTAGAAAACAAATTTGAATTACATAATGAAAAAATTGAACATACCATCCAAAAAGCACTCAACAAAAATATGTTTATGCTAATAGGAATGATGGGCTTCTTTTTAACGCTATCAAAAGCGCTGGATATATTTATAAAGTAAATGCTTGATAAAATTAGGGTAAGAAAAGGATATAGCGATAAACGATACCCAATCCACTTGAAGATGCTGTCTTAATGGAACCGCGATCTTTAGTCGCGGAATGCTTGATATGTGATTGCAGCGGCTGAAGACCGCTGTTCTATTTAGTTAAAATCACGCACCTTCATTTATTTAAGTATAAACCCTATTTGCCCCTATGGACAGACACCGCCTTGATTTTATATAGCTTGATTAGGTAATAACAATGGATAAAACACGCGTAGATGATATGTTGATCGAAATGATCACACCCAAAGTAAAAGAAATTGAAGAAAAGTTTAGCCAAGGCAAAGGCTTGACTCAAGAAGATATCAACACCCTCCTATTAAAATCACAATACAACCATATCAACCATTTGGATGACAAGCTAAATGAGGTGACAGCGAGTGTTGTCGGCCTAGAAAGAAAATTTGACGGTAAATTTAGCGATATGGAAAACAGATTTGTCGGGCTGGAAAACAGGTTTGAAGGGCTAGAAAACAAATTTGAATTACTGAATGAAAAAATTGAACATACCATCCAAAAAGCACTCAACAAAAACATGATTATGCTAATGGGAATGATGGGCTTCTTTTTAACACTATCAAAAGCGCTGGATATATTTATAAAGTAAATACTTGATAAGCTATCAGGGGAGTAAAGGAAGTGACAAAAAAACAAGGCTTACCCCAATGCCAGTAAGTTAAGCGTAACATATTAATACCAATAGAGTTTTTTGGTATAAAAAAGAGGTTTTTTTAACCACTCTAATAACATCAATCCTTTAGAAGCTAAAGTTTCTCTTAATTCTGATCATGACGATCCTATTGCCCCTAACCTGCTCAATCGAGCATTGACAGTCGATAAACCGGATACTTGCTACGTGGGTGATATTACTTATATTGCGACAAGAGAGGGCTGGTTGTACCTTG
>JAJJBE010000121.1 GCA_020996635.1 Bathymodiolus brooksi methanotrophic gill symbiont
CGACTGCTCGATTAGAGATTCTCAGTGCCCAGCAAGGGCTGAACAAGTTCGCTTTAAAATCGAAACTTTATATTAATGCTATTCGACAAGCTTTTGATGAATTGCAACAATTAAAGTCGGCTACTGCGTAACATCAGATCATAAGAAATAATTTTTTATTGCTGGAAGTATAGGTCGAATGGTATTCGGCATAAAATCGAAAAAGGAATAAAACCAGTATATACCTATTCCAACACATCGTAAGAGAAAACGATAAATGCAGTCCAAGCAAATCAACAGGAAAAATCAGTAAAAAACATTCTTCGCACTAGATATTGTGTAAAGCAGGGCGTTTTCCCCTCCATTCCCATAAAATTAGAGTAAACACCTCCTGAAAAAACATCCCAGACCAGTATATATACCCATTACACTTGAAGATGCTTTGATTTACACCTCGTCACCCACGAAGTCTTTTATCGTAGACCCAGTACTGAATCATAAATCCCTGCTAAAAGACTGCACCTTCAAGTGGCATGGGTATACTAGACATCTTTCCTAAATAAGTTTAGTTAAATAATATCAGCTACTTACAGTAATCTAATATTTTTATTATTACCCTGAAACCTCTTATAGAATAAGGGCTACAGAAATTTTCATGATTATTTAGGAAAGATGTCTACTCAAACGACGCAGGAGCGTCAACACTGGACACCTCACCCCTACCATTTAGAAAACGGATGCTTAGAAAGTTGATTATTATAATAACGAATATCCTTCGTCACATCTAAACCTACCCACTCAGGTTTTTCAAAAACCTCATCTACCGCTGACAATTCAATTTCTGCAACAACCAAGCCTTGGTTATCACCCTTAAATTCATCAATCTCCCAAGTGTGCTTACCTCTCTTTACTAAGTGCCTAATCTTTTCCACTAAAGGCTGGTGACATAAAGTACTCAGAAGTTCGTGTGCATCTGCAGCAGGAATATCATATTCATATTCACTACGCTGTGATCCAATGGTGGCACTTTTTATGTTAATTTTTGCCGTCTCATCACTCACCCTAATTCTTACCGAACTATTGGCATCACTATTTAGGTAACCTTGGCGGTAATTAATTGATTTAAAAACCTCAGAGCGCCAATTATCGTTAAGCAGTAAAAATTTACGTTCGATTTCAATCGCCATATCGCTGTCTAGTCCTTTCAAAGAGCTTAAATTAATGCATTAAACTATCAAAAAAAACAACGAAAGAAAACTAAAATAATTAATCGAAGCACGGCTTTAAGGTATAATCGCACGCATTTTATAGCTTAAAAAAACGTTTTTTATTGTGTCTAGTACAAATAACGATTTATCTACTTTTCAAGGACTTATCCTTGCCCTACAAAACTATTGGTCAGAACAAGGCTGTGTTTTATTACAACCTTTAGACTTAGAAGTAGGCGCGGGTACTTTTCACCCGGCTACTTTCTTACGTGCAATAGGCCCCGAGCCTTGGAAGGCAGCGTACGTACAATCATCACGTCGACCAACAGATGGCCGCTATGGTGAGAATCCTAACCGTTTGCAGCATTATTACCAGTTTCAAACGGTTTTAAAGCCATCACCAGCGAATATTCAAGAACTGTATTTAGGTTCTTTACGCCATATAGGTTTAGATTTATTAGAGCATGATGTGCGTTTTGTAGAAGATAACTGGGAATCCCCTACTTTAGGTGCTTGGGGCTTAGGCTGGGAAGTTTGGCTTAATGGCATGGAAGTCTCTCAATTCACTTATTTTCAGCAAGTGGGTGGCTTAGAGTGTAAGCCTGTAACAGGCGAGCTAACCTATGGACTTGAGCGTATTGCTATGTACATTCAAGGGGTAAAAAGTGTTTACGATTTAGTTTGGGCAAAAGGCCTAGATGGATCGGTTGTTACTTATAGTGATATATTTCATCAAAATGAAGTGGAAATGTCTGAGTTTAATTTTGACCATGCCAATGTCGATTTCTTATTCGCTAGTTTTGATACTTACGAAGCGGATTCCGCGAAATTAATAGACAAGAACCTCGCGCTACCGGCTTATGAAATGGTCTTAAAAGCATCCCATGTTTTTAACTTATTAGATGCCCGTCATGCCATTTCTGTCACCGAGCGTCAACGTTATATTTTACGCGTTAGAAATATGTCTAAAGCGGTTGCAAAAACTTATTATGAATGCCGTGAATCTTTAGGTTTTCCATTAGTAAAAGACACAGGAGCAGCCTAATGAGCGCAACAGAACATTTATTATTTGAACTAGGTTGTGAAGAGCTGCCTCCTGCATCATTACACAAACTAAGTAATGCGCTATCTTCAGGCATTCAGCAAGGGCTTAAAGAAGCTGAACTAAGTTTTGGCGAATGCATCGTTTATGCAACCCCTCGCCGCTTAGCTGTTTTTATTAAAGACCTAGCAAGTTCACAAGCCGATAAAAGCGTGGAAAAACGCGGCCCTGCCGTACAAGCAGCCTTTGATGCAGAGGGTACTCCTTCTAAAGCTTGCCAAGGTTTTGCAAGAAGTTGCAAGACAACGGTTGAGCAATTAGGTCGATTAAAAACCGATAAAGGCGAATGGCTAGCTTTCACTCAAGAAATTAAAGGTCTCGTCAGCACGGATTTAATCCCTGATATTATTCGTAAAAGCATCAACCAGTTACCGATTGCTAAACGTATGCGCTGGGGAGATTCTAGCGTTGAATTTGTACGCCCTGTTCATTGGGCGGTTTTGCTGTACGGAAAAACAGTGATTCAAACAGATATTCTAGGTTTAACGACTGGCAACATCTCACACGGGCACCGTTTTCATGCACCGGAAGCGATCACTATCGAATCCCCTGAAAGCTATGAAGCTACGTTATTAGCCAAAGCAAAAGTTATTCCTAGTTTTGAGCAACGCCAAACAATAATTGCTGATGCCGCTAAAAAAGCAGCAGATGCTGTGGGCGGTATTGCCCATATTGAAGCTGATTTACTGGAAGAAATAGCCGCCTTAAATGAATTTCCTGTACCGATTACAGGAAACTTTGATAAACGCTTTTTGGCTTTGCCTGTGGAAGTTTTAATCACCACTATGCAAATCAACCAAAAATACTTCCCGGTTAAAAATGCAGATGGTAGCTTACTACCGCATTTTATTACTTTTAGTAATATTGAAAGTAAAAACCCCGCTTCTATTCAGCAAGGCAATGAGCGAGTTATTATGCCTCGTCTTGCCGATGCTGAATTTTTCTGGGATCAAGATCGTAAGCACACTTTAGAAGACCTTTGCCCGCAACTAGAAAAGATTGTTTTCCAGAAAAAGCTTGGCAGCATGGCCGATAAATCACAACGTGTTGGCTTATTAGCTGAATTTATTGCAGATAAAATTCAAGCTGATAGCGACTTAGCGGCTCGTGCTGCTAAATTAGCAAAAACGGATTTAGTCACCCATATGGTTGAAGAGTTCGGCAGTTTACAAGGTTTAATGGGGCTCTATTATGCTTTAGCAGATGGTGAAAACCCAGAAGTTGCCAGTGCGATTGAAGAACAATATTGGCCTAAGCAATCTGGCAGCTCTACCGCAACAACGGCTACCGGCCAAGCTTTAGCTTTGGCTGAAAAATTTGATACCTTAGCGGGTATTTTTAGTGCTGGATTAATTCCTACCGGCGACAAAGACCCTTACGCATTAAGGCGTGCGACATTAGGTATATTACGCACTATTATTGAGAACAAGTTATCCCTTGATATTATTGAATGCCTCGATTTTACCTTGCAACAATTCAGCCATGAGTTTGATACTGAAAAAACGCAAAGCTTAGTCATCACATTTATTTACGAACGCTTAAAAGGCTATTGCTTAGACCAAGGGTTTACAGCGGATGAATTTGATGCGGTATTATCAGTTAAACCTGCCGAACCTTATGATTTCCTATGTCGCCTAAAAGCCGTACAAAGCTTTAGATCATTAGCCGAAGCCACTAGCCTTGCTGCTGCTAACAAACGTATTAGTAATATCTTAAGAAAATCAGATAATAAAGCGACGGAAAAAGTAGGCACATTGATAGAGCCTGCTGAAATAGCTTTATTAGCCTCTGCTGAACAAGCAGAGCAAGATATTGCGCCTTTATTAAAAGCTAATGACTACCCTGCTGCACTAAACCGCCTTGCAAGTTTACGCGCAGAAGTGGATACATTTTTTGATGATGTCATGGTGATGTGTGATGATTTAGAGCTACGTGCAAACCGCTTGGCTTTACTCAACAAACTGGCTAACTTATTTTTACAAATTGCAGATATTTCTAAGTTACAAAGCTAATGCCCGATAAGTACGTTTTATTAGACCGTGATGGTGTGATTAACATTGATTCAGGTGATTTTATAAAGTCACCTGATGAATGGCTGCCAATTGCTAATAGCTTAGAGGCTATCGCCCAGCTATGCCAAGCAGGCTATAAAATCATTGTTATCACCAATCAATCAGGCGTAGGGCGAAAACTTTATAGTGATGCCGATTTAACAGCTATCCATTTAAAAATGCAGCAATTAGTCAATGCTTCAGGGGGTAAAATCGAGCATATCTATTACTGCCCTCATTTACCAACAACAGAATGTCATTGCCGAAAACCTAAAGCAGGCATGCTATTACAGTTTGCAAAAGACTATAAAGCAGATTTAAATGCTCTTTATTTTATTGGTGATAGCTTACGCGACTTACAAGCCGGAACTGCGGCAGGTGCAAAACCAATCTTAGTTAAAACAGGAAATGACATTAAAACCTTAATGACTAACCCTGAATTAGAAATTCCTATTTTCGAGAACCTATACGATGCAAGCAAATTCATCTTATCCGAGCAACTCATTATTAACGCACCTAAGATCCGCACTATTAATGCTAGTCATATTAATAGGTACTGTCTTTTTTGCTATTTTAATGATACTTTTTTCCATATTTCCTTTTCGTTTACACTTCAAGCTAGCCGCTCTTTGGGGGCGATTTGTTTTAGCCATGACCAAGCTAATTTGTGGTTTAAGCTACCAAGTAACGGGCTTAGAAAATTTAAACAGTGTTAACAATGCCATTATTTTATGCAAACACCAATCTGCATGGGAAACAATTGCCTTAATGGCATTGCTACCTCCACAAAGTGTTTTGCTGAAAAAATCTTTATTATGGCTACCTTTTTGGGGCTGGGCGATGGCAACGTTAAAGCCCATTGCAATTGACCGCTCTAGCCCTAAGCAAGCTTTATCTCAATTACTAAAAAAGGGGACTTTACGCCTAAAAGAAGGGTTTTGGGTAGTTATATATCCCGAAGGAACGCGAATAGCTCCTGGTGAAGAAGGTAAATTCAGTGCTAGTGGTAGTTTATTAGCACACAGAACCGGATACCCTGTTATTCCCATTGCTCATAATGCGGGTGAATTTTGGCCTCGCAATAGCTTTTTAAAACAAGCCGGTGTTATTCAACTAAAAATTGGCCCAGCCATTATGACTGAAGGGCTTAAAAGCAAAGAAATTAATCAGCAAGCAGAAGCATGGATAAAAAATGCAATGCTTGAAATAGAATCACTTAAAAATAATAAATAAATCTATGAAAAAATTAGCACTTATCAGCCTTTCAGTTTTAACCTTAGCCGCGTGTTCTGAAAAAGATCAATACCATCAAACCATAGTAGATTTAGTCAGTAATGATGAAGATGTCCGTAGTTACCATATAGACCCTGCAGTAATGGCCGACTGCATCGTTGATTTATCATCTAAAAAAATGCCAGGAACACTCCCTTTTGAACCAAGAAGAGCAGATGCTTACAAAGGTTATACCAAAATGATTTCACTTAAAATATCAGAAAAACCTGCTGAAGTGTTAAGTGAATTACGTGAAAGCTTTGGCTCTGCAAAAGGTTTGGCAGCAGCCCATATGAATTATTCAGAAAGCTATTTAGAGTGTATGTCGACCCTGACTAACCGTGCGCTGGATGATAAAGAGGAACAAGAAGAAAGTAAATAAAAAGCTACATTATATATACCCAAGCTACTTGAAGGTGCTCGCTTAATGGAACCGCGATCTTTAGTCGCGGAATGCTTGATATGTGATTGCAGCGGCTGAAGACCGCTGTTCCATTTAGTTAAAATCACGCATCTTCATTTATTTTGGGTATAGATTAATTACACCTTGCCTCTTGTGCAACCAAAGACCATAACTCCCGATTGACAGGATTTGAAGCGTTACAACTCATTACTAAGCATTCTTGCCTTCAAAGACTCCCACATATTTAAACGACTAGAATCCCCCACTCTCTTACCACTACCTCTTGCTTTTGCTAACCATAAACCCGAACCATTAAAACTATAAACAGGCAATAAGTCTTTTCGCTCTATTGCAAGTTTAATCGTTGAAATCAAGTTATCCAAAACGACAGGTACTGACCTTGGTGTCTCAAAATAAGTTAAAACCATATGCGCTTGGCGTAACTTTAAAGCCTTAACATAAGTAATTCTCATCTTCTTTTCTGAAATGCCTAGTTCCTTTAAAGTAAAGTATTTTGCAATAGAATAATCCTCGCAGTCCCCAGCCCCTCTTACTAAAAACTCTATTGGCGTTGCCCAATAATCTTTCACTCCCCACAAATAAATATCATCAACAAATTCAATCTGCCGGTTAAAAAATTGATTAACTAACTTTAATTTTTCTTGATCGGGTAGGTTTTTATCCGTTTTCATTAAATCTTGCCATAGCTGTACTCGGGTAACAGCTTCAGCACCAAACTTTTGTTGGATTTTATTAAGCAAAACAGCACTAATTTCAAATTGCGCAGAAACAATAAAAGCACAAAAAATAGCTCCTAAAAAAATTACTCGGCTAATTTTTTTAGGGCGCAAGTAACTATCAACTCGAAACATGAAAGCTCCCTTTCTTTTCATACATAAATACAGTCAAAAAATAACTCACGTTTCTATCTATCGACTTGCACCTACAACACCTAACTGCTTAATAACTGATGTTACGCACCCTAATGATATTTCCATTAAAATAGTAGGCTATGAAAACACCTGATATTTTTGACTTATACACCGATTACCTGATCACTTCATTTAGCTATACAACAGCGACAGGCTT
>JAJJBE010000176.1 GCA_020996635.1 Bathymodiolus brooksi methanotrophic gill symbiont
TGATCTGTCCAATCAAATTTGATTGCGTGAAGCTTGTTATTGTTTCGACGGTATCTATCACTGGTTGGTTTTTTTAACTAGGAATTAAGGTTATTTTATCACTGAATCCTAAATTGAGAATTGCTGGTATTTATCTTTGCTAATATTCTATAAATCCCATAGAATCAGAGATGGAAAGCTTTAAGCTTGCTAGGAAAAGATTGATTTTATTTAAACTGAGGAGAAATATATGAGTAATATACAAAAATTATTGATTGCTATTGTTGGAGTTTTTGTTGTAGGGTTTTTAATGGTTGGGTCCAATAAAGAAGACACAAATGAATTCAAAGCGAATGCCGCAATGGTTCGTGCGGTTGCTGCGATGCAAACTATGGCTAATAAAAAATGCCCTAGTGCGATTAAAAGTGAAACGGGTGATGTGGTTTATTTTGCAACAGATACAGATACAGATAAAGAAACGTATGTTTCTTTAACCTGGGATGCATCAAAAACAGCTGATAAATATAGTTTCAAAAAAGCAGAGTGTACTTTGCACTTAACACTGGGTGGTATTTCTAAATTAGTGATTGATGGTAAAACAATTATTGAGAAAGAAGTAAAGTACTAAAATAATAATGCCGTTGATGTCAGGTTAAGATCGCTTTTCTTTGCCTGACTTTACTTTACTAGTATTTCAGTAGAATAATGGATAAGTGTTGTTATGGAAGATGGCTCTAAGTATGGAACGTAACGCTTAATATATGCATAGGCTAAATTGCGTTTAAAACGATAGAGTCTGTTATTATAGGTTCACTAGCAAAAGTTAGATAAGTAGGTAATGAGATATTGCTAGCTGAAGTGCTTATTCCTATTGGTATTTATTACCACAGGCGCAGGGGCACATTAGAAAGAAAAGAGCTATTTATAAGAGGCGCTCAAAAGACGTAATAAGCTTGGCTTAGCTTAATTGTATATAATAAAAGAGGTTTATTTATGGCGACACAAACAGAAACGGGCACTATTGCAGCCTGGAAAGATGACCGTGGTTTTGGATTTATTAGAACAGAAAGCGATAATAAAGAAGATGATGTTTTTATTCATATCTCATCATTAAACAATATGAGTCGTCGCCCGCGTATAGGTGATGTTATTCATTATGATATAACCGAAGAGAATGGCAAAACAAAAGCTGTTAATGCGATTATTGAGGGTGTAGAGCCCTTTAGTGATGGAGTGGGTGGATTTAGTGCCTTAACTCTTGTTTTTGTCGCGATTATATCCAGTGCCGCAACAATATTGGTTATGAATAGCCTTTAACGTTATTTTGTAAGGCGAGCGCAACACTCGCCTTATTTTTAGTTGTACCCATGATTATAAAATTCTTTTTTTTAATTTCTCTCATTTTTTTACCCCTTTTAGTTTTGCTTCTGACTTAGCAAGAGAGCAAGAATATGTGGGTGAAATTAATGCGCTTCCTCAGTATGGTCAGTTAGTTTGGTTAGGTGAAGGTAAAAATCGATTTGCAAGCCAGGTTCTCATCAGACCCTATACGAGTGGGTTGATGACTTTGAGCGATTAGGTAAGGTAGAAAATATCATTGTCAATGAATCGAAGGGAAAGAAAAAAGTAAAAAAACACGACCGTTTTGTCAACCCAGTTCCTTTACGGGATACGGATGATGCTTTATTTGTAAACTGGTGTGAATTAACCATCACCAACGATAAAAA
>JAJJBE010000152.1 GCA_020996635.1 Bathymodiolus brooksi methanotrophic gill symbiont
AATCCGAAGTGAACTGGTCAGTTCGCTCGGGAGGCAAGTAGTTATCCCGACAGCCGTCAAGTCATTTGAGGTAGACTTAACGAAGCAGTGTTTTTTGCGTAGTTGAGTTGGACACAGGACGAACTGGTGCTCCCATAAATCGCTCCGTGCTGAATGAAGATTGGCGATAGGACATCCCAATGTTTCATGAAATAGGAATGGCGCGCCTAATGCTGCTATCTACCTTCAGATTTACTGATTAGTTTTGATGGTGGCGCAACTCAGACAGTTGCTAGTGCAACCAGTTGGATGGATAACCCAACTTTTGCAGCACAAGGTCACACAGGAACCAACAGTACTGTTTTTATTGGTGCCATTGATGACACATCAACCTTCACCCAAATATTATTTTATGGGACTGGTTTTGGTGAGTTTCTAACAGCAGGGGGAACAATTCACTATTCAACAGTTGATTTAGGTTCCGTTCCTAACCCTAGTGCAGTTCCACTTCCTGGAGCAGCACTGATGTTTGCTCCAGCGCTATTAGGTCTCATGGGTTTAGGCCGTAAAGCAAAGAATAAAGTAGCTTAATAGCTATATAGAAAATACCAATCCGTAGTTATTAACGCTATTACTACGGATTGGCGTAACGTTTTACCCCAAAAGGAAAAGAAAGTAAGTAGGGGCAGACTCGACTTAGTTTGAGATGTGTATTTGGTCAAAAATAAGAGGACAGAATACCTACCTTTTGAAAGCAGTTTCAAATAATAGAGCATAATGAAGAGAAAATATTTAAGTCACTTTTTCGCTTTGCCTAATGCTTGCGTAGCGATTTAGAGTATCTAAATCCACCTAAATAAATCAAGAGGAAAGCAGGGGTAGGTCTTATGTTTTACCTTTCTTTGCTTTTCTTTTTGTGGCTTGTAAGGTGGAATTTAAGCACTCTAAAATACCGTTATTGATTTGACTTTAATTCAGGTAATATTAAATCCTCGCTCCTTAAAACAGACACAGCAGAAGACCAATAAGTGAACTTGATACTCTTTATACATAATGCAAATAATCTTAAAGCAGAGCTGGAACAGTATCGAGAATTGCATAGTGCTGAGATTCTTGAAGCCCTATACATCGAATACACCTACGACAGCAATCGAATAGAGGGAAATACCTTAACGCTCAGAGAAACCGACTTAGTCATTCATAAAGATTTAACCATTGGTGGTAAACCAATGAACGAGCACCTAGAGGCTATTAATCATTACGAAGCCATTAGATTTATACATGACTTGGTTACTTCAAGTGAGCCATTCAACAAGCGCAACTTGTTGGCTATACATACGCTAATATTACATGGCTTAGATAGAGACAACGCAGGCTGCTTTCGACAAGTTCCGGTGATGATCAGCGGTAGTCAACATACACCACCTCAACCGTGGCAGGTTGATAAACTGATGGAAGACTACCGCTGAAAATCAGGGATGATTTTTAGTCCGCGATAGGCGAAGGGTTGTTACCAATCTGAAGTGAACTGTAAGTTCGCTCAGGAGGTAAAAATTTTATCCCGGAGAGCCATTTGAGGTAGGATTAACGAAGCAGCTTTTGTGCGTAGTTGATCCGAACGCAGGGCGTATCGGGGCATTATTGATTCGCCGCGTGGCGAATCGATTTTTGCGACAGGAGTCCCAAAATCTT
>JAJJBE010000103.1 GCA_020996635.1 Bathymodiolus brooksi methanotrophic gill symbiont
GTTACACCAAGGTATTCACGCAAATCTTTATAAATACTCTTCTTTCGATATTTCGGTATCCAAACTATATGGTATTTACATTCCCATTTCGTATGGTTTAAACTATTTTCTGGTTTCATTGTTTTTTTTCCTTATCTTTTGAACTTTAGGCGGTTCACAGATAAGGAGAATTGCAATGATTCCCGTAATTGTCAAACTTTGTGAGTCCCCCAGCAGAGCTGGGGGGTTACTTATGCGTAACATCAGTTATGTAACAAGATCCCCGCTAGAAGCGTGCGGGGATGACATGGCGAGAAATAAGCATCTTCAAGTAGCTTGGGTATAAACACCCCGATTCCAGGTTGCCTAAGTTATTCCATACATCCTCTTAACTCTTCCAAAATGCTTTCCATTTACGCTTAAATTTCTCTTTATCTTTAAAATAAAGAAAAAGTAAAAACAAAAAAGGCCATAAAATTAATATCGCTATTTTACTTCCTGTTGCAAATCCCATGTTCAACCCTCTCGTTTATATTTTAAATAATGGCGGTAAGCCATCTTCTATTTCTTTAGAATCTACGACTCGCTTTTCATTTTGCTGAAAAGCTTGTGATAACGCTTCACCTTGCCACTTTAATTTAGATTGACTATACAAAACAGTATTTAAATACTGTATTTCTTCTCTCAGCGGCTTATCGCACTCTTTCGCAATTGCCTCTAAACTATTTTTCTGAAAATTCTCACGCCCCCAAGTTAGTAAGGCTAGGTTAGCTTTCTTGCTATCATTTTCTGCACAAGCTTGTTTAAGCGTCTTAATGGAATCTTCTGCTTTTTTCTCAATTTTTTTCGGCTGATCTGCTTTATTTTTTGCTTTTCTATTGAGTAGCAAATAAAGCAAGGTTAAAGCCCAAGCACAGCCAAAAAAGATGGCTAAAATAAACCATACGTTATTCTCAGGTCTCGCTATAACATTCTCTGTTACGATCTCAATTGGCTTTTGAATATTTATCTCTGGCTGAATATCATTGCTATTGCTTAATTCTCCCGCCACAACAACAAACTGTTGTTCTGCGATAACAGCCACTTCCTGTACCTGAGTCCTGGTATTCCACCAAGGAATTTCTATCGCAGGTATTGTATAAGTCCCCACCTCAGATGCAATCAAAGCAACTTTTTCTTCTCTAAAAGCGACCAACGTTCTACCCTGAGGCGTTTCTTTCAATACCGGCTGGTCTGGGTAAGATTTAATTTGCGTCGCTAGTTTTTGCTTTTGTAATTCAGGTAATATACTCACCGTTACCCCTTTAACAAAAAGGCTAATGGTTCGAGTAACCGGCTCACCTAAAATAATTTCTTGTGGGTTTATCGACCATTTTTCTTGTATATAAACTTGCTCTGCTGGCAGCCAAATTGAGTTACTATTATTCTCTGGCTTGGCTTGTACATTTAACTCAATACTATTTGAAAGTACTCGTTTATTACGTGTACTTTGTCGGCTGAAAAAACTGTTGTACCTAGCTTGGTTAGCAACAACAATACCTGCAGTTAAAGTTAATGGTGCTATCGTCATAACGCCACTTTTTTGTGGAAAAATAGCATATTCACGCTCAACAACGACATAATTTTCACCGTTATATTGGGTGTTGTAATTTTTATCTTCCCCTAAACGTACAATAACGGCATCATTTAAAATAGGCTCGGTTAAAGTAGCTTGGCTAATATTTACTTTGCGAAATAACTTTAAGGTATAAATGACCTGTTCTTGAATGTACGGTATTTCAGTGTTAACAGAAGCCTGCAAAAACAGCTCCTCATTAATATTTACATTATCAGGCTGCAACGGCTCTGTTACCACCACGTCTGTCACTAAGCTATTATCATCTCCAAAGTAAATAGCAGGAATAATCAAGCTTCCTGTTCGCTTAGCCATTAATGTTAAAACCCATTGAATACTTTTAGTTCGTTTCCAGTTAATAATTTGTGTCGATTGCTGCTCAGTTTGATTTAAAACCTCAAAGTCTTTATTTAGTGGTGAAAAATCAGGGTCATCATCAGGGCTTTCAGTAGCGGTAAAAATAAGCTGAAAAGACTCCTGAATATTCACTGGGTTTCGGTCTATTTTTACCTGAATATTGGCAGCATATACTGTACTAATACCACTAAAAGCAAGTAGATAAAAAAGCGGTAACAAGACTCTATAAGCACAAAAAAACATCTTCATTAATTTAATAAACCCATTAATAAAGGTGCTAATGCCGTTTGCTGACTTTTAATATCAAGGCGGTTAGCTAAAATAATACTCTGTAGCTCAGCAAGTGCCATATTGAAATCATCATTTACCACTAAATAATCATACTCTGCATAATGACTCATTTCTTGTACAGCATCTTGCATACGGCGATTGATAATCTCTTCACTATCTTGCCCGCGCCCTTGCAAACGCTCTTTTAAAACCTCTGTTGAAGGTGGCACAATAAAAACACTTAGTGTCTCAGGTAATAGCTTGCGTATTTGCTGCGCCCCTTGCCAATCAATTTCTAAAATAACATCAATACCTAACTTTAAGTTAGCTTCAACAGTGCTTTGCGCTGTGCCGTAAAAATTATCGAAAACTTCTGCATATTCAAGAAAGTTGCCTAGAGAAATTTCAGTTTTGAAAGTATCAACCGGAGTAAAAAAATAATCTACGCCATGTTGTTCACCGTCCCGCTGTGTACGAGTTGTATGAGAGACGGAAACCATTAATTTTTCAACTTGCGGTAATAATTTTTTGATAAGACTTGTTTTCCCCGCGCCAGACGGTGCAGAAATAATGTAAAGCTTTCCTTTGTTCATATTACTTACTCTATGGTGTTTAAGGGCTTATTCTATACGTTGTACTTGCTTGTTGAGTTATAAAAAATAATACTCATTTAGTTCCATAGCTTACAAATATAAATATTTTTACTCACTGTATTTGTCCCCTCATTAGTACACTTTTTATGAGCGTCCATCATACGGTATGAAACAATTTGGAATATTTTAGCAGGGTTTAGATAAGTTCCTGCAGCTAACTTTTAACGGCCCCACTATCACGCATAAAAAAGCCACCTTACTATTTTTGCAGTAGCTTCTTTTGCTGATTAACACCTGTCATAAGGAACATACACGGAATAAATTAGGTAAATTGGAAGCGGATAATACCAATAAATTCGCTTGCTACTCCTTCTCCTGCTGGAGAAGACTAGGATGAGGAGGTTAAAATAAAGCCTGTATAGCGGCTTGTGCCAAGGTAACTTTTTAATCACAGTTATCTTAGCCAGATAAAAACGTAACCATTTTTTATGCGCCCCCTCTTTACTGTAAAGGCAGCAGTTTTGGAATCAAAATACCGTCATAAGCAGAGAAGTTTTTAATTAGGCTCAACATTGTATTTATATAGAATCCGTATAATTCAGGCTTAAAGAGTATTATCCAGTTAGAAAAAATACAAAAAACCTGGGTTTATTGCCAATTTTATATTTCATGATTATGATAGGTGGAAACTTGTGCATAACTGGTTAGGCAATATAAATTAGGAGAAATCATGTCAGGAAAATTTAAAAGCACTTGGTTCTATTCATCTTTAGGAACCTATATAAAAGACGTAGGCATAATTGGTAAGAAGGAAAAGGAATTTTACTCGCAACGTAGAGTGAATTTAGATGATTTTGCCAATTCACTTCAGGAAAAATACGAAGATCTAGATAGTGAAGGTGATGATGTAGTCAATGTTGTCCCGATTACGATGGGGCAATCAGAATTAGGCACTCAGAATTAGGCACTCAGAAAGTTGGGGGTTATTTTGGGGGTATCGGGTTTTCCATTACACGAGGAGCCGTTGTAATAGGAAAAAAAGAGAGCCATAATTTATGCCAAAAATAATTAGTAACAATGTAAAAAGTTAGGCGCGCCATTCCTACTTCATGAAACACTGGGATGTCCTATCGCCAATCTTCATTCAGCACGGAGCGATTTATGGGAGCCCCAGTTCGTCCTGCGTCCAACTCAACTACGCAAAAAACACTGCTT
>JAJJBE010000071.1 GCA_020996635.1 Bathymodiolus brooksi methanotrophic gill symbiont
GTCCTGCGTCCAACTCAACTACGCAAAAAACACTGCTTCGTTAAGTCTACCTCAAATGACTTGACGGCTGTCGGGATAACTACTTGCCTCCCGAGCGAACTGACCAGTTCACTTCGGATTGGCGAACTTCCCTGTCGCCTACTGCGGACTAAAAATCATCACTTCGCTGCGCTCCGTTTCCCTGATTTTCAGCGATGGATGTAATCACGGATGCAAGTACCATCTTCGGTGGGGTAGTCTCTGCCAAAAACGGTGATAGCCTTACGTTTTCCAGAGGCAGCTTGTAAAATCAGCGGGATTAAATGAGTTTCTGGATCATGGCATTCACCAAGTTCACCTTCAGGGTCTGCGCCACAGGCATTAAAGTAGCGTAAACACACAGAATTTAAGCCATACGCTGTCACGTAGTCTTGTAATATTTTTTCTACCATTAATTTACTGGTGCCATAAGTATTGATAGGGTTTTGTGGGTGCTTCTCATCAATCGGCGTATACTCAGGTTCACCAAACGTCGCGGCAGTTGATGAAAAGATTAAATTTTTCACATTGTGGCGTAACATGACATCTAATAAATTCAATGTGCCAGATACATTATTACGATAATATTTTGCTGGGTTTGTCATAGACTCGCCAACTAAGCTATTTGCAGCAAAATGAATAATGCCATTAAAAGCGTGAGTGCTAAATAGATTCTCTAAACAATGTGTGTCGTTTAAGTCTCCTACAATTAATTCACCGTATTTAGCCAAGTGCCGAAAGTCCGTGGATAAATTATCTAAAATAACCACATCTTGCTTGTCACAAGCAAGCATTTTTGCCATATGAGAACCAATGTACCCAGCACCACCAACAACGAGAATTTTATTTTTCATAAGTATTTATTAGAGAGTTCAAGGGTTAAATTTACCATATTTTAATAGCATTAAAGGAAGTAATAATAGATTTAAAAAAGTAGAGGAAACTAAGCCGCCAATAATAATAGCTGCCATAGGTCCCATAATTTCTAGCCCTGGGTTATCGCTATTAAAAGCAATCGGAGCTATTGCTAGAGCCGTGACTAAAGCGGTCATCAGTATTGAGGGTAAACGTTCTTTAGCCCCTTTAAACGCAGTTGCTTGGTTCCACGGTAGCTTTTCTACTTCAACTAAATACTGGTAGTGCGAAAGTAACATAATACTATTACGCACGGTAATACCAAAGAGCGTAATAAATCCGATGATAGACCCCACAGATAAGCTGTCATTCAATAATATAACAGCAATAATGCCACCAATTAATGAAAAAGGGACGTTAAGCAGAGTAATCGCCACATGGCGTAAATTTCCAATCGCAATATAAATGAAAAATAAGACACCAATGCTGGCAAGTAATGAATGTAGGACGAGGTCTTTTTTCGCTTGAGCTTGCTCGATTGCAGCCCCTGTAAATTCAGGATAAATATTGCCTTCAAAGCTAATGTTGGTATGAATCTCTTGTTTTAATTCTTGCATAAAAGAATCAATGTCACGGCCATGAACATTACACGTGATGCTTTGTCGGCGCTGAGCATTTTGATGCAATATATTATAGCGCCCTGAATTATGTTGAATCGTGGCAATATCACCTAAGGTAATTAATTGTCCTGATAAAGTTTTCAGGGGGAGTTGCTCAATACTATCAGCTTGTTGGCGTAGCTCAGGAGCTAATGTGACTGTGATAGCCGTTTGGCGGTTGCCTAATAAGTGTTTTCCTACTTCCACGCCTTGATAAGCAGCCTGAACCGTTTGTAAAACTTGATTTGCGTGCATGCCCCAAAAATTAAGCTGCTCTTGATTTAGCTGTATTTGTATTAAAGGCGTGCCAGGAGGAGAGCGTAACTGAATATCAGTTGCACCTTGGATAGAGTGCATAATATTTGCAACTTCTTGTGCTTTTTTATCAAGCGCATTTAAATCATGGCCGTAGATATTAACGACAATAGGAGAGGTATAACCAGAAATGGTCTCATCAACACGCTCTGTTAAAAAGGTATTAGCCTCAAATAAAATCCCAGGGAAACCCTCTAAAATATCGCGTAATTTATCTAAAACAATTTGCTGTCCTTTACCTGATAGAGGTTTTAAGCGTACTTCAAATTCGCTGTAGTGGCTGCCATAAGTATCGGCACCGCGTTCTGCCCGTCCTGCCCATTGAGAGACGGATTCAATATCATCTATTTGTTTAAACTGCTTTGTTAATTGGCTACCTTGGCGTATAGATTCCTGTAGTGATGTGCCCGGCATACTGGTGGTATGGACAATATAATGTCCCTCACGTAATTCTGGTAAAAATTTATGTCCTAGGCTTAAAAATTGAGCAATTGCGGCAAAGGAAATGAACAGGCAGATCAATAAAATACGCTGACTATGATTAGCAACCCATTGCATTAGTGCGGTATAGCGTGGTGTTAAATAATCAATCAAGGGTGGAGATTTTTCTAATGATATATTCTTACTTAATAGGAAATAGCAAAGAGCAGGTGTTAGTGATAATGCAACCAATAGGGACATTAAAATAGCTAGAATATAAGAATAGCCTAAGGGGGCAAATAATCTGCCCGCAACACCACTTAGTGTTAATAAAGGCACAAATACTAAGGCAACAATAAAGCTGGCATAAACGACCGAACTACGAACTTCCATAGACGCAGCATAAACCACTTTATGAGTTGCTAAAGGCTGTTGTAATAGTCTGTTTTCACGTAGTCGTCGGAAGATATTTTCTGTATCAATAATCGCATCATCAACGACTTCACCTAAAGCAATTGCCAAGCCGCCTAACACCATAATATTAAGATTAATCTGCATTTCTATCAAAATGAGGACCGCACTAATTAATGAAACAGGGATAGCAATGGCAGAAATAAAAGCAGTACGAAGGTTATATAAGAATAAATATAAAATGAGTAAAACAAAAAAACCACCTAAGAGTAAATGGCTAGAGAGGTTGTTGAGTGAGCTTTTAATATAATCGGCAGGGCGAAATAAGTGTGCATAAAAATTGACCTGCTGCTCTGCAAATAGAGGTGTAAATTCAGCTAATGCTTGCTCGACATTATTTGAAACAGTCAGCGTATTAGCGCCAAATTGGCCAATAATCATCATTACAATGCCGGGTTTACCCCCTATTTGAGCCGCGCCAATAGCGGGTTCGGCTGCGTATGTTACCGTCGCAATATCACCTAAGTATAAAGTATGCTCGGCACTATATTGAATCACATGCTTTTGTAAGGCTTCAGGTGTTGTGTGTAAGCCAGTGACCTGTAGGGTAAAGCGTTGATTGGAATTTTCTATAAAACCACCACCTTGTAACTGCCCTAAGTGCTGCGTTGCCTGAATGATTTCATTAATAGAAAGATTGTATTGCTGTAATTTTAAAGGATCGACTTGAATTTGTACTTGCCGAATTTCACCGCCAAAAATATTGACATCAGCAACGCCAGGCACGGCGAGTAAACGCGGGACAAGTAAAGTATCCACTAAATCACGCAACTGCATTAAATCTTTGTGCTCAGAATTTAAACCAATGGTTAATACTGTTGCAGATGAGGAAGTAAGCGGTACAGGTATGGGGGATTGTACGCCTGAGGGCAATTGAGATTTTAAGCTGGATAAACGCTCAGTGACCAACTGGCGATTACGATAAATATCACTATTTTCTTCAAAAACAGCGGTAATAATTGAAAGCCCTTGGATGGACTCAGAGCGTATCGATTGAATACCCATTAAGCCGCGTAAAGAGGACTCGATGGGTTGGGTGACTAAAATCTCAACTTGTTCGGCGGAATAGCTAGGTGATTCGGTTTGAATAATGATTTGCTTCGGTGCAAATTCAGGGAAAATATCCAAACCTGTGGTCGCAAAACGATAGCTACCATAGGTGAGAATAAGCATAGCGAGTGCAATCACTATGCCGTAAAAGCGAATGGAAAATCGTACTAAATAAGCGAGCATAAAGCTAAAGTTCCCAGTTAATCATCATCATCATCATCATCTTCCGCTGGAATTTGTCCGCGAAATTCTTCCGATAATAAAGTTTGCGCGCCTAAGCTGACTAAACGGTCGTTTGATTGTAGTTTTTGCTGAATAAAATAGTGATCTGGATCAATACGTATTGGATGGCTGATTTTGATGCGTTTAAAATTTTCATCATCAAGTTGCAGATACACAAAGCTTTGCCCTAAATGCCAAACTAAAGCAGATTGTGGAATGATAACGCCACTTTTAGGCTCGGTATTTAAGGGGACCCAAGCATTAACACGTCTACTTAATGGCTTTGTTGGTTCGGCTAAATAGAAAAAAGCATTACCAGCTTGCTGGGCACTATCAAAAGACGGTGCATTAGAGATAAGCTGGGCTTTTTTTGCTTGGCTGCGCTGATTGCTGGGATAAATGAAAATTGTTTCCGGTGCTGTTAATAAGTGATTTGGTAAATAAAGCACATAAATGTATTTTTTAAATGCATTAAGTTGCTGAAAGTACTCATTATTATTAGCCAAAAACCAGTTCGTTAAAGTGCCACCCCATTGAGACATAAATTGGCTATTAAGAGAGTTTAATTTATTTTTAGCGGCTTTTAATTCGGCGGAATAAATGGCTAATTGGTTTTGCTGAGTTAATAGCTTGCGTGATGAGACCGCTTGATTGTTGGCTAGTTTTTTTAAACGCTTAACTTCTGCTTGAGTTTGCTTACGTTTTAGCTGGCTTATTTCAACATGGGATAAATGTGTAAAGTAAGCACTGCGTTGTTGTAATAAAGGCGTTAGATTAAAGCGTGTGGCAAAATTAACCTGCTCATTGTTTAAAAAAGAGGCTTTGAGCTTAATAGTTTCTAGCCCAAGCATTTCTTGAACTTCTTCTAAAGACACATTGGATAAATTCGGCTGAGGTTCTGCAAACACATGAAAACTGCACAGAAACAGTAAGCCGTAGAGCCTAATCAATGGTGGTATCATTTGTATAAAGCTGTCGAGAAAAAGGAATACACTATTATAGGGTGATTTGTCTTAACACATAGAATAAATGGCTTGAAGGCATAGAATAGACTAAAATGAAAGGTAACCTTAAAAAATAACCTATTATCTGTCGCATCAAATACTTAAGTTAAATGATTAAAAAACTCACTTTTTTATTGATAGCTTTTTTTCTATCGCCAATAATTCAAGCAGGTGATCAATACCCAGGCTGGTCTGTGTCCGGCTTTGGTAGCTTTGGTTATGTTGGCACGGATACCAATAGCCTGGGATTTATTAGAAATAGAACACAAACAAAATCAGCCACAAAATCAGGTAAGGGTGGGGGTGGTGTCACGACAGGTTCACGTTTAGCGATACAGTTAGATATTAATTTTAATGAGTCTTGGCGTACAACTGTTCAGTGGATAGCAAGAGATCATGCGGGTGATTTTTTTGAGCAAAACTTAGAATTAGCCTTTATCGGCTGGCGGCCTACTTACGATTTAGATATTCGTGCAGGGTGCTTAGCACTGGATACTTTTTTAATATCAGACCATCGTAACGTTGGCTTTTCTTATCCTTGGATGCACCCACCACCGCTGAAAATCAGGGAAACGGAGCGCAGCGAAGTGATGATTTTTAGTCCGCAGTAGGCGACAGGGAAATTCGCCAATCCGAAGTAAACTGGTCAGTTCGCTCGGGAGGCAAGTAGTTATCCCGACAGCCGTCAAGTCATTTGAGGTAGACTTAACGAAGCAGTGTTTTTTGCGTAGTTGAGTTGGACGCAGGACGAACTGGGGCTTCCATAAATCGCTCCGTGCTGAATGAAGATTGGCGATAGGACATCCCAATGTTTCATGAAGTAGGAATGGCGCGCCTATGCTTGAAGGTGTTATTTTTGATGTGACAGAACGTGTTCATAATGAAGAAATGGTTAAACGGGAAGCTCATTATGATCACATGACAGGGATGTTACGTAGAGCCCCTGCTAAAATTTAATTTGAATCTTATTTAGCACAAAGTCCTGCTGCAAATGTTTGTTTTTTATTACTAGACCTTGATGGCTTTAAGCTTATTAATGATAGCTATGGACATCATGCAGGTGATCAAGTCTTATCAATTATTGCTGAGCGATTATTTAAGTGTGTACGAGCCAGTGATATAGTTTGTCGTTTAGGCGGGGATGAGTTTTTAATTATTTTAATGAGTGATCAGGGTGCTAACTTTAAATCAGAGATCGCTAATAAAGTGCTGGCTAGCATTAGCCTGCCCATTTCTTTAGACACGGATGAATTAGTCTCTGTTGGCGCAAGTATTGGCATTACAGATTTCCGCTTGAGTAACTCAAAAAACTTTGAAGTGCTAATTAAAGATGCCGATAAGGCTATGTATCAAGTTAAGAACGATGGAAAAAATAACTATCAAGTTAAGGCTTAATAGTAGAATAACAACCTTATTTAATGACCAGTCGAGTAAAACATGAGTGACTTTCCAGAAGAGTTAAAATATGCAGAAACACATGAGTGGATTAAGCAAGAAGCCGATAATATTATCAGTGTCGGTATTACTGACTTTGCACAAAGTGAATTAGGTGATTTAGTTTTTTTTGATTTACCAGAAATAGGTCGTCAATTAGTCGCTAAAGAGCAATGTGCGGTGGTTGAGTCAGTAAAAACAGCATCGGATTTATTTAGTCCAGTTGCAGGTGAAGTCATTGCCGTTAATGAAGCGTTGGAAGATGAGCCAGAGTTAGTGAATGAAGATGCGCATAATACTTGGTTATTTCGCTTAAAAGTAAATAATAGTTCAGATTTAGATGCGTTGTTAGATACAGGAGCTTACGCAGAGTTTATCGAAGAATAAGAAGCTAAGGAACGTGCACGAAACAATCTCCCGACTTCTAACTAGTCTTTTTGCACCAGGAAGGCGGCTCTCATTCGTTGCGTAGAATAACTATGCGCCTCATGAGAGCAACCTTCCTGGCACAAAAATCCTGCGTTATAACTTCGGGATGTTATTCCGTGC
>JAJJBE010000006.1 GCA_020996635.1 Bathymodiolus brooksi methanotrophic gill symbiont
CAGCAAAAAGAAAAGCGAGAGGATATAAAGCGCAACATTTCAAAACGATTGCTTATTTACTGACAGGGAAATTAGACTTTTCTAAAATAAATGCTAATTGCTTACCCACTTGAAATTCAAAAGAGCCTCAAAAATATCAGGTGTTTTCATAGCCTACTATTTTAATGGAAATATCATTAGGGTGCGTAACATCAGTTATACAAGAGAGTTGCATCTTTTTGTATGGCAAATTTATACTCTAAACCTGAATTTGGCGGCACAGTAATCACAACAATATCTTGCCAATTAGCGGCGGCACTTCCCGCAGGGCAACTCACTGCTTTTTTACTGCTTATTTCTTGCTTCTCTGCTAGCACCATCAAACCTAATTTCTCACCCAAACCTGTTGGATCTATACCATATTCAGCGGGTGCTACCAATGCAATCAGTATAAAAAAAGCAAATAGACTTGCCAGTACTGAACTAATCACAATGGTTTTTAAGGACTGCACAGGAATTTTTACTTCACTCATAATTAGCTCACTTTTTCTTTTAATTGTTGTTTTAAAAACTCAGGAATCCTCTGGTCTAACCAGTAACTAAACTTAAACACACCTTTTCCTTCAACAAAACCCACATGCCCACCTGCTTGCGTTAACTCCAAAACCACACTGTCTGATAGCTCATGACAATCAGGAATAATATCCTCTGTCATAAAAGGGTCATCTAGTGATTGAATTAATAACGTTGGTATTTTTATTGATTTTAAAAACTGCCGAGAGCTTGAACGTTGGTAGTAATCTTCTGCACTAGAAAAATCGTATAAATGCGCAATCACTTGCTGATCATATTGCCAAAATGAACGCACTTTATCTAAACAGCCTATTTGTTTGATTATCTCAGCGTCTTCCTGCTTACCAATAGAGACTAAATGTTTATATTTTAAAGCGATATATTCTTTTAGCTCACGTATTAAACGCTTACGGTAAATTTTGGAAAAACCATCATCTAATTGTGTTGCGCATTTTCCTAGCTCAAGAGGTACAGACACAGCAGTGGCTGCAAATAAAGAGACTGCGTTTCCCTGCTCGCCTAACCACTTTAATAATACATTTCCCCCAACGGAAAAGCCAACAGCAGCCATCAGCGTATTAGGCTCTCTCGCTCTCAAAGTTCGGTATAAAAAATCAATATCGCCGGTTTCCCCCGAATGATAACAGCGTGATGTTTGGTTAAATCCTCCACTACAGCCTCTAAAATTAAGCGCCACACTGCGTAAACCTTGTTCTAACAAACTCGCTTGCAACCCTAGAATATAACCGGACTGCGAGCTACCTGTTAATCCATGTAATAAAATCACTAAGGGTTGGCAGCCTTCGCCGCAAAAATCTAAATCTAAAAAATCACCATCTTCTGTTGGTAATCTTTCGCGTTTTAATTTGGGAGCGTTTATTTTTCTAAATAAAGCAGGAATGATAGTTTGTAAATGTCGGTTTCGACACCACCAAACAGGTTTAAACTGAGATTTAATAAGCATAGATTAAGCAGCTGATGTTACGCAGTAGCCGACTTTAATTGTTGCAATTCATCAAAAGCTTGTCGAATAGCATTAATATAAAGTTTCGATTTTAAAGCGAACTTGTTCAGCCCTTGCTGGGCACTGAGAATCTCTAA
>JAJJBE010000113.1 GCA_020996635.1 Bathymodiolus brooksi methanotrophic gill symbiont
GTCGCTGTTGTATAGCTAAATGAAGTGATCAGGTAATCGGTGTATAAGTCAAAAATATCAGGTGTTTTCATAGCCTACTATTTTAATGGAAATATCATTAGGGTGCGTAACATCAGTTATTAATTGAACAATTAGTTTTAGGAGAAAAGGTTGAAAACCCTGATGCGGTTTCCCTTCCCTTAGGTCTAGCCATTGCCCTATTAGAAGATAACAACGGTAATATTAAACTTGATGTTCCTGTGACTGGAGACTTGGATAACCCTAAATTTAGTATTGCGGCACTTGTCTTTGATGCACTTACCAATGTGATTACTAAAGTTGTTGCATCCCCTTTTACTGCCATTGCCTCACTCTTAGGTAGTGATGCAGATATCAGCAAAGTTACTTTTATTGCTGGATCGACTCACTTAGGTAAGCAACAAAAAGAAAACCTAGATGCCTTAGCAAATGCACTTAGCAAACGTCCAGCCTTAAAATTAGAAATCAAAGGCGCTGCTTTCTCAAACCAAGATTGGCCACCATTGCAGTCTGAAGCATTAACCGTTCAATTGACTCAACTAAAAGTAGATGAACTCAATAAAAATAGTAAGAAAAAAGTGCTACTAGAATACATAAAACTAACAGAAAAAGAATATCAGGAACAACTCGCTAAGCTCTTTATTAAAAAATTCCCTAGTTTAGCTGAACGCTCAATTTTTGGTAACCCCAAATTAAAAGACCCAGAAATGGGGGATTTCTATACTGTTGCTAAAGATAAGTTATCTAAACTTATCCCGCCTAATCCACAACGCTTACACAAATTAGCGAAAGCACGTGCCGGAGAAATTGCAAAATACCTGATTACAAAAGAGATAGAAATTAAAAGAATATTTTTATTAGATGTCAGTACAGCAAGCAAAGAAGCACCTGAAAATTTAATTGCAACAACATTGAGTTTAACGGCAAAATAAAACCAATGGCTTAGCTAAGAAATGTGTATTAAGCAATAGAAATTTGATTGCGGCCCTTATTTTTTGCAGCATACATTGCCATATCAGCTGCTTCTATCATTTGCTCGTAAGTTGAATATTCTGGTTTATAAAAACTAACACCGATGCTAACAGTCAACTCTTGGCCTTCAAAGCACTGACTTAATATTTTCCCTTTACGCTCAATTTCCCTTCTAATTCTTTCCGCATAAATAGCCGCTCCTTTTATATGCGTACCACGCAAAATAAAAATGAACTCTTCGCCACCGTAACGCCCAATAAAATCTTGTGGTCTCGTTAGCGACTGTATAATCTTGGCAACAATTTTCAGCGCATCATCCCCTGCTTGGTGTCCACAGGTATCATTAAATTTTTTAAAATGATCGATATCCATAAAGCCAATAGCAACCTGTCCTAATTCTTCCGCAGGTAATTGAAATACCTCTGTTAGAAAATTCAACACCATGCGCTTATTCATTAGATTCGTTAAAGGATCTAACTCCGCTCTTTTCTTTTCTAACTCAAATTGTTTGGCATTTTTGAGAGCAATGCCTAACTCATGAATAATTGGGGATATCTGCTTAACGCAGTCCACTTCTATCGCTCGTTTAGAGCTAAAATTATCCGCATAAAACAAAGCAATTAACCGATTATCACTCAGTACCGGTATTAACAAAAACTCACTAACCTGAAATTGTTGCAGGATTTCCGTATCATCCCCTGAATTTTCATTAATAATCAATGGCTTTCGTTCCCGCAAACCTTGCAAGATAGTGCGATTCAAACTTTCAACTTTCACATTGAAATGCTGTAAAGTCTTTTCATCAAATGATTTTGGCAATGCATGAGTCGTCACTAAACTGCGACGCTTCAAATCTATATTCAACATAATCAAACGATCAAAAGAAAAGTCTTTTTGAATCGCCGCCAATGTCCAAGGAATAATTTCATCAGCAATCAAACTTTTATGAGACGTCGTTAAACTACTCAAAGATAAATTACTAGGTATTGTATTCTGTGTTTCAGATGCACTTCCTTGGCGGTTCAAAAAAAGTGTTGTTTGTACTAAAGTTGCACGTAATTCAATGACACTAGGAAAATTTATGCCATAAAAGCCACTTGTTTGCTGCATCTCATCATCAACTTGGCTTAATAAATCTTCAATATCTAATTTTTCAAAATCTATGTGCTGTAAAACTTCTGGCGCTAAATCGGGGGTATTACTTGATGAAATTGAGCCAATGCCATGCATCCAAGCAATATAGTTTGCAATGCTAATAATAGAAATATCTTCTTTATGCACATAGAATTTACTGCCTTCATCAGGGAAATCATGATGGCAGTAAATAACAGCTAAAATCCGCTCGGGAATATCCCATTGCTGACAAAATATATAACCTATTTCAGCATGATTCAAACCCAAAAAGTCCTGTTCACTTTTTATAGAAATTTGCTCTTCACTTTCGCTAGCTAAAATAAAGTCGCTATAACTTACTTTTCCGTGTGACTCTAAAACCACTTTACCAATATCATGCATCAAACCTGCGCTATAAATTAGGTCTGGATCATCATGCTTTAATGCAACGGCAATGGCTCGCCCAAGTGAAGCAACAAATAAACAGTGTTGCCAAAAAAATAATTGGTCAAATGGTTGATTAGCCTTATGCTTAATTAGTTTATTGTAAAATAATTGATCTAGCACCGTTTGCCGTACTGCAGAAAAACCCAGCATATTAACAGCACGATGTAAGGATGTTATTTCTTCGGGCAAAGGAAATGAAGCAGAATTGACATAACCTAAAATTTTAGCGGCTAAAGCTGGCTCGGTCTCTATTAACTTAGATAAATCAGATACTTTAGTGATTTTATCATCACTAGTTAAGCGCAATATTTTAAGTGCAACTGCGGGAATAACCTCTAAATTCTCAGCCGATTCCTTTAATATATTTTCGGCTGCTAACTTTATACGCAAAATAGTACTTTCAGTTTCTAAATCAGTCATGAAAAAAAATTTTAAAGATGAAATTTGATATTGCTTCCATCATAAAGCAATAACACCTAGTACATAGGTATAGTACACTGAGTTTCCCTTTATTATAAGCACTTATAGTTATTTTCTATTTTAAGCGCCTTACTTGTCAATTGGGGCTAATTATAAAGGGTTCATAATCTGCTCTGGATATAAAGTGATAACTTCATCAGCCAAAAATAAAATAAACCCAATAAACATTCATTAAAAATAAAAGACTACTAAGAAGCTTCCAAAAAAACACTGGATTATGGTCAATCAAAGATATTTGGCTATTATTCAGAAAAATTGGATTAGGATGGTTTAAATCATATAAAAATTCTGACAACTCATCATAACGTGTTTGCATAGCAATCGACGTTGCTTTTTTTAAAGCGCCATTCACCCACTCAGGTACCATCGCATTATTATGAAAACTAGGAATATAGTTTAATTTAGCAAGATTTCTTTTATTAGGTTTTTCAGGCATATCACCATAAGGCAATGTACCATTAACCATTTCATAACAAATAACACCTAAAGAAAATAAATCTGATTGAGTGCTTGCTCTCTGCCCCAAATGATACTCGGGAGCCGTATAATTTAATGTTCCTAAAATATTCTCATCCTCAGTTAAAGAGCCTGTTCGACTAATTTCAGAAATACCTGCTATTTTTACAGAACCAAAATCAATAATTTTCACCACACCCTTTTTATCCAGCATAATATTTTCGGGTTTTAAGTCTTGATGTAACATTTCCATACGATGAAATGCCTGTAAACCTTTAATAACTTGCTCAATAATCACCTTAACATCTCTAATAATCGGGGCTGGGTGACTATCTATCCACTCACGAATCGTTTGCCCGTCTATATATTCGGTTACATAATAAATACAGCTTTTTTTCCGGTCTGTATCTAAAACTTTCAATACATTTTCATGGTTAATTCGTTTACCTGCCCACTCCTCGTATAAAAAATGCTCTATATAATGCGTATCATCTTCATATAAAATCGAAGGTGTTTTTAAAATAACCTGTTCATTAGTTTTTGTATCTAAAGCACGGTAAATTTGTGTCCGTTTACTCGCATGTAATTCTGCTTCAATTTTGTAAGAATCTAAGATCATGCCTACATCTAAAGGTGGAGGAAAAGGTAAATTAACAGAGCGCCGCAAAATTTCATCTTCCTTTGCTGATGGCAATTCATCTATCTTAATAAGCTGACAGCTTAGGTTATCATCACTCTTATTATCGCTAGCTTGCTGCACGATTTCTGCAGCAACTTCATGCTGATCTTTTGATGACAGTAAGCTTTCTTTAATGAATTTTTCAGAGATAAAGTCATGCACCCCGTCGGTACTCATGAAAAAAATATCCCCTTTTTCTAAAGGAATCTCTTTATAGTCGACTTCTAACCTTGGCTCTATTCCCATGGCTCGATTAAGATAATTTTTTTCAGAGACCCAGACACGATGGTCACGAGTCATTTGCTCTAAATTGCCTTGTCGTAATCGATAAATACGTGAATCGCCAATATGAAAAATATAAGCGGTGGTTGATTTAAGCACCATAAGACTTAAAGTACTAACCATTCCCTTTGCTGAATCATACCGTTTTTGTCCTTGGCTATATAACCAAGAATTAGTTGCCGATAAAATTTTCTGTCCCGCCTTTTTAACTGACCAAGAATCCGGCGTACTGTAATAGTCACTTAAAAAACTAGCCACACAACAATGGCTAGCCTCATGTCCTGCATCACTCCCACTCATTCCATCGGCTATTGCTACAGTAATTCCTTTATGTGTTAACTGCGTTGCTTCTGGTATTTTTGCACCGACAAAGTCTTCATTTCTCGCTTTTATACCTTGCGTACTACAAAAGCCTATAGATACCTTAAGTGTTCGGTTTATCATACTTATATTCTCATTTTTTATCGGCCTATTATTGAATAGGCCGATAAGACTTCACATCAAATCATTATTTAATCAAGTTCAATCATTTCTACCGAACCATCTTCTAAAACCTCTACCATATGCCCTTTAGGCTCTTCAATAAACTGAACAGCAATCAACACAAAAATTGCCCCTCCAGCAATCACCATAAAAAATACCGAGGGTGAAGCAAAAGAAAGTACCGTTAAAAATAATACTGCACCCACATTACCATAGGCACCCACCATTCCGGCAATTTGCCCTGTCATTCTGCGTTTAATTAATGGCACCATTGCAAAAACGGCCCCTTCACCCGCTTGTACAAAAAATGAGCAACACATGGTTAAGATAACAACCACGTAAATAGGCCATTCCAGTGTAATTAATGACAATACATAATACCCAATTGACAAACCAATAATAAAAATTGATAACGACAACTTACGGCCAAATTTATCACTAATATAGCCTCCCCCTGGGCGAGCAATTAAATTCATAAATGCAAATCCTGCTGCCGAAAATCCTGCTTGCACGACAGTAATACCTTGTGACTCATGAAAGGTATCGTAAAAAAATATCGGTAACATTGAAACCACCGCAAGCTCAGAACCGAAAGTAATTAAGTAAGCTAAATTTAAAATAGCGACTTGCTTAAATTTATATTGATGGATTTCATCAATCCGCTGCGTTAAGTGCCCCTCATTAACATCTATAATTTTATAAACATTAAAGAAAAACAGCACCCAGATCGCTAGGTAAATACATATTGAAGCAACTTCAGATAACAAACTCACGCCTGCGGGTGATAGTTTCCACGTTAATAAAGTTAAAGTGGCATACAGTGGAATGGTCATCAGAACATAAAAGAACAAATCTCTAATGCTCGTTACTTCCATTGCTCCCGCTTTTTTAGGCTTGAAATAGGTCGAACCCTTTGGTGTATCTGTCACACTAAAAAAGTAAATAACAGAATAGATTAAACCGATAACACCCGCAGAAGCAATCGCATAACGCCAGCCATCTTCACCACCATATAATAAAGCAACAGTAGGTAAAATCATTGCAGCGGCAGCGGAGCCGAAATTACCCCAGCCACCATAAATACCTTCTGCAATACCGACTTGTTTCGCAGGAAACCACTCTCCCACCATACGAATACCAATGACAAAACCCGCCCCCACAAAACCCGATAGAAACCGAGCTAATGCGAGTTGCTCGAAGCTATCAGCAAAAGCAAAAAGAAAGGTGGGCAAACTACCCAATGCTAATAAAATAGAAAAAGTGCGCTTTGGACCAAACTTATCAACCAAAATACCAATAATAATTCTGGCAGGAATTGTTAAGGCTACATTCAAAATTAAAATAGTTTTAATTTCAGACTTGCTCATGCCTAATGTTTCGGCAATGACTAACATTAAAGGTGCATGACTAAACCACATAACAAAGGAGATAAAAAACGCAAGCCATGTGGTATGCAAAATTTTCATCTTCCCCGAAAAAGAAAAAAAGTTTAATGATTGGGTACTCATTTTCGTCCTTATTAAATGTTCAAATTATCAAAATTAATACACTTTTCATGCCAACAAAGTAAGGTACTGATTTAATTAACAATTAACTCACTTTATTTTAAACATAACTAGATTTTGCACCATTTTAGCACTTACCTAGCTCCTATTAAGTAGCTGATGTAACATACGCTCCAGATAGAACGCTATCTGGTGCAACCTAGGGAAAATTTTAAGATATTGATTCATAATAATCAGTGCGTAACATCAGTTAAGTAGTCCCGAATTTTTAATTTAACATTTTGTAGGGCCTCCCCTTCTGATTGCCTATTCATCATCAGATATTGATAACTTTAACCAGGGCAACCACAAGGAATTACCCCAATGCTAATAAGTTAATATTAACCCATTGATTATGTTAGTATAAGTTCTTATATTAGCATAATTAATGGTAAGCATAAAGCAGTGGAAAATTCAATAAAAAATATTTATGAAGAGTTAAATAACACCCTAAACAGCTTTTCATTTATCGATAGATATCGCCTTTCACAAACAGC
>JAJJBE010000115.1 GCA_020996635.1 Bathymodiolus brooksi methanotrophic gill symbiont
TTTGATCACCTTCCCAAGCTCTTTAGAGGTGAAATCTTGTTGAGAAAGAAACCGAGTGACTGGGTCATGACTGATCGCATTATCAACTAAGCCTGACAAGCCTGTCGCTGTTGTATAGCTAAATGAAGTGATCAGGTAATCGGTGTATAAGTCAAAAATATCAGGTGTTTTCATAGCCTACTATTTTAATGGAAATATCATTAGGGTGCGTAACATCAGTTAGTTAAGTTTCCTTTTTGCTGCTGCGGCTTTCATTTTTTCAATCGCTGCTTTGCGTTTTTCTAATTTTTGGTTTTTTTCCTGCTCTATTTTTAATTTTCGCTGTTGTTGATTCTCAAAACGTTTTTTAGCGATGGCAGCTTGCTCAGCTTGTTTTTGTTTGTGTACTAGCTCACCTTTGGCAATGCGAAAAGCTTGCACTAAAGGTATTTTGCTCGGGCAAACAACATCACAACAGCCGCATTCTACGCAGTCAGCTAATTGGTATTCAGCACAGTTATCCCATTGTTGAGCGCGGCTGTACCAATAGAGTTGTTGGGGCAATAATTCAGCAGGGCAAACGGTTGCACAATCTCCACAGCGGATGCAAGGCTGTGGCGTTTGTGATTTGATAGTATCAATTAATAAGCAGTTGCTGGCTTTAATGATGGCTATTTCATCCGATCTTAAAGCAATGCCCATCATTGGTCCGCCCATAATGAGTTGTTGAGCGTGTTCGGTATACCCTTGGCAGGTTTGAATTAAATTTTTAATTGGGGTACCGATTCGGGCGCGTAGATTTTTTGTTTGTTTTATCCCTGCACCGGTTATGGTAATAATACGCTCCGTTAAGGGGAGACCTAAGATAATTGCCTGATAGACAGCAAAGCTAGTGCCGATATTTTGGCAAATAAACCCCTGTTCAAACACTAATTTTTGCGCCGGTATTTTTATGCCACTGATCACTTGAATAAGTTGTTTTTCACCCCCCGTTGGGTAAATGCTCGGTACTTTTTGGATTTGTATATTGCTTGAGGTAGCAGCAGATAATAAGGCTGAATAGGCAGTCGGTTTTGAGTCTTCAATGGCAATAATACAGTGATGTGCTTGTAAAATATGTTGAATAATCAAACTACCTTGAATAATTTCTTTAGCTGCCGTGATGGCTAAACTTTCATCACAACTGATATAAGGTTCACATTCGGCGGCATTGATAATTAAGCTGTGAATTGCCTGCGGGCTATTTAATTTTTTAGCGGTTGGAAAAGCAGCGCCGCCTAAACCAACGATGCCTGCTTGTTGAATTTTTTCGCGTAACACTTCGCGGCTTTGTTGTTGATAATCTAAACAAGGCTCGGAGGGGATAGCTTTATCTAAACCATCGGTTTGTAAAATAATGCAGTTTTCACTTAAACCAGAAGGGTGTGCGATTAAGCGTTTTTCTATCGCAGAAATTATGCCGGAGCTGGCGGCATGAATGGGTGTGGATAACGGGCCGTCAGCTGTTGCAATCACCTGGCCTTTAAGTACCGTGTCACCAACTTTTACGCAAGCTGCCGCATAGCGGGCAGCGGCTAAAAATAAGGGGTAAATTAATTCTTGAGGTAATTCAGGCTCTTCAATGGCAGTAACTTGTTTATGGCCCTCTAAAATTAAACCACCAGAAAAATGCTGCTGTTTTTTGCGCCATAAAAATTTAAACATGCTGATTCCACTGCCAGTGGTTTGCTGACTTTTCTATCGGACGCATAATAATACAGTCAACTGGGCAGGGGCTAATACATAACTCACAGCCAGTACATTCAGATGCTATCACGGTATGCATTTGTTTGGATGCACCTAAAATAGCATCGACTGGGCAAGGTGGAATGCATTTTACACAGCCAATACAATCTTGTTCGATAATAAAAGCAACAGCGGGCGCTTTTTGCTGGCCATAATCAGGGTTTAAAGGTTTGGCTTCTTTGCCTAATAAATTAGCTAAGGCAAGAATGCCCGCTTCACCATTAGGTGGGCACTGATTAATATCCGCTTCATCATTGGCAATGGCTTCAGCATAAGGACGACAACCTATAAAGTTACATTGGCCGCACTGTGTTTGTGGCAGTAAATCGTTAATTTGCTCGACTAAGGGGGCGCCTTGGATTTTTAGTTTTTTGTGGGCATAACCTAGCAATAAACCTAAACAAGCGAAGACTAGACAAAGAAGTAACATTAATCTAAACCTACAAACCCCATAAAGGCCATCGACATTAAACCGGCGGTGATTAAACTAATGGATGCATCCTGAAAGGGGCGGGGTACATCATTGACATCGATACGTTCACGTAATGCAGCAAATAAAACTAAGACTAAGCTGAATCCCATGGCAGTTGCAAAGCCAAATACAAAAGATTCTAATAAATTGTGTTGCTCTTGAATATTAAGTAAGGCAACACCTAGAACCGCACAGTTGGTAGTGATCAGAGGTAGGTATAAACCTAATAGTTTATGTAATCTGGGGCTAAGCTTATGCAAAATAATTTCAGTTAATTGCACCACAACAGCAATCACAACGATAAAGCTAATAGTACGCAAATAAGCAAGATCTAAAGGCAGCAATAAATAGTGATATAAAAGATAACTGCTGACAGAGGCAAGTGTGAGCACAAATGTTGTTGCTAGTCCCATGCCTATAGCGGACTCTAGGCGCTTAGAAACACCTAAGAATGGGCAGAGGCCAAGGAACTTAGTCAGTACAAAATTGTTGACTAAAATAGTGCTTAATAATAACAGTAGGTAATGTTTCACAAAGCACACATTTTATTTTTGATATTATTTATAAGTTTATTTTTTGTGGGCTAAAGGCTGGTAGTACAATTAAAGTACAAATTAAGGTGAAGGAAATCCCAATCGCTAATAATAAGCCCATGCTTGCGATACCTTGATGGTTAGTAAAGGCTAAGCTAGTGAAACTAAGTAATGTGGTTAATGAGCTAAAGAATACGCCACGAGCAGTACTAGTTTGTAATAAATGTTCACCTTTTTCTAAGCCAGAATGTAAGCGGTGCATAATATGAATGCCGCTATCAACGCCCATACCCATTAATAAGGGTAAGGCAATAATATTGGCAAAATTGAAGGGGTTGTTAAGCAGCACATTAGCGGCAGCCGTTAATAGCCCTGCTAATAATAAGGGCCACATGACTAATAATGAGTTGCGTAGGTTCCTTAGTAAGAGCAATAGCACGATAAAGATAATGATAAAAGCTGTCGAGAAAGCCTGAACAAAGACTTTAGAGATAACTGCACCTGCAGCTAAATCTGAAACAGGGAGGCCAGTCACTGAGTTATCAATACTTTGTACGTCTGTGGCAAATTCAGTTAAGTTTTCCGCAATATTAAGGTCTTTTTTAGGGTCAATAATTACTTTATAAATACCCGATTGGCTGACCCAATTTTGCTTGATAGTGACAGGAATATCTTCTAATTCATATTCATAAGCTAGTAGACTGCTGCTTAATTGTTGCATGGTAAACGGTAATAATCTTAATAAGCTAGTTTCTAGTTGTTGGTAGCTTGCCTCAGGGCTTGTCATTGCATCCGCTGAATGAATGAAAGCAGTGATATCTTGCTGTAATTTTTGTAATAACTCAGGTGAGGCATTGCTGATAGGGTTGGCTAAAGCCAGGTTTATTTTAGTTTGTAAATTAAGCAAACCTTGGCGGGAGTCTGCTTTATCTAAAGGGCGATTAAAACTATCTAAATCAGCGCCGAGTACAATATCTAAATCTTCAATAATTTCTAATTTTTCAGCTTGATCTTTGGCAACAAAACTATTTAATGTAATCGCTTTATTAACACTCGGTAGTTGTTTTACTTGCTTAGCTAAAGACTCTGCTTTTTCTAAAGAGTCACTTAAACCGATAAGAACAAAAGGGGAGCGGTACTTAGATTGTAATAAATCTTTAAAGGCGCGTACTGATTGGCTATTTTGATCTCTTAAATTAACGGGGTTAGAGTCAAGGTAAACGTAGTTAAGCGAGAAGGCAGCTGCAACCGCTAATAAAACTGAGGTGTAACGAATGGCTTTGGCATACTTAAAGGGAAAGGTGCAGATGAAGCAAGGTAGAGTGCTTGCTTGTTTTTGTGGCATTTGTTTAATAGAGAAAACTTTAAGTAATGCAGGTAATAGGGTGAGTGAGGTGATTAAGCCTACAAACATACCGCCACCAGAAATTAAGCCAAGTTCTGATACGCCTTCGTAATCGGTGGGAATAAAGGCGAAAAAACCAATAGAGGTGGTTAAAGCACATAAAAACAGTGAGGAACCTAAAATACGCACACTTTTTTGTATCGCTTCTTCGCTGGTCATTCTATCTTCCCAGCATTCTCGAAAACATAGGCAAATATGGATAGCGAAATCAACTCCTAAGCCTATGTAAAGAATAGCAAAGGCAACGGAGAGTACGTTTAAGTGACCAACAGCAATGGTTGCGAAACCTGCGGTTAAAATTAAGCCTATGATAAGTACAATTAAAGTACAGAGTACGATTTTAATAGAGCGTAAGCCGACTAATAAAACAATAATAACCAGTGCAAAAGCGAATAAGCCTGAATAAACGGTATCTTCAGCTAAAACGCGCATTTCATCCTCACCCAGCGCGATTTTTCCCGTCATACGAATAGTGACTTGCGGGTCTTTTAGTTGAATTTGTTGGATGATTTCGCGCGCAAAATCTAAGGAGTGTTTAGCGGGTTGTAAGCTATTAAAATCAGCAATAGGTTTGGCACTAACAATACTGCGTAAGGTATTTCTATCGCTAGATTGGTTTACATCGAGTAATTTTTGCCAAGATAAAAAATGGACTTTCTGTGCTTGTACAGCAAGAAGGGATTGGTCTATTTCGGTTAATAAAGGGTTAAGGTCAACAGGTAATCCGCTGTCGGTATTTTCTAATGCTGTGCCTAATATGTCTAATAAACCATGTAAGTGATAGTTTTTAGATAAATGACCTATAAAAGGCTGAGCATCAGCAAGCTTCGTAGCCAAATCATCGAGTTCATCAATTTCAAGGTACAGTAGTCCTTGTTGTTTTAGAAATTCATTATCATCAGGAATATAAACATGTTCAAAGAGCTGTTGGTTAGCGCTTAATTTTTTTGCTAACTCATTAGCGGCGATGCTGGTTTGCTCAGCTGTTGGCGCATCAACTACTAATAAAATATTATCTGCATCTTGAGGGAATTCTTGTTCCCAGCGGATGCGGTTTTTTTGAAAAGGTAGGTCTTGAGATAATAGTGTAGAAGTATCAGTATTAATCCCTAGGTTATTGATTGTGTAATCTACGCTAGCCGCACTGATAGCGATAAATAATAAAATAACCAACCATGAAAAGCGGAGTATTTTTTTACTCCACCAATTAAGTGCTTTTTCAAATAAATCTGCAGAATTATGTGACATAGTATTTTTTATAAAAGTTTGGGCTATTAATAATAGGTGTTAAATGCTTACCTATTAAATTTGGGTGTCAGCTAATATTTCTTGAGAGCTGAGTTTTCCTTGTAGGTATAGGGTGATTTCTTCGTTGGTAAAACCATAATCTTCAATTGAGTAGTTATGGCTGCTTTTATAGGATTTTGCAGCAATGCAGTCTTTAATCAATTTAGCTTCATACTCTGTACTGATAGACATATTAAAATGTTGGTAAATAGATCTAACGGTGTCTTCAGGCTTGTTGACTAAATCGGTGTATTCAATATCAAAAACATTTTTTTTATGGAACTGAGCTTGGTAGTTAATAATGCCTTGGTAATTAGTGCGAACCATTTCAACAACACTAAAGCTTTCGTATTTATTTTTATAAATATTAGGGGAATGAAAAGACCAAGGTTTAGAAAAAACGCTTAAAGAGGAGGCGACTGACTTAATAATATCACTGTGTATATAGATTGCGCGCATATCGGGAAAAGCATCATGATAAATGCCTAATCGTCCACCAGCAACTGCATTTTTAGCGAGAAAAATTTTATTGCCAGTTGCATAAACATGGCGCTGGACGGATAAACGAAAATTACGCACGATTTTTTGACGAGCTTTTTCTGGTAAATTATCGATGCAGTAGAGCTCGGGTATTTCATGAATATAAGGGAAAAATAAAATCAAACCAGGCGCTAAAAAACTACTAACAAATAGGAATTCATCTTCTTCGGAATAAAGCAGGCCTGCTTTATGTAAACCATCCCAGCCTTTAAAGAAGTAATTATCAATTTTTTCTATAAGCTTAGCTAAGGGGCAGCCAATTTGTTGGTCAATCTTTGCCGTCATTGTGACGAACTTATATAAAGTGATCGAGTTAAATAAAGACTGCCATAAGCTTAGGTAAGTAAATTGCTCATCTTTTTCTAACATTCTATGCAGAAAGGTAGAGCCACTGCGGGGGTTACTTAGAATAAATAAGGGCTGTTTAACTTCTTTACGCCAAAAACCAGGGAAAAAGATGTAGTCTAATGCTTGAAAAAAAGAGACGATTAAACGAAAGGCTAAAATAGCTGGAATAATAACGCAGCCGACAAAGAAGACAAATTTAGGGCGAAAGTAGCGAGGGCTAAACATGCGTGAGATGAGTTTTAAGAATATTGGCCAATAAAGGAAAAACAAAAAAATCTCCGTGATATGAATTTATTTTGTAAGCTATATCGCTAAACTTTAAGTAAAAATAAATAAGCAGTTATGCTTAACTACTGAGCTTAGTTATTTCAATGTATTGAGCAGGCTAATTTAATAGTGCTTAAAATTTTTAGTAAATTATAGCAGATTACTTAGAATTAAGTGACCGGGAGTTATTTTGATTAAGCTTGGTATTTATGACAGGCTAGCTAAAGCAAGTTTAGCTTCTTGTTGCTGCTGTTGCTTTATTTTAAAAGAAATATTATTAGGATCTAGTTTTGCATTGACTGCCTTAGTCAGGTAGTTAGCCGCTTGTTTTTTATCGCCTTGATCTAATAAGAAGGTGGCGTAATAATAGTTACTAGATACTCCGTTGGGGTTGACTGCTAGTGCTTGTAATAAATAGTTTTCGGCTTCTTTGTCATCACCAAAAGCGATGGGCCAGCCAGGTGTTTTATAATAGATAACGCCCATGGTCACTAATGCAGAGCCTTGGCGAGCCTCAGGATTAAGTTGTATTGCTTTATCCAATAATGCTTTTGCTTGATTAACTAAGCCTAGCGCAACAAAACTGGATGCATCTTTAGCCATGGTTAATAAAATAGTTGATTTTATAATGAGAGGTTCTGCTTGTTCTGGGAAAGCAATAACAACGTCACTAATATCATTAACTAAAGCTAAAAAAATATTTTCTCGTTCTTCAGAGGCTTTTTCTTCGGTAGTATTTACCCAAGATGCTTCAATTTTTGATACGCGCTCATCCATAGAGCGAGCAACTGCGCTTTGGGTGAAAAGTAGCAAAAAAACAACAAAAATTAAATTTTTCATGATTTCAGTATAGATGCATGTGAAATTTTTACAACTAAATATCTTGTATTATTGATAGTGTAAAGTTCATTGTTTTTGTATTTGATTGATTTTTATGTGTTTATTTATATGTAGAGAGAGGGTGATGTCTGTTTTTGTGGATTAGATGCGATTAAATATTGCATTTGTTGCGTAATTGCAACAAGTATTGGTATTGGTAAAGCTAGGCTATAAAAAACAAACAACCGTAGCCGGCTTGATAAACTAAAGCTAAAAGTAATTAAATAGGATAAGCAATGCAAAAAAGTAATTTTTACGCCTTTTTAACACGCCTACGTTGGATAAAGCGTTGGGGTTTAAAACGTAATGCCTATGAAGAAAACGTAATGGAGCACTCTTGGGAGGTTGCGACCATAGCCCATGCACTGGCTTTAATTAAGAATAGAAATTTTAATGGGAAGTTAGATGCTAATGCAATTGCGGTTGCTGCTTTATATCATGATGTGACTGAAGTGATAACGGGTGATTTGCCTACGCCCATTAAATATCATTCACCTGCCATTCAAAAAGCGTATAAAACTATCGAGCAACAAACACGAGATGAGCTAATAAGTATTTTACCTATTGAGCTACAGCAAGATTATCAGTCTTTAATTAATGAAGAGCTGCAGCCAGAAGCGCACCAGAAAATTATTAAGGCGGCTGATAGAATTTCTGCTTATTTAAAATGTCAGGCGGAATTAAAAGCAGGTAATCAGGAATTTGAAACCGCTGCAAAACGGATTAGTGATGATTTAGCAAAGATGGACCAGCCTGAGGTGGCTTATTTTATGCAAGTTTTTGCGCCAAGTTGTGGGCTATCTTTAGATACATTAATGCAGAGCTCTGCTATTAATGATTAGCTCGTTGCGTTCACTGCTGTTACAGCAGTGAACGCAACGAATTCGGTTTAATGAATATGAGCCGCTAACCAGCGCTCAGTTTCTTCAATTGAGAGGCCTTTGCGCTTTGAATAATCTTCCACTTGCTCAGTGGTTATTTTTCCGACATTAAAATATTTCGCTTCTGGATGAGAAAAATACCAGCCGCTGACCGCTGCGGTTGGGGTCATTGCATAACTCTCTGTTAACTCAATGGTCGTGTGAGTGGTTGCATTGAGTAGTTTAAATAATTTCTCTTTTTCTGTATGGTCAGGGCAAGCTGGGTAACCTGGTGCAGGACGGATACCCGTATAATCTTCTTTGATTAAATCCGCGTTATCTAATGATTCATCTCCTGCATAGCCCCAGTGATTTTTACGGATATCTTGATGTAAATATTCAGCAAAGGCTTCAGCTAATCGGTCAGCAAGGGCTTTTAGCATGATGGCGTTATAGTCATCATGATCAGCCTCAAATTCAGCGAGTTTTTTCTCTATACCAATCCCGGTCGTAACTGCAAAGCCTCCGATATAATCTTTGGTCTGGCTCTCTTCCGGGGCAACGAAATCAGAAAGACAATAGTTAGGGCGGCCAGGGGCTTTAATGTTTTGCTGGCGTAAATGGTGTAATACTTCTAATCGTTCGCTACGAGATTCATCGGTATATAAAACAATATCATCGCCTAAGCTATTTGCAGGGAAGAAGCCAATCACTGCTTTAGCTTCTAGCCAGCGTTCAGAAATGATTTTTTTTAGCATGACTTGTGCGTCTTCAAATAAGTCACGCGCATGTTTGCCGACTAATTCGTCATCTAAGATATCAGGGTATTTACCGGCTAATTCCCATGTTTGAAAAAAGGGTGTCCAATCGATAAACCAGACTAAAGTTTCTAAAGGAAAGCGGTCAAGCACTTCGATACCTAATTTTTTAGGCGCACTCGGTATGTGGTTTTTAGATGTAAAGCGGTTGGCGCGCGCGGCTTCTAAATTGTGTTGTTTAATTTTTGCTTTACGGCCTTTATGGCGCTCACGCACTACTTCATACTCGTCACTTATTTCGGCGATATAAGCGGGTTTTCTTTCTGCGCTAAGGAGCTGGCTAGCAACCCCAACAGCACGAGATGCATCAGGAACATAAATGGTTGGACCGTCGTAGTTTTCATCAATTTTTACCGCAGTATGTGCGCGTGATGTAGTTGCACCACCAATCATTAAAGGAATGGTAAAATTTTGGCGTTGCATTTCTTTTGCCACATGCACCATTTCTTCTAATGATGGCGTGATAAGCCCACTTAGACCGATAATATCGACATTTTTTTCTTTAGCGACCTGAAGTATTTGAGGGGTTGGAACCATTACACCGATATCAATGATTTCATAGTTGTTACATTGCAGTACAACGCCAACAATGTTTTTCCCAATATCGTGTACGTCACCTTTTACCGTAGCCATTAAAATTTTGCCGTTACTTTTTATATCACCGTCTTTTTCGGCTTCCATAAAAGGCATTAAATAAGCGACAGATTTTTTCATCACACGAGCTGATTTTACAACTTGCGGTAAAAACATTTTACCCGCACCAAATAAATCACCCACAACATTCATGCCGTCCATTAAAGGACCTTCGATGACATGTAGTGTTTTTTCTGCTTGCAAGCGTGCTTCTTCAGAATCCTCTTCAATAAAGTCAGTAATACCTTTAACTAGGGCATGTTCTAAGCGTTTATTGACAGGTAGTGAACGCCATTCTAAGTCTGCTTTTTTATTAATAACCGCATCGCCACGGTATTTTTCTGCGACTTCTAGTAATGCATCTGTACCATTACTGTTACGATTTAAAATCACATCTTCAACGGCATTACGTAATTCATCAGGAATGTCGGCATAAATAGCCAGCTGTCCAGCGTTTACAATCCCCATATCCATTCCCGCTTTAACGGCGTGGTATAGAAAAACCGCATGAATTGCTTCGCGAACAAGGTTGTTACCACGGAATGAGAAGGAAACGTTAGAGACACCGCCTGAAATTAAGGCGTACGGGCAAGTACGTTTTATTTCAGCAGTTGCTTGAATAAAATCAACGCCGTAATTATTATGCTCATCAATTCCAGTGGCAACCGCAAAAATGTTAGGGTCAAAGATAATATCTTGTGGTGGAAAATTGACTTGTTCTACTAAAATTTTATAAGCACGTTGGCAAATTTCTACTTTGCGAGCAAACGTATCTGCTTGGCCGTTTTCATCAAAAGCCATTACAATAACAGCAGCACCATAACGACGAACAAGGCGGGCATGGTAAATAAAAGCTTCTTCGCCTTCTTTCATGGAAATGGAGTTAACGATGCCTTTTCCTTGGATGCACTTTAAGCCCGCTTCGATGATGTTCCATTTAGAGGAGTCAATCATGATAGGAACTTTAGAAATATCAGGTTCAGAAGCAATTAGGTTTAGAAAATGCACCATTGCTTCTTTGGATTCCAGCATGCCTTCATCCATATTAATATCGATGATTTGCGCACCATTGATCACTTGTTCGCGAGCAACATCTAAGGCAGTATCGTAATCCTCATCAACAATCAGGCGTTTGAATCGAGCCGAGCCGGTTACGTTAGTACGTTCACCAACGTTAACAAATAAAGATTCAGCGGTGATGGCAAAAGGTTCTAAGCCTGCTAATTGGCAGCTAGGCGTAATGTTTGGAATTTTTCTTGGCGCATAAGGGCTGACAGCATCAATAATGGCTTTAATGTATTCAGGTGAGGTACCACAGCAGCCACCAATAATATTTAAATAGCCACTTTTAGCCCAGTCTGCAATTTCGGCTGACATTTCTTCAGGTGTTTCATCATATTCGCCGAATTCATTAGGTAGCCCAGCATTAGGATGAGCGGAGATATAGGTATCAACATGCGTTGATAACTCTTCTATATATTGGCGCATTTCTTGTGCGCCTAATGCACAATTAAAGCCAATAGAAATGGGTTTGATGTGGCTTAGTGAGTTCCAAAATGCAAGTGCTGTTTGTCCTGATAGTGTGCGGCCTGATGCATCGGTAATAGTACCTGAAATCATTACTGGCAGTTCAGTGTTATGTTCTTGAAAGTATTGGTCGATAGCAAAAATAGCTGCTTTAGCATTTAAGGTGTCAAAAACAGTTTCAATTAGTAAGATATCGGTGCCGCCATCGACTAAACCACGCACGGCTTCGGTATATGCGGTGACTAAAGCATCAAAGCTAATATTACGGAAAGCTGGGGCATTTACATCAGGTGACATAGATGCAGTTCTATTAGTTGGCCCTACAGTACCTGCAACAAAACGTGGTTTATCTGGGGTTTGCAGCGTGGCTTCTTCCGCAGCTTGTTTAGCAATTTTTGCGGATTCAAAATTGATTTCATAGGCTAAGGACTGCATGTCGTAATCAGCCATTGCAATGCTGGTAGCATTAAAGGTGTTGGTTTCAATAATGTCACAGCCAACATCTAAATAAGCTTTATGAATGGCTTTGATGATATCAGGCTGAGTTAAGGAGAGTAGGTCGTTGTTACCTTTTAAGTCAGATTCCCACTTTTTAAAGCGTTCGCCACGGTAATCTTGCTCTTCTAAATGGTAGCCTTGGATCATTGTGCCCATTGCGCCATCTAAAAATAAAATGCGGTTAGAAAGTTGCTGTAGGAGGAAGTCTTTTTTATTCATAGGGTCTATAACCAAGCGTCGTCACAATTAGGATTGCGAAAAAGAGGGAATGGTGTTTTACTGAAAAACTGTTATTAAATATTAAGGTATAAAGATGTCAAAGCCTGAACTTAAACACGTTATCCAAAGCGTTTTAGCTGCTGCCATTGGGGTACAAACGAAAGAGAACCAAGAAAGGGATTTTTCCGGTGGTTCTTTTTCTTCTTATATTACTGATGTTACGCAGTAGCCGACTTTAATTGTTGCAATTCATCAAAAGCTTGTCGAATAGCATTAATATAAAGTTTCGATTTTAAAGCGAACTTGTTCAGCCCTTGCTGGGCACTGAGAATCTCT
>JAJJBE010000141.1 GCA_020996635.1 Bathymodiolus brooksi methanotrophic gill symbiont
CGACTGCTCGATTAGAGATTCTCAGTGCCCAGCAAGGGCTGAACAAGTTCGCTTTAAAATCGAAACTTTATATTAATGCTATTCGACAAGCTTTTGATGAATTGCAACAATTAAAGTCGGCTACTGCGTAACATCAGTTAGTTAGTCAGATTAATTACACCACTGATATGATCATTTAACTGCTTGATATAAGTTGATGAATATAGCAATGCTTTATCTGGACATTCAACTGCTGCTTTTTTATCGATTAATTTTATTAATTTTGGCTCCAAAGCATTACCTTCTATATTATTTTTCATCATAATCCCCCAATCAAGCCGATTTTTTCATCACAATCTTCATATCTTTAAACTTAAATATCGTATCTGACATCATTGTTAGATACGGTCCGATTTCTAAATCGACTACTTTCTCACTCGCAATATATAGGGTCTTGCGCACAGTATATTTTGTGAAATTGTCTTTAGCGTGATGCAAAGTAAGGTAAATATCAGGGTGTTGCGTGTACTCTTCTATTTCATAGCTGGCGAGTTGAAAGCAGTCAAAATCGTACTGCTCAAGTTTGCTATAAATATCATTCATATACGCCAGTGTCATGCGCATTTTTGTCCAGTTTTTACATTGCACTAAGTTAATCACTTTGGTTTCTGACGAGATACTTATAATATCAACGCCTTGGTCTGCATAGCCTTTAATAAATCCATTATAAATAACTAAATCCCCTTTCGCGGCAAATTGCTGGCCAATATAGCGCTCGTATTGATCGCCTTTTTGCTTTTTTGCCTTAGATAGAGGAACTTGCTTTTTATATTCCTGTAGGTCATCACGAAACAGACTGGGCTTGAATAAAATTTCTGCGGGTTTCGCTGCGGATTTCTTAGTTTTTATCTTAGGTGGTGCAGGCTTCTTATACGCACGCGGCTCTACTTTGGGTATTTGAACTTTAGGCTCACTCTCTGCCGGTGTGTTCTTTTTTCTACCAACCCTAACTAATATAAAGGCAATAATGCCCGTATGGAGAAGCCCTGCTATTAAACAATATATTGCAAAGCAACCATGAAATAAGAGGATTTGGTTAAGTATCAGTAATATTAACCAGGTTATGAAGAAACTTTTTATGCCTTGCATTCTTAAAACTCACTTTCCCAGTATTCATCATCAGCTCCTTCCTCAGGCGCTTGCTCTTTTTTCATTGGTGCATCAGACTCTAATTCACGCTGTTTTTCACCATCGCCTTTAAGCACTTTTTCTAATCGTTGCACCTCTTCAGTAAATTGTTGTTTTAGGTCATTAAAATACTGCTCTTTATCTTCAATGCTGATAACCGTTTGATAGTCATCACTCCTAGTTATTATTTTAACTTCAGCTTCAGCTTCTAGTTCATCCGCTGAAAATCAGGGAAACGGAGCGCAGCGAAGTGATGATTTTTAGTCCGCAGTAGGCGACAGGGAAATTCGCCAATCCGAAGTGAACTGGTCAGTTTCTTGATGTTTTATGTAATTTCTCACAGTTTCTTCATCTCTTCCTACGGTTGAAACATAATACCCTCTTGCCCAAAAACTTTGGCCGGTAAAATGCTTCCTTCTTCCCATGTAGGTTCTTGCTA
>JAJJBE010000122.1 GCA_020996635.1 Bathymodiolus brooksi methanotrophic gill symbiont
TTCATCATTTTTTCCTTATCTTTTGAACTTTAGGCGGTTCACAGATAAGGAGAATCTCGATGATTCCCGTAATTGTCAAACTTTGTGAGTCCCCCAGCAGAGCTGGGGGTTTACTTATTAGAAATTATTTTAACTATTGTTTGAGATAGGCTATTGCGACAATATTGGCCAAAATCAACAGGCTTTAAAAAAATATCGCAATCAGCCGTTCAAGTTGTGATACTAAAGCTGAATGATAGACCCAAAAAGAAACTCAATTACAAAACGCCAGCCAAATTAATGGCTGAACATATAGAGCTATTGCTGCTTAGGGCTTATACACTTCAAAGTTGGGTCTGCCTAATATTACAACATTTCGCTATTTCATTCGTACTTACAAAAGCTTCTTAAATATCAGCAAACAATACCTAAACTTCTTCTACACTACGAAATATTTTGTAATTGTCTTGAAATAAAAACGTGAACTACTTATCATATCCAAAGATGAATACTTAAGCTTCTTGTTTTTTCATCTTTAACAGGTCTTGTCTAAACTTAAGCGCCCAATACCCAGGTTAATTTAAACTTGGATCTATCATCGCTCATTATGTAAATTTATAGGAATAACATGGAAAATATAATCGGCACTGCCGCTGGCGTAATTTGGAAATATTTAGATACAAATGGTGAAAGCAGTGTATCTAAAATGATCAAAGAAACCAAGTTAGAAGCTAAAGTCGCTCAACGCGCACTGGGCTGGCTAACAAACGAAGATAAGCTCATTATTACAATTAAGGGGCGTACTGAAACCGTTTCATTAAAATAATTTAGCCCTTGCTTTACCTCTACCCAAGGTCAGCAACAATTCTACCCACGTATTTAATCTACATTCTTTACGTGTAAAAACTGTATCGTTCTCATGCTCTGCCTGAGAACGAAATGAGTTTATTTATTGATTAACACTGTTGCTTGTACTGCTATGCCTTCTTTACGTCCTTCAAAACCTAGTTTTTCAGTTGTGGTCGCCTTTACATTAATACAGTCTAAATCAACTTCTAAATCTTCAGCTATATTGGTACACATAGCAACAATATGCGGTGCCATTTTCGGTGCTTGTGCGATAATGGTAATATCTGCATTAGCTAAAGTGTAACCCTTTTCTTTTACGATATTATATACAAAGCGTAATAATACACGACTATCCGCACCCTTAAATTCTGGGTCGGTATCAGGAAAATGTTTACCTATATCGCCTAAAGCTGCCGCGCCTAATAAGGCATCTGCTAGCGCATGTAAAACTACATCACCATCCGAGTGTGCTTCTAATCCTTGTGGGTAATCAATTTTCACCCCGCCTAAAATCACATCACCTTCATCAATAAACCGGTGTACATCGTAGCCTTGTCCTACTCGTATCACTGTTGTTGCTCCAAATAAAATTGTGCTAATGCTAAATCTTCAGGGCGGGTAATTTTTAGGTTATCCGAGCGCCCTGTTATCATTTTTGGTTGTTTGCCTTGTAATTCTAATGCGCTGGCATCATCAGTGACTATCCAGCCTTTTTCGGCCGCTTCTTCTAGTGCTTGTTTTAACTCACCATAACGAAACATTTGTGGCGTTAATGCACGCCAGATAGTACTTCTATCCACTGTATCGACAATGGCTAACTCATCATTCACTGACTTTAATGTATCATGCGAAGCGAGACCTAAAATCCCACCCACTGAATGATTTTTTAATTGATCAATTAAGTTTTCTACATCGGCTGGTGTAATGCAAGGTCGGGCAGCATCATGAACCAATACCCAATCATTTTCATCAGCTAATTCTGCAATAGATTTTAAAGCAGATAATACCGAGTCCGCACGTTCTTTTCCACCTGGGGCAGTATAAATTCGTGGGTTTTTAGATATTTCTAAAGTCGGCCAGTATGGGTCTTCTTGGGAAATAGCAACCACAACACCGGTAAGTTGCTGCACTTGTAATAATCGGGTTAATGTTTGCTCTATAACCGTGCTGTTATTTAATGCTAAATATTGCTTAGGACGATCAGCTTGCATACGCTTTCCTACGCCAGCGGCCGGAACAATGCCCCAAAATTTAGTGCTTTCTGTCATAGTTAATTTTTTTGTTTTGATGGTTCAATCACTTGAAAAAAAGTTTCATCTTTTTTCAGCATACCAAGATCATATCGAGCAATTTCTTCTATTGCTTCTTTACCTTTACGCAAATTCTTTACTTCTTCTGCTAATGCATTATTACGCTGCTGCTTAATGGTAATTTCTTTTTTTAAATTGTTTAATTGATATTGATAGAGGTGTGTTTTAGAGATACTCCCATCCCCCATCCATAAGCGGTATTGTAGAAGCACAATCAAACTAAATAATAAAAAAACAATGGCTTTAATGGGAAGTCCTAAGAGAATTTTAGTACATTAAAAGTATGATAAAAAATAAGGCATTAATTATTCCAGCTAATACGTGAAATAATTAATGCCTGTCTTTGTTCTAAAAGATTAAGCTAATTTTTTAAATGCACTACGACCCGCATAGATAGCATCAGCACCTAATTCTTCTTCAATTTTCATTAAGCGGTTATATTTTGCAATACGATCAGAACGACTTAATGAGCCTGTTTTAACCTGCCCTGTTCCCGTTGCAACACATAAATCAGCAATGGTTGTATCTTCTGTTTCACCTGAACGATGTGATACAACTGCTGTGTATCCTGCTGCATGTGCGGTATTAATCGCTTCTAAAGTTTCGGTTAAAGTACCAATTTGGTTTACTTTAATTAAGATAGAGTTAGCAACGCCTTTAGCAATACCCTCTTTCAAAGTGGCAGGATCTGTTACAAATAAATCATCACCCACTAATTGAATTTTATCACCGACTTTATCAGTTAAGCCTTTCCAGCCTTCCCAGTCATTTTCGTATAAACCATCTTCAATTGAAATAATAGGGTATTTTTCTACCCACTCTGCAAAGAAATCTGTCATTTCAGTCGCATTTAAAGTTCTACCTTCTGAACTTAACCCATAATTGCCATCTTTATAAAACTCAGAAGCCGCCGCATCTAAACCCAGGTAAATATCTTCACCTGCTTTATAGCCTGCGTTAGCGATTGCTTCTAAAATAATTTCTATTGCTTCTTCATTAGAAGATAAGTTCGGTGCAAAGCCCCCTTCATCACCCACTGTTGTCGCCAAACCACGAGATTTAAGCACTTTAGCTAGGTTATGGAAAACTTCTGCACCATACCGAATCGCTTCTTTAAATGATGGTGCACCAACCGGTAGAATCATAAATTCTTGTAAATCTACGCTGTTATCAGCATGTGACCCACCATTGATAATATTCATCATTGGCACTGGCATCACAAATTTACCACTAGTATTTAAATAGCGATATAAAGGTACGCCAGCCTCTAAAGCTGATGCACGCGCTGCTGCCATAGAAACACCTAAAATGGCATTGGCACCAATACGGCCTTTATTGTCCGTGCCATCAAGCTGCATCATTTTATTATCTAATGCAGTTTGGTCAGAAGCATCCATGCCTAATACCGCATCACGAATTTCAGTATTAACAAACTCAACTGCTTTTAATACACCTTTACCTAAATAACGGGTTGCATCGCCATCACGTAGTTCAATTGCTTCACGCTCACCTGTTGATGCACCTGATGGGACCATTGCGCTACCTGTAAAGCCTGATGCTAAAACAACATCTGCTTCTATGGTTGGATTACCGCGTGAATCTAAAATTTCTCTTGCTTTGATATCAACTATTCTAGCCATCATGTTTCCCTCGTTATTATATTTATTTATAAGGTATTTTCTATTAATGTTGTTGACTTAACTGCTTGGTCAATTTGCATTAGTGTTTCTAATAATTCTTGCATACGATCTAATGGCCATGAGTTTGGCCCATCACTTAATGCATGTGCTGGATCTGGGTGCGTCTCCATAAATAAACCAGAGATCCCTGCTGCCACTGCTGCTCTTGCTAATACTGGCACATGCTCACGCTGACCACCTGAAGAAGTCCCTTGCCCACCGGGTAATTGCACCGAATGCGTTGCATCATAAACCACAGGACAATCAGTATTACGCATTTCAGCTAAAGAGCGCATATCAGACACTAAATTATTGTAGCCAAACGATGCACCACGCTCACAGACCATAATATGCTGATTACCCGTTGCCTTGGCTTTATTCACCACGTGAACCATATCCCAAGGTGCAGAAAACTGGCCTTTTTTAATATTAACCGGAATACCTTGTGAAGCAACAGCTTGAATAAAATTCGTTTGCCGACATAAAAAAGCAGGCGTTTGCATAACATCAACCACCGCTGCTACTTCAGCTAAAGGTGTATCTTCATGCACATCGGTTAATACAGGCACACCAATTTGTTGTTTTACTTTTTCTAAAATACGTAAACCTTCTTCAACACCTGGTCCACGGTAACTCTCGTGTGATGAGCGATTGGCTTTATCAAAAGAAGACTTGTAGATAAAAGGCATGCCCAATTTATCGGTCAATTCTTTTAAATAACCAGCTGTATCAATGGCCATTTGTTCGCTTTCAATAACACAGGTGCCAGCAATCAAAAAAATAGGTTTTTCTAAACTGGTTTCAAATCCACATAAATCCATTATTACTCGCCTTTCTTATTATTAATTGCTGCTGTTACAAAACCCGAAAATAAAGGATGGCCTTTACGCGGTGTGGAGGTAAATTCAGGATGAAATTGACAAGCCACAAACCAAGGATGATCAGCTACTTCAACCACTTCAACCAAACGGCCATCCATAGATTTACCCGAAAAACGTAATCCTGCTTTTTCTAAGGCTTCCATATAATTATTATTAAATTCATAACGATGGCGGTGGCGCTCGGTAATCACTTCTTTTCCATAAGTAGCAAAAACTAACGAGTCTGACTGTAATCGACATTTTTGCGCACCTAAACGCATCGTGCCACCTAAATCTGATTCTTCATCACGACTTTCAAGCATGCCTGCTTCATCTTTCCATTCAGTAATTAAACCAATAACGGGATGCGGGCTATTAGGCAAAAATTCCGTACTATGCGCGCCTTCTAATCCAACCACATTACGCGCAAATTCGATAACAGCCGTTTGCATTCCTAAACAAATACCCAAATAAGGGATTTTGTTTTCACGAGCAAAACGTACCGTTGCAATTTTACCTTCTACGCCACGCTCACCAAATCCACCTGGAACTAAAATAGCATCAAGCTCTTTAAGTTGCTCAGTACCTTCAGCTTCAATCATTTCAGAATCAATATATTTGATAATTACTTTATGATGTGTGCTAATGCCTGCGTGAGTCAAAGATTCGACCAATGATTTATAAGCATCTTTATGTGCGACATATTTACCAACGATTGCAATAGTCACCGTATCTTTAGGGTGAGTCACTGCTTCAACCACTGCTTCCCATTCAGATAGATCAGCCTGCGGCACATCTAAGCGTAATTGATTGACCACTAAATCATCTAAGCCCTGTTCTTGTAATAACAGAGGAATTCGGTAAATCGTATCGGCATCTAAAGCTGAAATAACTGCTTTTTCATTAACATTAGTGAATAAAGCAATCTTTTGACGTTCGCTAATAGGAATCGGCATTTCAGAGCGACAAATTAAAATATCTGGCTGAATACCAATGGTACGTAATTCTTTAACTGAATGCTGTGTCGGTTTTGTTTTAATCTCACCTGCCGTTTTAATGTACGGAACTAAGGTTAAATGTATGAATAAAGCGCGATCACGACCTAACCCGACACCGATTTGGCGAATTGTTTCCAAGAAAGGTAGGGATTCAATATCACCCACAGTGCCACCAATTTCAACAATAGCAACATCCATACCTTCTGCACTGGCATAAACACGGCGTTTCATTTCATCGGTAATATGAGGAATGACCTGTACGGTTGCACCTAAATAATCGCCTTTACGCTCTTTACGTAAGACACTTTCGTAAATCTGACCGGTGGTGAAATTATTCTTTTTGGTCATGTGCGTGCTTATAAAACGCTCATAATGGCCCAAATCTAAATCTGTTTCTGCCCCATCATCAGTCACATAGACCTCTCCGTGCTGAAAAGGACTCATCGTGCCAGGGTCAACATTAATATAAGGATCTAATTTGGTCATGGTGACTTTTAAACCACGCGCTTCTAGAATAGCGGCTAAAGAAGAAGCTGCAATTCCTTTACCAAGAGAAGAAACTACACCACCAGTAATAAAGATAAATTTTGTCATTAACTAGGATAAAGATAGGAGAATATAAAGTGCTCTAACTCGACACACGCCTAATCCATCTCTAATAGATTTAAGTGCGTTTTACCATGCCAAACAGAAAAGTAATCTCTCTATTTTAATCGAAAATAGTGCTTTCGTCATGAGCTTTATTGCCAAGTGATTTTCAAGCAAGGCTCTACTGCCTCTGAATAAAATTCAGCACTTACCCATAGGTCAGCAATAGCAGCAATTTTTCCGTTAATATAAATCAGAGGAATGTTTTCTCGCTTCCAAGGTGGAATTTTTTCTTCTTGAAATAATTTCTTTAAACTATGTCGCCCAGTTCGGTGAGCTAAAGCAATTTTCTCACCGCCAGTTCGGTATTTTATTTGCACTAAGGCATCATTAAAATAGCGCTTTGCTATACCACTTTCCGAAGCCATTAATTGTAGCTTTGATTGATCGGTTAAATATAAAGCTTGTTGAATGTTTTGCCAAATGACTTCGGTGCTAGGCGATACTTTAGGTTTATCCCAAACAGCACACAAACGATTTTGGTAGCGGCGTATGTTACAATTTTCATGCTGAATAACAGGGTTAGCATCCTTTTTTGCTAATAAAACATCCGTTAAAATGCGCTCTAAAAGCTTCACCGAAGGCATTCTTAAATTTAAGTATGCCATCCACTCTCTTATTATCCATTGCTGTTGCGCTATTTCTTTTAACAATAAATCAGCTATATTCAGGCTTTGATTATTTTCATCATAAACCAATAGCATCTCTGATTTTGCACGACTCGCTAATAATTGTTGAGCTTGCGAACAATGTCTTGCCGAACGCAAGACTGCTTTATCCACACCCTTCCAGCGCCGCTCTATTAAAGGAATAATTTGATGCCTTAGATAATTACGATCATAAGCATCATTTTGATTACTGGGATCTTCTACCCAGTGCAAGGCATGCTGATTTGCATAATTTATGATGTCTTCTTGGCTACTATCTAAAAAAGGCCGTAACAACAAACCCGCACCCATTTGGGTAGTTTCAGGCATTGCCGACAAGCCTTTTAAGCCAGCACCACGAAACAACTGCAATAAAACTGTTTCAACTTGATCTTGCCGATGTTGTGCAAATAATAAAACTGAATTTTTAGTAATTAGCTGATTAAATGCTTGGTAACGTGCATTCCTCGCTGATTCTTCTGGGCTATCCCCTTTTTTAGCGTGGCCATTAACCTGTAATGCTAAAAAATTAAGTCCTAAGTTACGGGCTATTTTTTTACAATGAATTTGCCAATCATCAGCACAATCTTGCAAACCATGATGCACATAAATAGCGGTTACGTGTTTTTTTGGTACGACGGTATTTGCTAAAAGGTGTAATAAAACATGAGAATCAACCCCACCACTATAACCAACGAAAATTTGGTTATTTGCTGAGTGAAGTCGCAAAAAAGAGGATAGACCTGAGGAAGTCAGTTTCATGATGAAACCTTAATTGATATAAATTCACATGAACTAAAAAGTAGCCATGTGAATTTATACTAAACTAAATATTAATATCGTTATTCAGTAAACGCACCAAAAGACATCATTCTTTGGTAGCGTTGCTCTAATAAATCATCAATACTTTCATGACGTAATTCTTTTACATGACGAAATAAAGTTTCTTTTAAAGTTGCAGCTATTGCATCAAAATCACGATGCGCTCCACCTAATGGCTCTCTAACGACCTCATCTAAAAAGCCTTGGGCCCTTACTCTATCCGAGGTAATTCCCATTGCTTCAGCCGCTAACTGAGATTTCTCGGCACTTTTCCATAAAATAGAAGCACAGCCTTCTGGTGAAATAACAGAGTAAGTACTGTATTCCAACATTAGTAAGCGGTCACCTACCCCAATCGCTAATGCTCCACCAGAGCCACCCTCACCGATCACAGTACAAATAATCTGTGTTTTTAGTTTAGCCATTTCAAATAAATTACGTGCAATCGCTTCACTTTGGCCACGCTCTTCCGCATCAATACCTGGATAAGCTCCCGGTGTATCAATAAGGCAAATAATAGGTAAATGAAAACGCTCTGCCATTTTCATAACACGCAATGCTTTACGATAGCCTTCTGGGCGAGGCATACCAAAGTTACGTTTAATTTTTTCTTTGGTATCACGTCCTTTTTGGTGGCCAATCACCACAACAGCTTGGCCACTTAACTTTGCCAACCCACAAATAAGTGCTTGGTCATCTGCAAATGCACGGTCTCCATGCAGCTCATGAAAACCTGTAAAGATGCGACTAATATAATCTAAAGTATATGGGCGACCTGGATGACGGGACAATTTAGAAATTTGCCAGTCACTTAAATCTTTAAAAATCTCACTCGTTAATGCTTCATTTTTAGATTCTAGTTCACTTAAAGCAGAAGAAATATCAATATCATTCTCTGCCTGCATGCGGCGCAGCTCTTCAATTTTTGCATCTAAATCTGCAATCGGCTGTTCAAAATCAAGAAAATTTAAATCCATAATTATTGTTTTATTGTTTTATATGAAAGACTTAAGGTGGAAAAACGAAGCGCCACTTATTAACTATTACTGGCTATTTTATCTAATTCTCGTAAATATTTTAATTTTTCTGCAATTTTTATTTCCAAGCCTCTAGCAACAGGCTGATAAAACCGCATTCCTTCTAGCTCTTCAGGAAAGTAATTCTCTCCTGCTGCATAAGCATCAGGCTCATTATGCGCATAACGGTATTCTTTACCGTAATCGAGTTCACGCATTAATTTTGTGGGCGCATTACGTAAATGATTAGGCACAGGCAAACTGCCACTCTGTTTGGCTAGTTGCATGGCTTCATTATAAGCCGTGTAAACCGCGTTACTTTTTGGTGCGCAAGCCATATAGACTAAGGCTTGCGCTAAAGCTAACTCGCCTTCAGGACTACCTAAGCGCTCCTGAGTCTCCCATGCATTGATGGTTATCTGTAAAGCGCGTGGATCTGCATTACCTATATCTTCCGATGCAATCCGTACGATACGCCGCGCTAAATATAAGGGGTCACATCCGCCATCAATCATTCGGCAAAACCAATATAAAGCCGCATCTGGCGAACTTCCCCGTACTGACTTATGTAAGGCTGAAATTTGGTTATAAAATTCTTCACCTTGGTTATCAAAACGACGAACACCCCCGGTCAATACTTCCTTAGCGATAGTCTCTGTTATTTCTGTGCTATTTTTTGCTTGCGCTAATTCCGTTGCAATTTCTAAAAGATTTAATAAGCGACGGGCATCGCCATCTGCCGCCATAGCAAATTGCTTTTTTAAACCATCCGCTAAACTAATATTCAATGCGGCCAAACCAATTTCTGTATCCGCAAGAGCTCTATCAATGACTTCAATTAAATCTTCAACCGTCAAAGTATTCAATACATAAACCCGGGCGCGTGATAATAAAGCATTGTTTAAAGCAAAGGATGGATTTTCAGTCGTTGCCCCTAAAAAGAAAATAGTGCCATCTTCTACATGCGGTAAAAATGCATCTTGCTGTGCTTTATTAAACCGGTGCACTTCATCAACAAATAAAATAGTTTGCTTAGCATCTTTTGCCTCTGCAACCGCAGCCCTTATATCTTTCACCCCCGCTAAAACAGCAGAAATAGCAATAAATTTTGCATTAGAATGCTTGGCTATCATTCTTGCTAAAGTGGTTTTTCCTGTCCCTGGTGGCCCCCAAAAAATCATTGAATGTAAGCGACCCGAATTGATTGCCTCATACAAAGGTTTGCCTTGTTGTAGAATGTGCTTTTGCCCGACATAATCACCCAAAGACTCAGGGCGCATTAAATCAGCTAATGGCTTTAATTGCATAGTCTAACTCTTATCACTAACTAATCTTCCCATTCCAATTCAGCATAAGCACTGCTTAGATTTTTTTTATGAAAATCATTAAATAATAACCAACCTTGTGCTGCTGATTGATCAAACTCCCTTAAAACATCTTCTAAGAAAATGCCTTGTTTAATTTTTAATCGCATTTCCTGAGCTAAATTTTGCAAATAACTTTTTTCCGCTTGCATGCCTTCTGGCCAATTCCGATCAATCGCACCATGCCCAGGAATCACTACATCAAATTGTCTTTTTTCTAGTTTTTCAATTTCAGCTAACCAGCCTTTTATGCTGCCATCTAAAACAGGTAAATGACTAATAAACAATAAATCCGACAACCATATCGTCTCTGTTGCCTCATCAAAAACCGTTAAATCATTATCCGTATGTGCCGTAGGATGTGCAGTTAAAACTAAAGTTCGTCCACCTAAATCTAAACGTAAGGTATTCTTTACCGCTACTGTTGGTGGAATAATATCTTTATCTCTTAGCTTTATACCCATTTGTTCTTTTGAGCGCGCTATATAAAAAGAACCACGCACCGCCATCGCACGCGCTAATTTTTTATGGCCAATAAATTGAATATTAGGAATGTTTTCAAAAACACGGTTTCCGAAGATATGATCTGGATGACCATGGGGATTAATGACATAACAAATTTTAGTTTTGGTAATTTTTTCAATCGCTTTTTTTAGCATTGCGCCCTGCTTGGGGTTACCACCACTGTCAATGACTGCAACACACTGCTTACCCACAATAAAACCAATATTGGCAATTTCATCATGATTATGGGTATTAGGAACTGCAATCACACCTTGGTGTACATAAATACCTTTGGCGACTTGCTTGATATTTAAAGCTGCCATGACTGACTGACAACTCAGCAATAAAAATAATAAACTAAATATACGCATAAAATTACCCCTCATTGGGCTGCTGGCATAATTTTAAAAACGCCAAAACCGCTCTTGACTGCATGCTCGCTTTAGGAGCGATTATATTTAATTGCCACATTAACCCGGCAGCATCACCAATACGTCTTGTTACCAGGCCTGAATTTTCATTTTTTAAAGCCATTACGGACGAAAAGCCAATACCTAAACCCGCCCTTACCGACTCCTTAACTGCAGAAACACCTGTTACTTCTATATTGACTGAGGCAACTAACTTCTCTTTTTTTAGGGCTTTTTCTATAATTTGTCGCGCACCCGAACTTGGCTCTCGCCAAATAACTTGGTGCTGCGTAAATACATCTAAAGGCACATAGTCACTATACTGTGCAGCAATTGGGTGGCCTTCTGGTATCACCAAAACAATTTCATCTTTCTGCCAAGTAATCACTTGGTAATTACTGGGTAAATCAAAATCAGATAAATCACCTTCTATAAAACCTAAATCTAAACTATATAAATGGCGTAAGGTTTCCGCTGTGTCCAAGGTTTTCATATAAACCTGAACCCCTTCATAAGCGGTTTGTAATGCAACAAGATATTTAGGTAGATAAAAGCTTGCTATGGTCATCGTTGCGCCGATACGCAAAACGCCAGTATTAACTTGCTGCAAACTGCGTACATATTCTAAAGATTGGCTATAACAAGTATCCATTTTGTTGGCATATTCCAGCAAACCAAACCCTGCCGCCGTTAATTCAATCTGGTGTCCTTTACGTTCATAAAGCGGTTCACCAACATAAGTTTGCAATAGCTTTAATTGCCCTGAAACCGCAGGCTGTCCTAAATTTAATTGCTGCGCAGCAAGGGTGATGCTTTTTAATCTAGCAACCACTGAAAAGGTAAGTAAGTGTTGAGGGTTCACAGCATTATCCTAAATTCATTGTCTCTGCACTATTGCAGCGCAAATAATAGCATTATTTAAGGGAGCAACATATTATCAATTAAGTATTATTTCTCCAGAATTGTAGAATCAGATTATTCAATAAACACCCAGCATTCACATTCCGCGACTAAAGATCTCGGTTCCAAATACATAGAAGCAAAAGGCAAGACCTTGTATCTTAACTTCTAGTGTCTATTTAGCTAAATAAATGGCACTATCCAATGACGGTTGGATGAGGGGTAGAGACATTGTAAGTAGGCCTTGATTATAAAAATCGTGGGTCAGATTAGTGCCTAC
>JAJJBE010000114.1 GCA_020996635.1 Bathymodiolus brooksi methanotrophic gill symbiont
CTTTTTTGGTTCATACGGTACTTGAATGGTTTGATCAATGCTATGCGCTAGTCAGAAATGAGTTAAGCAGCAGAAAAACATTTTTTGACGATATAAGAGCGCTTACTCGCTACATGCAGTTTGATAGTTGGTCATCCTTACTAAAATTTATGCTGGAAGGGTTGGAAGTTCCGATACCAAAAATAGGAGAAAACCTAAATTGAGAACTGCTGATAGCACTAGCATCAATCGTGACTATGACATATATGTGCGGTTAGTGCGTTCCGGACAGTGATTTTTATTTTTTGTTTTTCCTTCGTAGCTAGATTAATACAAAGGTAGCACTCATTATCGGCAATGCTTTAAACTCTACCCACTGCACAACAATAACTTAATAAGCCTCCAGTATTTCAAAGGTTTTAACCACACTATTATATTATGCAACAATTATTAAAACGTTTAGAACTGATTAAAACTTGTATTACTTTAGAAGATGAAGAGATTATTGAGCTTCAAGTAATAAAGCTTAAAGCACTAGAAAATGATGCCGATGTGCTTCAGATTTTAAAACAGCTAGAGCAACAGCAATTTAGCAAGGCATTAAGCCGGATTGATGATTACATTAGCCGCCACACGGGCTTAACGGCTTACGAAGACCCATTGCTGCAAAGCTTAAAGCTGGAACTCAAAGTCTTAGAGCGTCAATTGCAATCATTAAATGAGCATAAAAATGAGTGTGATACGGATATTGAAGAGTTTAATAGCGAATATACGCTTAACTTAGGCGATGTTATTCAACAAGTGCTAAGAGCGCAGATATTTCAGCAACAGTTACAAGCGAAGCAGCAAGCTTTTGAGCAAAGCAAAGCTGAGTATAACGAGATTAAATCTGACTTAAATAAATTAAAATCTGAACTTGTTGATAAAGAAGCTGAGCTAGAAGAGCTAGAAGAATTTAGCGATGATTACGAAGATGAGCATGCCGCTTATGAAGAATTAAAATCGAGCATTATTGAAAAATAAACCGAACTTAATACCAGCCGTAAAGCTACAAAACTTGCAAAAGATTCATTAGCGAATGACCCGATTAGCCAAGATTATCAAGAAGCTAAAAAAGACAGTGATGACTTTAATAATGAGTATCTAAAAACGATTACGGAATCGGATAACCAGACTACATTAAGCCCTGAACAGCTTACAGAACTAAAATTAGCGTACCGTAAAGCTTGCAGATTATGTCATCCTGATATTGTCAGTGACGATCTAAAAGAGCAAGCGCATACGATAATGAGCGAATTAAATGACGCAAGAAAGCATAAGGATTTACAGCGCGTACAAGCGATACTAAAGAAATTACAAACAGGATTAGGTTTTGATGTAGCGAGTGATGCGATCCAAGACACGGCGCTACTCAGTGAAAAAATTACAGCGATAAAGCAGAAAAATTAGGCGCGCCATTCCTACTTCATGAAACATTGGGATGTCCTATCGCCAATCTTCATTCAGCACGGAGCGATTTATGGGAGCCCCAGTTCGTCCTGCATCCAACTCAACTACGCAAAAAACACTGCTTCGTTAAGTCTATCTCAAATGACTTGACGGCTGTCGGGATAACTACTTGCCTCCCGAGCGAACTGACCAGTTCACTTCGGATTGGCGAATTTCCCTGTCGCCTACTGCGGACTAAAAATCATCACTTCGCTACGCTCCGTTTCCCTGATTTTCAGCGATAGAGCAGCTTAACCTGTTTTAGTTACCCTTGCACCCTTGGGTGCTCAATGAATCAGCCCGCTTTGAGCGGTTCACGGTTTTCAAGCCTCCGGCTTTGCCGGAGGTATTTGACTATGCAGGGAATATTTTATCTGCATATTTTTATAAAATTGATGAGTTCTATTAAAACAATAGAGCTGCTTATTTTGTTGGGTGCAGAGTATACAAGGCAACTAATGGTTGCCTTGTATATTTTAACTTAGCTTTCTGAAGAGCTTGTTTCTACTTCAACTATAGATGCTTTTTTTGCTTTATGCTCAATGATATTTTTTTCATAGTTAGCTGCATAAGAAGACTTCTCTACTGTAACAACAGTAGGGGCTAAAGTTTTACTATGCGCTGTAGTATTTTCAGTTTGAGAAGGCGTAGTAACTGTAACTGCTATCGCCTTTTCGGTTGAATTAACAGGAGCCTCTTGATTGCTTGAGCTTTTTTCTCTTGCTTCTCTAGGCTTTCTGTTTCTATTGTTACGATTGTTGCGCTTTTGTTGGTTTCTAGGTTTATTCTCCGTTGTTTCTCGGCTAGGTTCGCTAGATTTCTCTACAACTGCTTGCTCGTTTTTGTTGCTTTTATTTTCTTCGGTCGCTTTTTTATTTTGTGTATTGTGTGGGTTTCTATTTCTATTGCGGTTATTTGGGTTTTTTCGCGCATTTTGAGCTCTTTCCGGTGCGGACGGCGTTTCTTTTTTCTTCTCAGTTACGACTTCAGTGACTTCGGTTGAGCTAACTAATTTATTCCAAAAACGACTAATTAAACCTGCAGAGGTTTTTTTGTTTTGCACGGGTGCAGGTGCATCCGGTAAGAACTCTTTAATAACAGCGCGTTCGGTTTTTTGACTCGCTTGGTTGATAAAAGCGGGTGTATTAATTTCTTCTGTTTTAATTTGAGAGTAGCTAGTATTTTCAACGGAACCCTCTTCATCTTTAGATTTGATGCGTTCAATTGTATAAGTAGGTGTTTCAAGATGTTTACAAGGTAAAACAATAATATGAACTTTTAAACGAGATTCAATTTGATCTATAGAAGGACGTTTTTCGTTTAATAAGAATGTTGCACACTCAATGGGTAGGTGAGCGATAACTTTATCGGTCCCTGACTTCATTGCTTCTTCTTCTAGTATGCGTAATACCGACAAAGCAACAGACTCAACATTACGAATTTCACCTTGGCCATTACAACGCGGGCAAGTTAACTGAGTTGTGTCACCTAAAGAAGGGCGTAAGCGCTGGCGAGACATTTCTAATAAGCCAAAGCGAGAAATACGGCTTGTTTGTACACGAGCGCGGTCAATTTTTAAAGCATCACGAATTCTATTTCCAACAGCACGCTGATTTTTATTAGCAAGCATGTCAATAAAGTCGATTACAAATAGCCCGCCCAAATCACGTAACCTCAATTGGCGCGCAATTTCATCTGCGGCTTCAAGGTTTGTGTTTAATGCTGTTTCTTCAATGTCATGGCCTTTTGTTGCACGTGCCGAGTTAATATCAATTGAAGTCAATGCTTCTGTATGATCAATAACTAATTCGCCACCAGAAGGTAGTTCAACAGTGCGGCTATAAGCCGTCTCGATTTGAGACTCAATTTGGTAACGATTAAATAAAGGAACGCTATCGCTATATAATTTAGCTTTACTTAAATAGTGGGGCATCACTTGTTTTAAGAAGCTGCTGACTAATTTAAATGATGATTCCTTATCGATAAGAATTTCATCGATATCTGCACGTAAATGATCACGTAAAGCGCGAATGATGACGTTACTTTCTTGAAAAATAAGGAATGGCTTACTTTTTTCTTTTGAGGAGCGGTCAATCGCTTCCCATAATTGTAATAAGTAGTTTAAATCCCATTGCAACTCTTCAGTGCTCTTTCCGCAGCCTGCAGTACGAACGATAAGTCCCATGTTTTCAGGGACAGTTAACCCGTCCATTGCATCGCGTAGCTCATTACGAGTTTCGCCTTCAATGCGTCGAGAGATACCACCTGCTTTAGGATTATTTGGCATAAGAACTAAATAAGTTCCTGCTAAGCTGATGTAAGTAGTTAGTGCTGCACCTTTATTGCCACGTTCTTCTTTTTCAATTTGGACAATAACCTCTTGTCCTTCTTTGAGTAATTCTTTTATTTTTGAGCGGCTAAGGCTTAGGTCATCAGAATGAACCGCAGTTGGAGAAACTTCTTTTAAAGGTAAAAAACCATGTTTATCAGCGCCATAATTTACAAAAGCGGCTTCTAGGCTATGTTCTATGCGAGTGATGATGCCTTTGTAAATATTAGATTTTTTTTGTTCTTGTGAAGGGTGTTCAATGTCAAAATCATATAGTTTTTGACCATCTACTAATGCAACACGCAGTTCTTCAGCCTGCGTTGCGTTGATCAGCATTCTTTTCATTTTCTATTCCTTAAGTGTAACTCTATATTTATTAATATCTTTTGCTGTGATGTCTTCAGTGCTTTTGTGGACTGATAGCCTTTAAAAATGTGTCTATGAACATTTTAAGGTTCTTTAGCATCTGCATTTAAGGTATTAAGTATTTCCGTGCAAAAAATTAGCTGTGTTAAATCTCATGGTGAGTATCAACAGCATTAGGTCGTTATTGTGAACACATGTTCAGGAGCTTAATCGCTCTACTGGTGTATAGTTAACAGACTTCTTTAAGTTTTTTCGCCTTTAGTACAGAGTGGTAGTATCGCTTGTCATGGGCCGAGCGACGAAAACCCAAAAATTGGTTCTAGTATTAACATTGATGACTACAGCTTATTTTTGATTTCATGAAAGCTTGTGTAAGTATCGTCGAATAATCACGACTACCTCTTAAAGCAGTTAAGCTTCAATTTATTGTTAATTCATAGCTAGAACCTTTAAATTATAACCTGTAAATAGAGTTGAATGTAATTAACTTATGGTTTGTACCGATAATTTCTACTATCATAGTTAGATGAATGTAGAAGCAAGTGAAAAATTTTTAAAAGTACAACTCATAGAAATTAGCGATGCGACAGAAGGTCAGCGCTTAGATAATTTTTTGATTAAGATTTTAAAGGGAGTCCCCAAAAGTCGAATTTACCGAATAATTAGAAAAGGTGAAGTACGAATTAATAAAGGGCGCTGTGACGCCAAACGTAAGCTTATTTTAGGTGATATTGTTAGAGTTCCACCGATTAGAGTTGCGGAAAAAGCTGAAAATATTCCCGTACCAGCGTACCTGAAAAGTAATTTAGAAAATAATATTTTATTTGAAGATGATGTGATTTTAGTCATTAATAAACCTTCAGGTTATGCCGTACACGGGGGGAGTGGAGTTAGTTCTGGCATAATAGAGATGTTACGAGAAATACGACCAGATAATCGTTTTCTTGAATTAGTTCACCGGATTGATAAAGATACTTCGGGGTGTTTAATTATTGCAAAAAAACGGAGTGCTTTAAGACAATTACATGAGTATTTTAGAGGGGATGGAGTAAAGAAAAGTTATCTTGCTTTATTAGTAGGTCGCTGGGAAGAAAAGAAATTGCTTGTTGACCAGCCTTTGTTAAAGAAAACTAATCAAGGAGGCGGAGCAAATGTCAGGGTGCATAAAACAGGTAAGCCATCAAAAACAATTTTTAGACAGTTGAGTTTGTATAAAAATGCAACCCTTATAGAAGCGAGACCTTTAACCGGTAGAACGCATCAGATTCGTGTACATGCTCTTTGGCTAGGGCATCCCTTAGTGGGTGATGAACGTTATGGTTTTGAAGATAATAATAAATCATTTCGGAAAAAAGGGTATAAACGTATGTTTTTGCATGCTGAAAAATTACAGTTTGCACACCCAGTAACAGGAGAATTATTGAAATTAATTGCTCCTTTACCAGTTGAACTGCAAGCATTACTGAAAATTGAAGAATAGAAAATTAGGGGTAGATTAGTGTCTGAAAATCAATGGGATGAACCACAAAAGGAAGCACAGAAAATGGCAGAAAACTGGGAAAGAGAAGCAATAGAGAAGTTGACTTTTGCTGCGGTAACAGAGCAAAGGCGAGCGCGTCGCTGGGGAATATTTTTTAAATCATTAATGAGCCTTTATCTTGCGGTTATTTTGGGTATTGCTATGTACCCAAGTATGAAGCAAAGCCTATATGAGGATGAAGGTGAAGGCCATACGGCTGTTGTCAATATAGTCGGTGTTATTGCAGAAGGTTCTCCTGCCAATGCAAACTCAATTATTAAGGCGCTACGCAATGCAGTAAAAAATGAAGAGACAAAAGGTATTATTTTGCATTTGAATAGTCCGGGTGGTAGCCCAGTCCAATCATCGTATATTTATAATGAGATTAGACGTATTAAGCAAGAAAATCCAGAGTTACCTATCCATGCCGTCGCATCCGATATTTGTGCATCAGGTTGTTATTTTATTGCAGCAGCAGCTGATAAAATCTTTGTGAATCCAGCTAGTCTTGTCGGGTCAATCGGCGTTATTATGAATGGTTTTGGTTTTGTAGATGCAATGAAAATGCTGGGTGTGGAGCGACGCTTAGTGACTGCTGGAGCTCATAAGGCTTTATTAGATCCTTTTTCTCCTGCGAACCCAGAGGAAAAAAAATATATGGACAAATTATTAGCGCAAGTTCACCAGCAATTTATTAGTGCTGTGAAAACTGGGCGTGGGGAGCGTTTAAAGGCAGATAAGGATACTTTTTCAGGCTTAGTTTGGACAGGTGAAGAAAGTAAAAGGTTGGGTTTAGTTGATGACTTTGGTAATGATGATAGTGTTGCAACCAATGTTATTGGCAGTAAAAAAAGAGTGAACTTTACCTTACAAGAAAATCTAATGGATCGTATCGCGGGAAAAATGGGTGCTTCATTTGCACACACATTAGGGACTGTCGGGCAAAAATTGCTTTTACAGTAGCTTGGTAGTAAATAGAAAAATAATAGCTTTGCTTTATTTAGAGTAGAGTTATTTTGTTTTTAATTTCTAATAAGTAAACCCCCAGCTCTGCTGGGGGACTCACAAAGTTTGATAATTACGGGAATCATCGAGATTCTCCTTATCTGTGAACCGCCTAAAGTTCAAAAGATAAGGAAAAAATGATGAAACCAGAAAATAGTTTAAACCATAGTAAATGGGAATGTAAATATCATATAGTT
>JAJJBE010000148.1 GCA_020996635.1 Bathymodiolus brooksi methanotrophic gill symbiont
CGACTGCTCGATTAGAGATTCTCAGTGCCCAGCAAGGGCTGAACAAGTTCGCTTTAAAATCGAAACTTTATATTAATGCTATTCGACAAGCTTTTGATGAATTGCAACAATTAAAGTCGGCTACTGCGTAACATCAGTTAATTAATACCAAAAATTCTTATTCAATAACTATAAAAATCGCTGCACGCGTTACCGACAAACAACAAGGCTTACAATTTGCCAATTTAGCTATCGCAACAATACGTAGTGTTGCCCAAGGCGTTATTGGTGTTGCAGTAATTCAAGCCACTTTAGGTGGACTAGGCATGTATTTTATGGACATTTCTGGCTGGGGAGCGTGGACAGTTCTTATTCTAATTTTAGCTGTTGCTCAGCTTCCACCCCTATTAATCCTAGGTCCCGTTATTTTTTATGTGTTCTCCATAGAAACAAGTTCAAGTTCTGCTATTATCTTCAGCATTTGGAGTGTTTTAGTGAGTATGAGTGATGGTTTTTTAAAACCCTTATTTTTAGGGCGAGGAATGGCAACACCCATGTTAGTTATATTGCTAGGTGCAATTGGCGGAATGATGCTTTTTGGTATTTTAGGCTTGTTTATAGGTGCGATTTCTCTAGCTTTAGGGTATGAGCTATTTATTGCTTGGCTAGATAAAGGGCTTGAAAATTAAATTTCTTATCACCCTCCCTGAGAACCCTACCTAGAATGCCTAGGTAGGAGTGAAACCTGTTTGAAAATATTGCATAGCCTTAAATAGTAGCAACACAATGGCAATGGACTTACAATAACTATCGCCCAAACTCAACAATGGTCGGTGCTCCACCAAGGCAATTGTTGTAATTAACAAATTCTCTACTTTTAATTGATCTTAGATTCAAATAATAAGGGATTGCAAGATGCACGCTTGAGAGGTTTTTAGGAGTATGCATGGCAAAAAGGACATTTGAAGTCACTTACCTTTCAAGAACAGGAATAGTCACTATAAATAGTAAACAAACTCTAACTTTAATTCATAGTATTATCATTAGTTCCCATTATAAATCCGCATTAAACTGACTCCTTAGGAACGTGCACGGAATAACATCCCGAAGTTATAACGCAGGATTTTTATACCAGGAAGGTTGCTCTCATGAGGCGCATAGTTATTCTACGCAACGAATGAGAGCCGCCTTCCTGGTGCAAAAAGACTAGTTAAAAATCGGGAGATTGTTTCGTGCACGCTCCTTAGTCACTTTCTAACATTACTGAACCACAAAATGAATAAAAAAATTGAATTATTAGCGCCCGGTGGCGATGTTGAAGCCATTAAAGCAGCCGTTATTACGGGTGCTAATGCCGTGTATTGTGGTTTAGTTAATTTCAATGCTCGCAACAGAGCCTCTAATTTGTCTTTTGACGATTTACCTGGGATTTTACGCCTCGCACATCAGCATGATTGCAAAGTCTTTTTAACCTTAAACGTGGTTATTTTAGAACAAGAAATTGTGGGACTAATTAAGGTTTTAAATAAGCTGGTCAACACCAAAATCGATGGCATTATCGTGCAAGATTTGGGCATTTTCAATTTAGTCAAAAAGCACTTCCCTACTTTAGATATTCACGCATCAACACAATTAACGACACATAATGAAGGGCAAATAAAGTTTCTTGCAAAAATAGGCGCATCACGGCTTAACTTGTCACGCGAACTTAATATCAAGGAAATAAAATTATTAAGCTCCGTTGCCCATCAACAGGGGCTATTAAGTGAAGTTTTTGTACACGGTGCTTTATGCGTTGCTTTTTCTGGTCAGTGCTATTCTAGCTCAGTGAGCGTCGGTAATTCGGGCAACCGTGGCAGTTGCAGCCAAGCCTGTCGCGATGAATATGAAATCACAGAAACAGGCAATCTCTACCCGCTTAACCTAAAAGATAATTCCGCTTATTTTGATCTTCCAGCCCTTGTTGAGGCGGGGGTTGATTCTCTAAAAGTTGAAGGCCGCATCAAAAACGCACACTATGTCTATACGGTTACGGATACTTGGCGCAAACAGATCGATACCTTTGTGAAGTCAGGACAATTACAGAATGATGATGCTAACTTACATCGTGTTTTTAACCGTAGCTTTACCAATGATTTTTTAAAGGGCGATCTCAACAAAGATATGTTTATCGACAACCCGCGTGATTACAGCATTAAACATGCGGTAAAAGAAAGTAAGCTTGTTTTAATAAAAGATATTCAACAAGTTAAGGATGAGCTTTATCAAAAAAAGAATAGCCTAGGTGATGAACTAGCTGAAAAAATTAAAGACCTTAGCACTGCCAAACAAGCGATTGCTTTATCTTTTACGGGAAAATTGAACCAGCCATTAACGCTAACTATCACAGTCGCTGCTAATGATGAAACCCATATTTTAAAAACCGAATCAACGCTAAACGCTGCGCATCAATCGCTGATTGATGCGCCTGTCTTAGAAAAATGTTTTAAAAACTTTGCTTTCAATCAGTTTGATATTAACGACTTTAATTGCATGAACTTGGGTGAAAATTTAAGCGTTCCATTTAAGGAGATCACTGCACTTAAAAATCAAGCGACTTTATTACTCACTGATTCAGCCAGAATAATGCCTCACGTCACTGTTCCCGAATTAGTTAAGCACAAAAAATGCTCCGATAAGCCAAGCTTATCACTATTAATAGCCGATATAAAAGACCACTATTTATGTGATTTGACTGATGCAGATGTGTATTTCAAAATACCTGAAAGTCTAAAAAAAGGCTGCAATAAGCACATCGATATCTTTTTGAATAATCCGCGTTTAATTCCATGGTTTCCAGCCGTTTTAATCGGTAAAGATTATGATGAATCGGTACGGATTTTAGAACAGGTACGCCCCAAGCGTATTGTCAGCAATAACACTGGCATTGCATACAAAGTGTTTGAAATGGGCATTAAGTGGATTGCAGGCCCCTTTTTAAACACCACCAATTCTTATGCCTTATTAACGCTGCAAGAAGAATTAAATTGTGCGGGCGCTTTTATTTCAAACGAAATTAACCGTATGCAAATCAAAAAAATTGCACGCCCTAACAATTTTAAATTGATATACAGCATTTACCACCCTATTTTACTGATGACTAGCGGGCAATGTTTTTTCCAACGAACTGTCGGTTGTAATAAACCCAGTTAGGCGCGCCATTCCTACTTCATGAAACATTGGGATGTCCTATCGCCAATCTTCATTCAGCACGGAGCGATTTATGGGAGCCCCAGTTCGTCCTGCGTCCAACTCAACTACGCAAAAAACACACTGCTTCGTTAAGTCTACCTCAAATGACTTGACGGCTGTCGGGATAACTACTTGCCTCCCGAGCGAACTGACCAGTTCACTTCGGATTGGCGAATTTCCCTGTCGCCTACTGCGGACTAAAAATCATCACTTCGCTGCGCTCCGTTTCCCTGATTTTCAGCGATTGAACAAAATTCGCAAAAACAAGGCTTGAATTCTATTCTTATTTATGGCTTGATTCGTAGGGAAAGTATGTTTGATGAGGCTGCTAGATCACCATCTGGTGCTCTTGGATTAATGCAAATCATGCCTGAAACTGGTAGGCAGATTTCTAGAGAAATAGCGTCTTCTTGGGAGGGGAGTGATGATTTATTGCAAGCCTCTACCAATATTAAGTTTGGAACTTATTATTACAAACAGATGATGAGACGATTTTCACAGCAATTATCAATTTAGGGTGGCCCTTTAAAATCAATATGTTACTTAATTCTAATAATTCATTTATGAATCGATTTTCAGCACTCACTGCCTTTTTTCATAAAAATTGATCTTATTTTGCTAAATTTAGTCATATCCAATAGATTTATCTAATTATTTAAAAATTAAAAACATCAGCATTAAAGCCCCTTTCGGGCATAACTCATTGAATTTCCCTAAATTTATAATTGCTGC
>JAJJBE010000157.1 GCA_020996635.1 Bathymodiolus brooksi methanotrophic gill symbiont
ACAAGCCTGTCGCTGTTGTATGGCTAAATGAAGTGATCAGGTAATCGGTGTATAAGTCAAAAATATCAGGTGTTTTCATAGCCTACTATTTTAATGGAAATATCATTAGGGTGCGTAACATCAGTTATTCATACTGCTGATTGGCATTTAGGCCATTATTTACACGGTATTTCACGCCATTATGAACACCAAGAATTTCTAAATTTTTTACTAAAGCAGCTTAAGAAAACACAAGCCGATGTGCTCATTGTTGCAGGTGATATTTTTGATACCGCTAATCCACCTGCAGCGGCACAAAGCCAGTTATATGATTTCTTAGTTCAAGCGCGCATTGATAGTCCGCAGTTAAACATCATTCTTATAGGTGGAAATCATGATTCCGCAGCTCAATTAGATGCACCTGCAAGCTTATTAAAATCATTAGGCATCTCTGTTATAGGGGGCATAACAAAAAATACCGATGGCAATGTAGATTGGCAGCGACTAGTCATCCCTCTATATAACAAAGAAAAACACTTAGTCGCTTGGTGTGGCGCAATGCCATTTTTACGCCATTCTGAGTTACCCCCAGCATCAACAGAAGGGGATAGCTTAATTTTAGGTGTTAAATCACGCTACGCCGAGCTTATGCAAGCACTTAAAAACCAAGCTAGCAATAATGAAGCATTACTATTAACAGGGCATTGTTATATGGTCGGTGGTAATTTATCCGAGTTAAGCGAACGTAAAATTCTCGGCGGCAATCAACATGCATTACCTGTTAGCTTGTTTCCTGATGATATTGCTTATACCGCATTAGGTCATTTACATTGCGCGCAAACCGTCGGCAATCATGAAAAAATTCGCTATAGCGGGTCGCCGATTCCTTTATCTTTTGATGAAAAACACTACCAACACCAGCTAGTAAAAATTGATTTGCATAGCGATAAAAGTCTTAATATTGAAGCTATTATTATCCCCCGTAGTATAGAAATATTACGCATTCCTAACTCCAGTAGTTTTTGCGATTTAGACAGCGCAATCAGCCAACTCAAACAACTGGATTTAAATGCTGAACTAGCATTAGAACAGCAACCCCTATTAGAATTACGCATTTCACTAGAAAAACCAGAACCGAGTTTACGCCAAAAAATAGAAGAAACAATTGCTGATTTACCTCTACGCTTACTAAAAATAAGTACTGCTTATGCAGGCAATGAACGAGGTTTAGCTGATAGCATACAAGAGCAACGTCTTGAAGATTTACAGCCCGAACAAGTTTTTCATCGTTGCTATGAAAATAAATATAACAGCGCAGCGCCAGATGAAATATTAAACTTATTTCATGAGTTGCAAGAAAATATCCAAGGTACAGACTAATGCGTATATTAGCCATTAGAGGAAAAAACCTTGCTAGCTTAGCCAATGAATTTGAAATTCTTTTAGAAGAAGGGCCGCTACAACACGCAGGCTTGTTTGCGATTACTGGGCAGACAGGCGCAAGAAAAAGCACCTTATTAGATACACTTTGCTTAGCCTTATATGACCAAATTCCACGCCTACCAAAAGGTAACGGTGTGAGCATTGGGCATAAAGATGAAGATGAAGATGAAAATACACGAATTAATAGCCACGATGTTAGCTCTATATTAAGACAAGGAACAGCCAATGCTTATGCCGAAGTTGATTTTATAGGTTCTGACAAACAAACCTACCGCGCTCGCGGGGAAATAAGCCGAGCGCGAAATAATGGTAACGGCCGATTACAGCCACAGAAAATCACTCTTATTAATTTACAGTCCAATGAAATCATTGGCCATAAAAAAACAGAAACCTTACAAGAAATCACTCAGCGCATAGGCTTAAGTTTTGATCAATTTAGACGCTCTGTATTACTTGCCCAAGGAGACTTTTCTGCCTTTCTAAAAGTAAAAAAAGATGAGCGCTCTAGTCTATTAGAAAAAATGACTGGCACGGATATATACAGCCAATTATCAGAAGCCGCATTTGACCGAGCCACTACAGAGAAACAATCTCTCACAGCAATACAAGAAAAACTGCATGATAAAGTCCCCTTATTCACAGAAGAGCGATTAGCATTAGAAGCAAACAATAACACTTTAGATGCACAATTATCACAGCTAAAAACGCAGATTGAAGATACTCAAAAACAGCTATCTTGGTATGCAACACAAGAGCAACTACAACAAGAATTTGATGAGCTACAATTAAAAAATACTCAAACTATTAAGCAATGGAATACGCAATCAGAGCAACGCCTGTTATTAAAACAAATTGATGAAGTACAAGTTTTACGTCCTTTATTACAACAACAAGAGCAAGCAGGTAAAGAGTGCAAAAGCGCCAATATAGAACTAAAGCATCACCAGCAATTATTACTAACAGCTAATGAAAACTTACCTGCGCTACAAAAACAAACAGCCACCGCTGAAACGGAATTAGCTCGACATAAACAATCATCACAAGAAGCAAAACCGTTATTAACTAAAGCACATATCTTAGATAGCCAACTACTACTATCTAAACTGCAAGATGAACACGACATACAAAAATACCTTTTGCAAACTGCCGAGAGTAGCGTTGCCACTTTAACTACTGAAGTTAAATCAGCTGAGAGTAACTTGCAAAACTATCACTCATGGCAAGAAAAACATGCTCAACTTCAACCTTTAATAAATGAATGGGGCCGCTGGGAAAGCGCACTAATCGATTTACTAAAGTGCAAAACTGATTTGGACTCTTATACTCATCAACACGCTCAATTGAATGAATCCATCCTTAAATCTCAGAGTAGTTTAGGGCAACTTAATGGTGAAGTTGATTCTTTTTAGAAGGTCGGTCAAGCAATAGAAGAGTCATTTGATAAGCTAGACTTATTAATGAAAAATAACTCTACTGCTGATTACTATAAACAACGAAAAAATATTGAAGAGGAAAAGTCCTGCTTAGATAAACAGCTATTGTCTGCACAACAATCTTTTGAGCTAGATATTAACATCGCACAGGACAGCAAACATTTAGCTGACTTACAAAATGCAGAGCAAGATAATAACAGTGACATTGCCCTACTAGAAGTAGCAGCAAAAAGCTATCAATTTTCAATTAAATGAAGCACAGCAAGCGTTTAATTTATTACAGGCAGAAAGCAATCAATCAGTAAAACAATTACGTGCCGCACTATTAACCGATAAACCTTGTTCAGTTTGCGGCTCAGAAAATCACCCTTGGGCAGATAACGATAATCCATTACAGCAACCGATTGCCGAAAAAGATAATACGATAAAACTATTAGCAGAGCAGGGCAGTTTACAAGCACAACACCTTAAAGATTTATCTAGCTGCCAAGCTAAAATTGCAAGCGACATCATTCAGCAAAAAACATTGGGCTTTGCCTCTCCTATTTCAGCAGATTTCATTGCGCAATTAAACGCGAATCAAGCTGATATAAATTTACGCTTTACCGCTGCTCAGGAGAATGAAGCCCAAGCATTATTATTGCAAAAGCAATGGAATGATTCACGTATTGCGCTTGAGCAACATAGAGAAAAGCACAACCATCATAAAGATAAAGTCACTCAACTTACCGAGCAGATTAAACTAGATTCCCTACAGAAACAGGCATTAGAAAATGATGTTTCACGTGAAACATCTAAAAAAGAGGAGCTAATCAAGCTGCTATCCAGCGCTTTTTCTTTGATAGAAGATTGGCAATCATTAGTATTTGAAGAGACTAACTTTATAAAAAAATTCAAGCGCGGGTAAAACAATGGCAAGCGACTGAGCTTAAAATAAGCAGCGCCATTGAATCACTTAATAACTGATGTTACGCACCCTAATGATATTTCCATTAAAATAGTAGGCTATGAAAACACCTGATATTTTTGACTTATACACCGATTACCTGATCACTTCATTTAGCCATACAACAGCGACAGGCTT
>JAJJBE010000106.1 GCA_020996635.1 Bathymodiolus brooksi methanotrophic gill symbiont
ACGCCCAAATTTTTAGCGATTTGAGGGATAGATTCATCAGAATCTAAGGCTAATTTAATAGCAGATTCTTTAAATTCGAGCGTGTAAGTATTTAGCTTTTTCTTAGTCATTTTGGGTACTCTATATTTAGGGGGTAAATCTTAGTTTTTGTGTCCTAAATAGTGTATCCACATCAAACCTCTTGTTCACTTAAATTCACATCTGAAATTCTGGCATCTAATGTTTTCGATTGAGCGCTAAAATAGTGATCAGGAGAGTTGATAATTTCCTTTTTAATTAATTGTCCCTTTGTCATAAATACTCCTTAATCTGATTAAGTGCCTAACGCCTGCTTCACCAGCGGCCGTGAGTGGCGCGTATTTTGCGGCTCTTTTGCAAAATTCGTGACGCTTACGGCAGTCTGCGTGCAAGCACTTGTTAGGGTGTTGACATCCAAACTGCGATTACTGAATAGGCATATTAGATAAATTTAAACAAAACACTTGTACATAAATCTACTACGCGGTTCAATAGTGGTTCTATATAACCGATATTGAACCTACCTTAGGAATTAACTTTAAATGCCATATGTACAGACTAAAATAAGATTAAAAAGTGATACCAATGACTTACTAAAAGATTATTGTTCAAATTTTGACTCTACACAATCCAAGGTAATTAATAAAGCCTTACTATCTTTGTTTAAACAAAACAAAGAGTTTGCAGATAAGCATGATCTAAAAAAATATGGCGATTATCAATTAATTTCAGTTTCAGATATTGAAGACCTTATCTTTGAAAGATATAAGGTAATAATTTACATCCATGCGAAACAAAAAGAAATAATAGGAATAAAACTCGATTATTGGCCTAAATGTATGGGTAATTATACAATTTTAGATTTTAAAGAACGAATTTTAAGGACATGTTTAGCTAGGCAAGTACTGATTTCAGTTTTAAATCACGATTCTGTTGAACCCCACCAAAGAACTTTAATTAAAAGTTTAAAGTCAGGTTTTATTGATAAAGGATTATCCTTAGATCATACAACATATTATGATATATGGGAGAATTTTACACCCTAACAGTATGTTTTATAGGACTCCGTCCTACAAAACAATATTATCGGGATTCCCAGTAAATCCTGATTTCCTTTTGTTAAGTAGGACTCAAACCTACTTAATACACAAATCTACCATAAAAACTGATCTCAAGAAGAGTAAAAAACTAATAGTTTCACTGAAATATTTTTTCATTATTTTTTAAATCAGACGTATAAATAAAATCTATAGGATTTGCTGTGGAATAAATAAACTTCTTGAAGAGCCTAACGCCGCAAACACTTGCCCAAAACTCAGCCCTGTTTTTATGCTACGCTTATAGCATAAAAACAGGGCTGAGTTTTGGGTCAATGTGATTTGCCTTGTTCGGCAAATCATGGCTCAATAACTATCTTCGTTCCAATTTTTATTGATGATGCAATTTCCTCTATAGCAGTGTTTGATACCGCTATACATCCCTCAGTCCAGTCAGTCCTAATAAGTAAAGGTGACAGCCACCCAAAACAATTTGGCATACCATGCACCATAATATCGCCGCCTGGTTCTTTCCCTGCTTTTATGGCTTGTATTTTATCCATTGCATTTGGGTAAGAAATACGAATAGCTTTGTGATATGAGCTATTTGGATGTTTCCAGTCAATAAAATATATCCCTTCAGGAGTTTTTCCATCACCCTCTTTTGTTTTATGAGCTTTAGGATTTCTACCAAGTGAAATTGAGTATGATTTGATATGATTTCCATTATTAAATAATGACAACATCCTTTGTTCTTTTTTCACTACAATCTTATCTATTTCCTTGATCTTCTCCTGAAATAACCTAGGATGTAATTTATCAAAATAAATTGCAATAAAAAATACAGCTACGCAAATAAATAGAATTTTCTTTAACATCATTCAATTAACACTTCTGATCCGTCCATTTTACCATCATCAGTTGAATCACTTTCAAAATATTGAATGTTTTCTTCAGATGTAAAAATATTACCATTTACTTCATTTCGCTTGTCGTATATTACATTCATGTTTGAATCAAACTTTAGAATACCTTCTTTAATATAATTATTCGTTAGTTCTATGTCTGTTTTTAGTTGTTCTAGATCTTTATCAGAAAGGCTAGAAATAATAGTACTATCTAGCATCATCAGTCCATTTTCGGTTAACTTTAATGGTAATTTTTCTTCAGCAGGTTCATTGTTGTTTCTATTTTTCTTCACAACAATTACTTTATCATACGCACTAACCAAATAGTATTTGGTTGTTTCTCCATTATTACCCTTATATAAATAATATGGTGTTTCACCATCTTCAATGAAATAGTAACCAGCGATAGTAGTGTAACTTAATGTTGGATACTTAGTATTTAACTCGTACTCTGCATCACTAGCAACAATCGGAGGATAAGAATACCATTCCTTATTTATTTTAGACATTCTTCCTAATTCTTTTTCTCCAGAAGAATACTCTCGAAATATAGAAACCCCTACAATTTTATTATTGGCATATAAGGGAATGAATTGTGAAGAAGCTTCTATTAGATCAAAAAAATTATTTACGCTTATAGATTCACCAGCCTCTACATCGTAGATAAAACCATCCTCTAGCCCTGCTATGGAGAAGATTTCATTGTAAAACTTTGATGCTAGTTTTTCAGCTTCCTTATCTGTTTTCGCAATGACTTTGATATCTTTAGATGTTATTTTTTTTTGCTCTTTCTTAACCTCATGTAAATCTATGCTTTCTTCAGTTAAGCTAACAACACTATGTTTGACTGACTCGGTTAAAGGTTTTATGTTTTTTACTGGTTCTATTTTAAGTTCATCTCCAAAATAAAATAATGCAAATACGACTAAGCCAATTCCAAAAATAATAATTATAATAATATGTTTTTTTTCATTAGTGCATCCATAAAAAGGTAGCTCTTACGAGCTACCTTTTATTACTATACTTTCGGGCTACTGTTATAAAGATACATATGTTCACGTAGCCAAGGTAATCTACTGCCTGTAGGCTTCCAATATGATGCCAATTCATTTTGGCTCATGTATCTCCTTGGGCTAATTGCTTGCCTCCTAACAATACCACCAGCGCTTGATCCTGTAATATTAACATTTCCATAAATTATAGCTGGGCTGAAATTTTTACCCATAGTTGTAGCCAATGTAGAAATGGCATTTTTTATGGTTTTATCTTTCCTTTCTTTCATTGTCACGTTGAGTCCCAACTTTTGGGTTCTATTGATATAATCAACTAATTTTTTTGCCCTTTCTTTAGTTCCTCCGTTGTCAATCCACTGGTTTTTCCACCAGTAGTATTAATATATGCATGAATACTGGCTGGATCATATTTTCTAGCGTTGCCTTTTTTATGAGTTTCCCAAAACATTTGCATAGCTGTTGTTGTAGAACCACAAGTATAATTCGTTGGTTGTCCGTACTGTGGTACACCAAACCAACGAGCAACTAATTTTCCTTTTATTTTTTGGTCGTATGTACTCGAAAGGTAAGGGTATCTCTCCCATCCTGCGTGTACAGCACTTACTGAAAATGCAGATATTGCAACAATTATTAATATACTTTTTTTAAACATATTATTTTCCTCATACCCCAATTAAAAAATGACCAGACAACGACAGGGCTTTCATTGCCTAACACCAAATTCAGTGGCCGCTGGCAGATATACGATAAACTCTACTAACACACTGAACTTTGATATAAAATGACCTCTGGAAACGAGTGGCGCTGCCAGCGGTCGACTGCAATTTTTTGTTATGTGCTTTCAACGTTTGAATGTTTCTAACCATTCACAAATATCGACTACTGCCGACCTGCCGTGACCTCTTCCTTCAGAAAAATTGCCATGTGTTAAAAGCTCTTTTACTTCATCTTCACCAGAAAGATAGTATTTCAATAACCACCGAAGAGGATGACCTTCGGGTTTATAATCCTTCCAATGGTCTGTCTCAAATGATTGTAACTGAGTTTCTTTTATTGCTTTTTCATAAGATATATTTCCTAAGGCTAGCTTTCTATAAGTATTAGGATATAACACTTTAATAATGCACAAATAAATTGAAAGCCATGAATAATCAGGGTTTAAGTTTCCATCAGTTAAATTATGAATGATTGCGTAATTTGATAAACTCCGCTCTATTTCTCTCAATGAAATATTGTAATGATCAATTAGCTCTTCATATAATTCAAACCCTACCTGCTCAGTTCTGGTTTTTATCTCAAAATCCATTCTTTTTAAGCAATCATTTAAATATTTTTTTCCATTACTGGTATATCCGTCTGGTGATTTTGGTAACCCAGTCCAAATATGAACAAATTTTTGTAGATATTTAGTAGAGTCAATTCCTGCGCCATACCTTGAACGTATAACCTCATCCATTTGTTCTCTATTCATGACTAGAACAAACACAATTCCGGGAATTGAAAATATGTGTTTGATTTTTTCCAGTAAATCGAGAGCAAATGATGGTTTACATCTATCTAATTCATCTATGATAAATACAATTTTATTACCACCACCTACTGTTTCAGCTGTTGCTGATAAAGTAATTTTGAACTCTTCAATTGATGCTTTATCATCTTTAAGTGAATCTAAACGACTAGATATATAACTATCGGACATATCTGTAATTTCTTTTTCTGCCCCAGCTCCCTCCAAAACTGTTTCATCCAATACACCAGCAGTTAATGCTTTTAACCCTATTCTAATACTGGCTTTGCCGATAGTTTTAATTGCAGAAACCGCTTTATTTTTGAATTCTTCTTTAGTTTCAGTTTCTTCATCCAATAATGAATAGACCTCTCCAACCAATGCCAGCAGAGGATCATCTAGGAAATCATTTTGAAAGGCATCAAAATAGATACTTTCGATATTTTGTTCTTTAAGCATTCCTTGCCACATTTTAACAAATGTAGTCTTACCCTCTCCCCAAGGAGCATCAATAGCTAAAACCAATTCATCACTAACATTTTCGATAAGATTACTTAATTTTTCAGCAAAGTTTTTTCTTTGAAAAATATCCTTTTCTGGTAGAAAACCTTCATATTCTTCAATTTCTACTGGTGATGGAGTTAGTTTCATATTTTGGGATTAGTCCTTTTTACACATAACGCCCAAATCACTTGCCGTAAAAAGGGGCGGTTTTTTTGCATCGCAAAAAAAATGACGCTTTTTACGGTCAAGTGGATTTGATTGTTAGGTTTTCTTACTAGATAACACTAAGATAAATGTTAATTATGGTTCAAGCTTTGCTATTTCTTCTATTAATGATTTACCTAGTTCTTCTCCTTGTTCTCTGTATATCTCATGTCCTTCTGGTGTATGTTCTAGCGATGTTTTCATTGTTGCTGATCTAATCAGGCTATCAACAATACCTTTTTTAAAAGATGCACGGCGACCTTCAGGTAATGTATCTGGGATTTCTAATTCAATAATCATTTCATATCTCCAAGTTAATTACTTATAATCCTAACTCTAAAATTCAGATACAATTTAAAATATATCCTTTATACATATATTTTAAAATATCAAATGTATTTAAAAACATTAGTGATGCTTTCAACAGGTTTCTGTATGTAATTTTTAGCTATAATATTAAAACGGAACACTATTAAAAATGTCCCGCATTATATTACTAACTCTATTTAATTAAACAAAACTAATCATCATCGTCGTCATCTTCCACTGCACCTAACCAACCAGGATCACCAGGCTCCATATCCCAATCTTGACTTTTTCCACTATCTTCTGCTCCAGAATCATAATCATCATCACCACTCATAATATACATGGCATACATGTTTCTTCCTTTTTCTACAGTATTTATACTAAACATTTTCATCTCCACACCCTATAAATAAAATATTGCTAGATCAGGGCATTAAAAACCTAACACCCGCTTCAGCCGACGTAAAAAGGGGCGATTTTTTTGCCTCAGCAAAAAAAATGACGCTTTTTACGGTCGGCTGGAAGCGATTGTTAGTAATTTTTTCATACCACGATATATTATATATTGGCTGATCTCATGACTTTAGCTAATAAAAAATGTCTACAGGTAGTCTTTTCGTAAACCTGAAGTTAAATATAAATTTATTTCATATTTCAAATGTTCCATAAAAAATTCGGGTTCACTTATGTCAAATACTTTAATAAATTTAGCACTTATATTAATAAGTACAGTTCCTGAAATTGTTTCGCCCTTACTCTCTGCGGCCTCTTTAAATGCTCTCATCACTGTTTGAACAATTTCTATAATTTTTTCATCCGATAGATGTTTTTTATTTACTAAAATAGGCTTGAACATTTCTACTGTTGAGGCATTAAGTTGATCTAGTAGTGTTTCTGGATTCTTTTTTTTGAAAAAACCAAACATATTATTTTTCCTAGTTATTTTTGTTATTTTCTTTTGACTTCTCAATTAACTCTGTAATTAATTCTAAATTTTTACTTGATTTATTCCATACGGCATCACTATCAACTACACTATTATCGTATTCCTGAGTTGTAAGTATATTATTTGCACCATTCTTTATAAGAGCAATACCATATATAGCAACTTCAAATGGTAATAACAGTATTGCAGGGGCAAAAAATAGCAATAAAATACCTATAATTACCGAGCCAAAACAAAAAGCTAACCATGCAATTCCTGCTGTACCACCCCCAATCATCAAGCAGAACCCTATTATTATTCGTACTATATTTCCAAAGATCATGTTTAATTAATAACCTATTTTTATACACACTTGATTGTTAGCCGTTTATTTTCCTGTAAATAGTCATTAATTTCTCTTTTATTAAATTAAAGTAATCACTATCAATTTTGTAAGAAAAGCCTCATGTCCTGCCATCAGGAGGGTACCTTAAATGTTGATCCATAAATTCAGGTTTAAATTTATTTATGTGGTTTTCATACATTTCTTGCTCACCTATATTTAATTCACAAGGCTCATATGAGGTAAAATCAAAAGGATGCTCTATACGATATTCATCACCTGAGTATAAAGAATCATACTCACTAAATAATTTAGAAAAATCGTGTATGTTTTTTACATTACCTTTATTTTTCAAAATGGCGTATTTAACAAATAACTCTAATGCATGATAAAGTTGGTAGGCTACTGCATTTTGATATTCACCTGTATTATTGTTATTGTTCGCAGAAACCTCACCAATATCCAAGTATGCCATACACATTAAAAAGTATGACTCATAATTATTTTCACTCATTTTTTTATATATCCATTTCCATCAGCTGCTCTAGTTATACTTTTACCAGGATTACTTTTTGCCCACGCCATTGCTTCTTGAAAGGTTTCAAAAAAATCAGGATTTTTGACCTCATATGAATTATCAGCAAAACCTGGCGCACTCATAAAATTGGGAAGTCCATCCTCATCGTGACCTCCCATATGATCTTCAATATATTGCCAATCCCCCATAATTACTCCCCATATTACTAACGTCGTGCTTCAGCGGCGCGGAGCGAGGTACGAGCGGAGCGTCCGACTGCAAGCGCCTTGTTAGGCGATTTTACTTCAATACGTTCCAAAATACCCCAATCTCACTGTCCTCAGATAGTTGCCATGATGCACCAGAATTAACATTTATAAGGTATGTCATTCTCACGGCCAATCCTGAAGTAAATACTTGATAATTTACTTTGTTCGGTGTGGCTTTATCTCGAGGATGTTTTTCTGCCTGAATCAATTGCCATGATAGTCCTTTACTACCCGTTACCAACTGAAATACTTGTCCTGTATATTTATCAATTTTTAATGTTATCTTAGCAGCGAGTTCTGACTGAATAATTTCAAAACGAGATGTATTTGGCACGCTTGAAAATTGGCTACGGTTTGTTTCCTGTGCCCATGCCTGACTAACAAACAGCCCAAGCATTAAAATCAGCAAAATTTGTTTCTTCATGGCTTCACCTTATTTATTCGCCTAACGCCCACATTAAGCGGACAGAAATTGGGCGATATTTTTGCGCCCTTTGTTTTTGCAAAAATGACGAACTGTTTATGTTCCGTTTAAATTGCTTGTTAGGTTCGTTTTAATAGTGTGCTGGCAGGACTGATTGTTCCACCTTTTGCTATATAATTGAAATTGTTTTTTGCAGCAAAGACTCTTTGGTAACTATTCGCAATAATTTTACTATTTAGAATGGCAACTAAGAATTCATTAGCTTCCTTTACTGTATCTTCACGATCAAATTCACCAACAAGAGCAATATTTTTCGTTATTGGAAAATAGACCATTGTATCTTTTAAACCAAACCCTGGAGACATAAACGGTGGCACTTGCGCCGGGTCATGCCAAGCTAAGCTTACTGGATTATCAGTAGTAATAAATTCTCCCGATTCTTTTCCTGCTTTCACTAATGTCCAGTTTCTCCTGTGAAGTAACTCGGTAATCTGCTGCATTCCGATTAACTCCATATGAATCTGGTGCTCTTTGTTTACGGATATATCGAACTCTTGCCTTTCAACAAACTCTTTCATCTCTTCATAGGTTTTACCATTGGAAATATCTTCACCAGTATCTGCTTTTACTTGTGCTATTTGGGATTCCCAGCGTTCTTTAGTTTCCATTGTCATTGCCATCGTCATTTTAGCAATTTGTATTAGGGGTTTAGATAAGTGTTCACGCATTTCAGGTGACTTGATTGCAAGCATACCAATCAATTCAAGAATCAAATCTTTTGTTTCACCCGAAAAATCCAATGTTTCAGCTATATTTTTTAGCGCATGAGCGACTTTACTTTCAAATTCAGATTGTTGTTTTTCAATGATTTCAGGATCTATGCCATCAATTTCGACTCTATTGAAATCACGCATTCCTCCAACATTTCTTGGAATGGTTTCAAATTTTTTCAATTCTTTAAGATCTATTACCGTAAGTTTAGATTTCTTAGAGTTTCCCTGAGTAAAGCCTTTCAAATAACACTGAGACAAATAATGATGATGCCTTGATATACTCAATTTCAACTCCTAAATTGCGACAATTCCGATGTGAACCTAACACCGCGGTGACTGGCGTGTTTGCCTTGGTAATGGAGTGCGAGCACGGACGATTACCAAGGCAAACATGCCAGTCGAACGCTTAGTTATTTAGGTTCTGGAGCCATGCGACAGATCCTTAATAACTGAGCTTTCGACTGGGCACCAGTCACCGCGGTGTTATTGAGGAACTGGAGCGCAGCTCCAGTTCCTCAATAACGCCTGCATCAGCTGACGTAATAAGGGGCGGTTTTTTTGCTTTAGCAAAAAAAATGACGCTTATTACGGTCAGCTGGATGCAATTGTTAAATGTTATTCACTTGAACTATTATCCGAAGAAGAAGAATTAGTATTAACTGACCCTGCTTCTTTTTGAGCCGCTGTTGTTCCTGGAGCTGCTTGCATAGTTGGAATAGTAGCACTATCAAATGTGGGTACTTTCTGCATTATTGGAATTGTAGCACTTTCCAAACAAGGTTTAGATTTAGGGTCAATATCAGACACACTGACTAAAGTCTCTTTTTTACTCATTTTTGATCCTTCTTTATTAATGTTGAGCATTACAAAAATAACCATCATAATTATTGCAATACTAAATAAAAAAGCTACTAAATAGTTTAGCCTATTATTCCATATTGATAATTTATTTTTCTCAGTAGCTGCCGATGCTTTTTTATTTATATAATAATCAGTTGCAATATCTAGCTGATGGTCAATAGCTCTGTTACTTATTAAATATGCAATCAAAGATGAAATAATAGTTAAAAGAAAAGCTCCCCACGAACCAATTATTAACCATAAATAACTCGCCATTTTAATAGGGACTACAAATTTAAAAAATGTTAGCGAAAGAGCTAATCCAGCTGATGACAGAGACAAAATTATTTTATCATAATTTTCTGTATTTGATAACTGCCTTTTCAACAACTCATCCCTAAAAGAATCATAAAGCTCAACAGCTCGCTTTTGCTCTTCCTCATTTCGCTCAATTAGATTTGTGTTATCCATATTTATTTTCTAGATACTTCCGTACATTTAACACCGCGGTGACTGGCGTGTTTGCCTTGGTAATGGAGTGCGAGCACGGACGATTACCAAGGCAAACATGCCAGTCGAACGCTTAGTTATTTAGGTTCTGGAGCCATGCGACAGATCCTTAATAACTGAGCTTTCGACTGGGCACCAGTCACCGCGGTGTTATTGAGGAACTGGAGCGCAGCTCCAGTTCCTCAATAACTATTACTTCTAAAGTAACTTCGCCCTACCTGCTCAATACCAACTCACTTTTCCTTCCTATTTAAATTAAAGCTCAAATTAGCTCTATTTTTCTAATAGGAAGGCAAATAAACTGCATAATTCGATATTAGCGGGTAAATCAGGCTAAATTGCTTTAATATTTATTAGCTTAGTTTATTCACTAGGTAATATTATGTCAAGCTCTGATAATCGTAAACTCATGGATCATGTGCAACAGCTCTTGCGTGTTAAACATTATGCGATCATAAAACCAGCTGATCTCTTGATTTTTTGTGTTTGCTATTTTATGAATTTCTGCTAATAAACCTTCACTAGCCCTGGCTTTGTTTGAAACACGTTCTCAAGTTGATATACCCAAAATAAATGAAGATGCGTGATTTAACTAAATGGAACAGCGGTCTTCAGCCGCTGCAATCACATATCAAGCATTCCGCGACTAAAGATCGCGGCTCCATTAAGCCTGCATCTTCAAGTAGCTTGGGTATATTATTCATTTACGCCTTCACATTAATTTTATCGTATTGATCACGTGCTTCAATAATCATTAAAACTTTATGATTTATACTTTAACTGAGTTTTATTTACTGTAAAAACAACCATCGTTTTTACGCATAAAAAAGGCGTTACTAATAAAATCAGTAACGCCTTAATTAAATTTCTAAATTAATTTAGAAAATACTATTTACCTGAATTTGTAAACTCTGGGTAAGCTTCCATTCCACATTCAGAGTAATCAACCCCTTGGTACTCTTCTTCTTCAGTGACTCGAATACCCATGACTAATTTTATGATAGTCCATGCAATAAAACTTGAGATAAAGACAAAAGCAAAAATAGTGACAATACCAATTAACTGTGCAGTCAGTGTTGAGTCATCATTAGAAATACAAACGGCTAATAATCCCCATATACCAACAACACCATGTACTGATAACGCACCCACTGGATCATCAATTTTTAGTTTATCAAAACCAATAATAGAGAAAACTACGATAATACCAGCGATTGCACCAATAATTGCCGCCAATAAAGGGGGTGGTGTTAAAGGTTCTGCTGTAATAGCAACTAAGCCTGCTAATGCACCATTTAAAGACATGGATAAATCCGCTTTACCAAATAAAAGGTGTGCCGTTAATAAAGCTGAAATAACACCTGCTGCCGCTGCTGCATTGGTATTAACAAAAATTAATGCGACTGCATTTGCATTTTCAATTCCATGAATCGCAAGTTGTGACCCACCATTAAAACCAAACCAACCCATCCATAAAATGAACATACCTAAAGTTGCTAAAGGCATATTACACCCAGGAATTGGGTAGATTTCACCATTTTCTCCATATTTACCTTTACGTGCGCCTAATAATAGAACACCCGCTAATGCAGCAGTCGCACCACAAAGATGCACCACACCAGAACCCGCAAAATCAAGAAAACCTAGTTGATCTAAAAACCCAGCACCCCATTTCCAGTAACCTTGTACAGGATAAATAAAACCTGTCATTACCACTGAAAATACTAAGAATGCCCATAGTTTCATACGCTCAGCGACTGCTCCCGATACGATAGACATCGCTGTGGCAACAAAAACCACTTGGAAGAAAAAGTCAGCCATTTTAGAATAATAAGTATCGCCATTGCTCGCTAGTACATCAGCAACGCTATGATCCCCTTCAATTAAAAAGCTAATGCCAGGCCAAATGCTATTGACTGCTTCTACAGGGTACATTAAATTGTAACCGCACAGCATATACATGGTGCAGGCTATGGCAAATAATGCGACGTTTTTAATTAAAATTTCAGCGGTATTTTTTGCTCTGACTAATCCTGCCTCTAACATAGAGAAACCGGCTGCCATCCACATAACAAATGCACCACAAATTAAAAAATAAAATGTATCTAGTGCATAACTTAATTCTGTTACTTGTTCCACAATGATATCCTCTTTAAATTAAATAGCTTCGTTGCCAGTTTCACCCGTACGAATACGAATAACCTGCTCTAAGTGAGTCACAAAAATCTTACCATCCCCAATTTTGTCTGTATTAGCAGCTTTAGTAATTGCTTCCAATGCTTGCTCTACAATTTCATCTGAAACAGCCGCTTCAATTTTTGCTTTTGGTAAAAAATCGACTACATATTCTGCACCACGATAAAGTTCCGTATGCCCTTTTTGTCGCCCAAAGCCTTTAACTTCTGTAACAGTGATACCTGCTACTCCAATATCAGATAAGGCTTCACGCACATCATCTAATTTAAAGGGTTTTATAATTGCTGTAATTAACTTCATAGCGTGCTCCATTATTTTTTAATTTCATTAACACTACAGCACAGTCCATGCCAAAAATATAAACCTTTGTTTATTAACCTTTTAGAGTCCTTGCGCTTCATATAGCGCACCAAAATGATACAAATTATTTTTCTACGCACCATTAAAGAACCTAAAATATAAGTTCGATTGCTAAGTAAACTATCAATTCACAGAAAAATTCAAACACATTCAAGCCGAATGACACCTCTATTAAATCAATAACTTAATAGTTAATGAAGACATTTCACACACATAAAATATGTGTCATTCGTCTTAAGCTAAAATAATGGCATCAATTATGCTTTAACTAAATTAGCTCTCACTATCCAGCTAATTTACGGTACACCGATATTTTATATAATATCGCTCATACCCTTTTTAATAGCTCTAACTCAGGACTATCTAATGAATAAAAAATTAATATTAAGCAGCGCGATTCTCTCCATTAGCATGCAAGCTAGTGCTGCAGATGATATGGGCATGATTGAGTCATTAAGCGACTTTAGTATCAACGATACCTCTTTTATGAAGAAGAGTGGATTTACAACTGGGCTTTGGGCTTCTGCAGGTGTAACAGGAAATTCAAACGGCAAAACTAACGCCCCTGTTCTTTTTAATGACAAAGTTAATAGCTTCGACCTAGATCAATTAAATTTTTATATTGAACGTGCTGTTAATACTGAAGGAGATAAGTGGGATATTGGGGGGCGTATGGACTTTATGTATGGTAGAGATGCAAACAATACTCAAGCCTCAGGTTGGGATGGTGATTGGAGCGATGCTGCAGAATACGATATTGCTATGCCACAATTATATGTTGAAGTTTTTGCTCCTATCGGTAACGGTATCACGGCAAAATTAGGACACTTTTACACAACTATCGGTAATGAAGTGGTTACCTCTCCAGATAACTTCTTTTATTCTCACGCCTATACGATGCTGTATGCAGAACCTTTCACGCATACAGGCGCATTATTTAGCTATGACATTAATGATAATTTTTCTGTCAATGGTGGCTTAGTTGCTGGCTGGGATAATGTAGGGGAAGATACAGCCTGGAACTTTTTAGGGGGTGGTAGCTGGACTAGCGATAGCCAAGCTTCCTCGGTAACCGTGCAATTAATTAGTGGAGAGACACCAACCGAGCAAGCAGGCAACACCGTACTGGATAATACAACGATGTATAGCATCGTTGCAACTCATGACTTTACCGATAATTTGCATTATTTAATACAGCATGATTTTGGTACGCATAAAAACATAGATGGTAGCCAGGACCGCTGGTATGGTATCAATCAATATATCACCTTCGATATGACTGATAAGCTATCTATCGGTTTACGCGCAGAATGGTTTAATGATGTGGATAATGCTCGCGTTAGCAACATGGGCGCAAACTATTTAGCTGCATCTGTTGGACTAAACTACTCAGTAACAAGCTGGTTTAAAGTTCGCCCTGAAGTACGTTATGACTGGGCTGATGAAGATGTATTCAACAGTGGTAATGACCATGACCAAATTGCAATTGCTATGGATATGATTGTTACTTTCTAATCATACTTCAGGCAGCCACGACTGCAGATTTCTAGCATAAAAAAGCCACTACCTTCTCAAAAAAGGCAGTGGCTTTTTAGTATTGTAAAATATAAAGTCTTTACATTGTATGCGTAGAGCGATCACTTTCCAGCGCACCCGCCAAATAGTTCTCTATTTTATTCTTTGCTTGGCCACCATCTTGGTCACTAAACTGAACACCAACACCTGATGTTCTGTAACCTTCTGCACCTTCAGGTGTAATCCAAATAACTTTAGCCGCTATCGGTAATTTTTCGGTTTCATCCATTAATTGCAATAACACAAAAACCTCTTCCCCCATCTTATAAGGCCGCGGCGTAGGGATAAATAAACCACCATGCTCTACAAAAGGCATATAAGCGGCATATAAGCCATTTTTCTCTTTAATTGATAAGGACAAAATCCCTTGTCGTGCTGTCATATTTATTTACCTTTAGCGACTGTAGACCAAGTAATTAGAAGCTCTTCAAAAAGTAATTGCTTATTTAATTGTCTGTTAATTCGATAACTATCTTTTAATAATAAATCGTAAAACTTAAATAACCGATACCTATTTACTCTGCCTGCTAATTGCTGCAAAGGTTTAGCTAAGTCTTTATTATAAAGTAAAGCTGGCTCTACTTGAAAAGTACATTTAACAATATCTTCTGTCCATAAAGTAAGCCATTGTATTAACTGCCCTAAAGACTGTTTATGCCATTTTTCTGCTAATGTAATAGGGCAAGCATTCATTAAGGCTACCTTATTCCACTCATCAAAACAACTACTACGCAATTGCAAACTACCATTTTGTGCATACTCAACCGCTAACAAAGGCGAGCCTTGTGCTAAATTTAAAACTAATTCAGCCTGCTCACTCACCCCTTGCTCTTTTAACCATGTTAATACTTCTACAGAATCAGGAATTGATAATGACATTTTCTGGCAGCGACTCAAAATAGTTGCTGGCAAGGCCTGCATAGCTTCTGTTAGTAATACAAATACAGTTCTTTCAGGCGGTTCTTCCAAACATTTTAAAAAGGCATTGGCTGAATTCATATTCATTTTATCAGCGGGCTGAATCAAGATGACACGATACCCTGAATATTGAGGCTTTAAAGACAGCTTATTGATGACTGTTCGCACATCATCAATACGTATTGCTTTGCCTTCCTCTTCAGGCTGTAGAACTAGAAAATCAGGATGTGTTTTAGCCAAAAATAACTGACAACTTTCACACTGAGAACAGGCTTCTATTTTAGATTTATCTGTACAAAGTAAAGCTTGTATATACCGCAGCGCTAAAGCATGCTTAGCTAAGCCTTCAGAACCTGTCATTAATAATGCCTGCGGGACTCTATCTTGTTCTATATAAGCACATAAATGCTGCCAATCTTGTTTGTGCCAAGGGTAGATAACTTTATCCATGAATAAACTTTTGTATTAACTGGGTAATATCTTCTTGAACTAATGATAATTCCTGCGCTGCATCAACTATTTTTACACGCTTAGGCTGCTGTTTTGCAATCTCTAAAAAACAAGTGCGTACTTTATTAAAAAATTGCATTTTCTCTACTTCAAAGCGATCTAGCTTTCCACGATTTTTAGCTCTTGCCATACCTACATCAACAAGAACATCTAATAATAAAGTTAAATCAGGACGAATATTATTTTGTGAAAAATTTTCTAGCCATGCAATCGTAGCGCTATCTATGCCACGCCCTCCTCCTTGATATGCATAACTGCTGTCTGTAAATCGATCACATAAAACCCAAGTGCCTTGCTCTAAAGCAGGTTGAATAATATGTTTGATATGTTGCGCTCTGGCTGCAAACATCATTAATAATTCAGTTTGCTCGGAGATTTTTTCTTGATCCCTACCCAGCAGTAATTGACGAATATTTTCAGAAAGTACCGTGCCACCTGGCTCACGCGTGAGCACAACAGGAATACCTGCCTCTTTTAATAATTGTTCGATGAATTTTATATTGGTGCTTTTCCCACAACCTTCACCGCCTTCTAAAGTAATAAACTTGCCTAGCATTAGCGACGCTTCCTTTGATAGTTATTGAGGGCATTATTATGCTGGCGCAATGTTGCAGAAAAAACATGGCTGCCATCACCATTAGCAACAAAATATAAACTATTACCCTTAGCAGGATGCAATGCAGCATGAATCGCCTCTTTTCCTGGCATAGCAATAGGCGTTGGCGGTAAGCCATTAATTTTATAGGTATTATAAGCTGTTAACGTTTGTAAATCTTTACGTCGAATATTGCCATGGTACTTTTCACCCATACCATAAATAACCGTAGGGTCTGTTTGTAAGCGCATCCCTATTTTTAGCCGACGCGTAAAAACACCCGCAATAATCGGACGCTCTGAAGCAACACCTGTTTCTTTTTCTACAATGGATGCCAAAATCAATGCTTCATATGCTGTTTTTAAAGGTAAATCATCCGCCTTCAATTGCCATTGCTGTTTTAAAACAAGCTGCATTTTTTGATAAGCTTGTTTTAATATAGCAATATCGCTAGTGTTTTTTGTGAATTGATAAGTATCAGGAAAAAACAAACCTTCAGGGTGTTTCGCGATCTTATCTATTTTTTGTAGAATATCACTATCACTTAATTCAGCAATACTTTGCTTGATTGCTTTTTCTTTTGTTAGCGCAAAGCGCATTTGTTTAAAATTCCAACCTTCAGGAAAAGTAATACTATATTGCTTAACCTTGCCTTTACTTAATAGACGTAAAAAATCTTCTGGTTTAATACCAACTGCTAACTCATATTCCCCTGCTTTAAGCTGCTGTGTTAAACCTGTTTTTCGCGCTAAAACTTTAAACCAGAGTTTATTAAATCCCTTATCAACCTCAGCCACACCTGCAATTATTTTATTAAAAGAGCTACCTTTGTTAACTTCAAAAGTTTTATTTTTCTGAACAGCAATCGGTGTTTCCAAAAATTTATGATAATCCGACCATGCCCAAACTAAAATCGCACTGCATAATAAAATAAAAAATAGGCAGATTTTTTTTAGCATAGCTTTAAATCTTGTGTTTTTAAGTCACTTAAATAAATCATTAACTGTTGAGTTAGCTTACCTATTGGATAGGTTTTAGCTTCTAGCTGCCTAATCGGCCAAATACCAATCACCGAATTTGTTACAAACAATTCATCAGCCTGTAAAACATCCTCTTTACTTAGAATTGTTTCTTTAATACTTAACTCAGTTTGCTCTAAAAGGACTTCGCGCATAATTCCTTTTACACCGCATTCAACTATTTTACTGGTAAAAACTTGCTGATTTTTAACGACAAATAAGTTTGTCATAGTACCTTCAATCACATCACCGTTAATATTCTGCATCAACCCTTCTTGAAATTCATCCTGCCATTCAGTCCTGGCTAACACTTGCTCTAAGCGATTATTATGTTTTAAGCCTGCTAACAATGGGTTTAAGCCTAGGCGAGTTGTACAAAATCGCGCAGAAATACCTTCTTTCTGATAACCTTCTGGATAATTAGGGTAAGGATGTAAAGCAATATAGCGTGTGACATTAATAGGATCAGGCTGACGATAACCACGCCCACCCGAGCCACGAGTCAGCATTATTTTAATAACACCATGTGTAATATTTTTACAAAGTTGACTCACGTCACCTATCAGAAGCTTTTTGCTTGGAAAAGTGATTTTCAAAACAAAACAGCCTGCCTCTAATCTCGCTAAATGCTGAGTTAGAAAAACAGGCTGTTCATTGATTATTTCTATCGTTTCAAACAGACCATCCCCATAATGCAGGCCACGATCTGTTGCTTCGATTGCAGTAGTTTGTTTACCGTTAATCAGTATCATACCAACCCCAATAAGTTTTTATTTTAATCTCCTCATCCTAACCTTCTCCAGCAGGAGAAGGAATAACAAGCGAATTTATTGGGATTGGCATCACTCGCTACCACCTTAATTATTATTCTGCGTATTTTTTAAAGACTAAAGAACCATTTGTGCCACCAAAGCCAAATGAATTTGAAATAGATATATCAATTTTCATTTCACGCGCTGTGTTCGCAACAAAATCTAAATCACATTCTTCATCGTAGTTTTCTAAATTAATGGTTGGTGGAGCAATTTGGTTTTTAAGGCTTAAAGCACTTAATACCGCTTCAATACCACCTGCAGCACCTAATAAATGACCAATCATTGATTTGGTTGAACTCACTGCTACTTTATAAGCATGATCACCTAATGCGGCTTTCATTGCTTCCGTTTCACCAACATCTCCTGCTGGTGTAGATGTTCCATGCGCATTAATGTAATCAATCTCTGTGGCATTAACACCGGCATCCTTCATTGCATTTTTCATGCAGCGTGCAGCTCCTTCACCACCCACTGAAGGCGTTGTCATGTGATAAGCATCGCCACTCATTCCATAACCAATTACTTCGGCATAAATTTTTGCACCACGAGCTTTAGCATGCTCTAACTCTTCAAGTACCACAACACCTGCACCATCACTAAGCACAAAACCATCACGGTCTTTATCCCAAGGACGACTTGCTGCTTGAGGATCGTCATTTCTACGTGATAAAGCTTTTGCTGAAGCAAAGCCACCCATTGCAGTAATTGATGATGTACATTTTTCTGCACCACCTGCAACCATGACATCAGCATCGCCATATTGAATTTTACGCATCGCATCACCGATACAGTGTGTTCCTGTCGAACAAGCTGTGACGATAGCGAAATTAGGGCCTTTCAGTCCATACTTAATAGAAAGGTTACCTGAAATCATATTAATAATATTACCGGGTACAAAAAAAGGTGAAATACGACGTGCACCACCTTTTTCAAAAGTCATACGGCAATCTTCAATGCCTGTAATCCCTCCAATTCCTGAACCTATTGCAACACCAATCCTTTCTGCATTTTCATCAGTTATTTCCAAGCCAGAATCTTCAATGGCTTGGCAACCTGCTGCAATTCCATAATGAATAAAGCCCTCCATACGTTTTGCATCTTTTGCTGGAATATATTCACTAATATCAAAATTCCTAATCACACCACCAAAACGTGTTGCATGACCTGAAATATCAAAAGAATCAATTTGGCTAATACCGCTTTTGCCATTAATAATACCGTCCCATGTTTCTGAAACAGTGTTAGCAAGAGGCGTAATAGCGCCTAAACCCGTAATAACAACGCGACGTTTACTCAATGGAATGGTCCTAAAAATGAATTAAAAAATAATTAATATTAATGGGTAATAGATTTATTACCCATTAATGAATAACGATTGTAAGAAATTAACCGTTAGAGTTTACGTAGTTTACTGCTTGTTGAACTGTTGTGATTTTTTCAGCTTCATCATCAGGAATTTCACATTCGAATTCTTCTTCTAAAGCCATTACTAGCTCAACTGTATCTAGTGAATCAGCACCTAAATCATCAATAAATGATGCATCGTTAGCGATATCTTCTTTAACACCTAGTTGCTCAGCAACAATTTTCTTTACGCGCTCTTCAATGTTACTCATATTATATTTCCTTTAAATAGATGCCGTTTTTAATAAAGACAACATCACTTTTATTATTAAATTATTAAATTATTATTAAACTCACAGGTAAAATCCTATAAGCGATGCAATTATACTTTAAATCTATGTAAATAACATATACTTCGCGCAGTCACGTGCGTGGATTTTATATCGAAGTGATTTTAGTCGATAGCAAGGCGATAAAACTGGCGCATAGTAGGCTACGCAACAGTTTTATCAACGCAGCTATCGGCTAAAATCGACCGATAGAAAACCGCAGCTGTGACTGCACGAAGTATAACGTTAAGCCATATACATACCACCATTAACATGTAAGGTTTCGCCAGTAATATATGACGCACCACCAGATGCTAAAAATGCAACTGCATTAGCAATTTCTTTAGCATCACCTAAGCGCGCTAAAGGAATTCCAGCTAATAAAGTTGTTTTAATATCTTCTGATAATTCATTCGTCATATCAGTATCAATAAAACCTGGAGCAACTGAATTAACAGTAATTCCACGAGAACCAACTTCTTTTGCCATCGATTTAGTAAAACCTAACATACCAGCTTTAGCAGCTGCATAATTAGCTTGCCCAGCATTACCTGTAGACCCAACAACAGAAGCAATATTAATGATACGTCCTGTTCTTGCTTTCATCATGCCACGCAAAACAGCTTTACTCATTCTAAAAATAGACGTTAAGTTGGTATTGATAATATCGCCCCATTCGTCTTCTTTCATACGCATTAATAAATTATCACGTGTAATTCCCGCATTATTAACTAATACCGCAGGCACGCCATATTCATCAGCAATGCTTTTCATTACTTCAGCAATAGATTCAGGGTCAGCGACATTTAACTTCATGCCTTTACCACTATCAGCTAAATAAGCCGAAATAGCATCACCACCTTTATCCGAAGTAGCGGTTCCTACAACAAAAAAACCATCTTCTACTAATTTTTCGGCAATTGCACGGCCAATACCGCGACTAGCACCTGTTACTAAAGCTACTTTTTTAGTCATTTGAATAATGCTCCAATAGTTTATTTAACGTATCTGGGTTATTAACGGTGAAATGCTCTGCAGATTTGACGATGCGTTTATTTAAACCCATCAAAATTTTCCCTGGTCCCATCTCAATAATCGTTGTCGCACCTTGCTCGGCAAGCGCATTAATCGTATCGACCCAACGAACTGGCTTAAAAAGCTGCTCTTTAACAACTAAGCGAATCTCATCTGCCTTTGTATGCGCAGCAACATCAACATTATGTAATAAAACAACATTAGGCTCAGCAAATGTAATCGTTTGCATTTTCTCAGCTAGTTTATCAGCAGCACCTTCCATTAAGGCACAATGAGAAGGCACGCTAACAGGTAATTTAATCGCGCGCTTTGCCCCAGCTTCTTTTGCAGCAAGCATTGCTCTTTCTACTGCATCATTATGCCCAGCAATAACTACCTGACCCGTTGAATTAAAGTTTACTGCAGAACAGACTTCACCTTGTGCCGCGTTAGCACACACATCAATAAATTGCTCATCAGACAAACCTAAAATAGCAGCCATCGCACCCACACCTGCAGGAACAGCTTCTTGCATTAATTTACCGCGCTCAGCGACTAATGCAATTGCATCTTCAAATGCCAAAACACCCGAACAAACTAAAGCCGTATATTCACCTAGGCTATGTCCTGCCATCAATGCAGGTTTAACATCTGATTTTGCATTCCAAATACGCCAAAGCGCCACGCCTGCTGCTAACATAGCAGGCTGTGTATTATGCGTTTGATTCAAATCTTCAGCGGGCCCTTCACTGACCATTTGCCACAAATCAAAACCTAAAACTTTTGATGCTTCTGCAAACGTTTGTTTAACTTCAGGGTATAACTCTGACAATTCTGCCAACATACCTACTGACTGCGAACCTTGCCCAGGAAAGACAAAAGCTAATTGTTTATTTTGTTCAGTCATAAAAACCTTCTAATATCTAATTAGGGCAGAACCCCATGTAAAACCCGCACCAAACGCTTCTAATAATACCGTTTGACCACGTTGAATGCGCCCATCTCTAACCGCTTCATTAAAAGCTAATAAAACCGATGCTGATGAGGTATTCCCCTGCTCTTCTACCGTGACTACCACATGGTCCATCGACATTTTTAATTTTTTAGCCGTTGCTGCGATAATTCGAATATTGGCTTGATGTGGTACCAGCCAATCAATATCCGATTTTTGCATATTATTAGCCGCTAAAGTTTCATCAACAATACACCCTAAAGTATTGACTGCAACTTTAAAAACTTCATTACCTTTCATGGAAATATAACCCGCCCCATCTACATCACCCATTGCTTGTGGGTTAGGACAATTCAATAAATCTTCATATTGGCCGTCAGAGTGTATATGTGTCGATAAAATCCCTTTTTCATCAGATGCTTGCAACAACACAGCTCCTGCACCATCGCCAAACAAAATACAGGTTCCTCGATCCGTCCAATCAGTAATCCGTGAATTAATCTCTGCTCCAACCACTAAAACTGTTTTTGCCGCGCCTGATTTAATATAGTTATTAGCGATATCCAAGCCAAAAATAGAGCCTGAACAGGCTGCCTGTATATCAAAAGCCACACCCTTTTTAATTCCCAAACGATGCTGTAAAACACAGCCCGTTCCAGGGTAGACATTTTCTGGCGTCCCTGTTGCAACAATAATTAAATCAATATCATCAGCCGCAATACCTGCCATCTCAATCGCCTGCCTAGCTGCAACTTCTGCCATACTTGACGTTGTTTCATGCTTAGCAGCAATACGACGATTTTTAATACCTGTACGTTCAAAAATCCAAGTATCCGACGTATCAACCTTTTCTGAAATATGTGCATTTGTTCTTATTTCTTCAGGTAAATAGCCACCCGTTCCTATTACTTTTGCATACTGTGTCATATATCTTCCCTCTGACTAAGCGTTAGCTCGACATGCTCACTAATTTCCTGAATAACCTTTTTTTCTACTTCAACTTCTGCCACATGAATTGCCATCTTAAATGCCAGCGCATCCGCTCCACCATGACTTTTTATCACTAACCCCTTTACACCTAAAAAGCTTGCGCCGTTATGTAGACGAGGATCAATTCGGTTTTTAATCGCTTTTAATATAGGGTATGAAATCAATGCGGCGCATTTAGTAAGCATATTTTTACCAAACGCCTCTTTCATCACTGAAGTAATCATTTTCGCAGCACCTTCAATCGATTTCAGTGCAATATTACCTACAAAGCCATCACAAACAATGAGATCAACTTTTTTATCACCCGCATTTAAAGAGTTCCCTTCCACATAGCCGATGTAATTTAAATCCGAATTTTCTAATAATTTAGCCGCCGCTTTTACCTGCTCATTACCTTTACTTTCTTCTTCACCAATATTTAATAAACCTACCTTAGGCGATGAAATATCTTCCAAAGCTTTAACAACTTCAGTTCCCATAATGGCAAATTGCAATAAAATGTCAGCCGAGCTATCTACATTTGCTCCCAAATCTAATACATGCGTATGCCCAAAAATAGATGGTATAGAGGACATGATAGCGGGACGGTCAATACCGGGAATCATTTTTAAGACAAACTTTGCAGTTGCCATTAGCGCGCCAGTATTACCCGCACTAACGCAAGCATCCGCCTTACCCTCTTTTACAAGGTTAATTGCCACCCGCATCGAAGAATCTTTTTTAAGTCTTAATGCTTTAGCTGGAGATTCATGCATTTCAACTTGCTCTGAAGCATGCTGAATGGATAATCTCCCCTTAAACTCAAGTATCGCTTCGGCAAGCAATGGCTTTAAAACCTGTTCATCACCCACCAAAATTAACTGCAATTCAGGGTTGCTGCGCAAGCAGTCTATAGAAGCAGGGATTGTTGTATCAACACCATGATCCCCACCCATAGCATCAATTGAAATAATTAAACTCACGTGACTTAAAACTCCAAAAAATTCTTATAAAAAAGCCGGACATATAGCCCGGCTTTTCAAACAATCCGTTACACAATCAAGGCTGTGTAAATCATTATTTAATCTTCGTCAGAAGCAACGATTTGACGACCCTTAAAATAACCACCTGGCGTCATGTGATGACGTAGATGAGTCTCACCTGTTGTAGGATCTTGAGACAAAGTCTTAGATGTTAATGAATCGTGTGAACGACGTTGACCACGTCTTGAACGTGTTACTTTACTTTTTTGAACTGCCATTATTGGACTCCAGTATTTTTAAGTTTAGCTAAAACAGAAAAGGGGTTGCTAGGCTCATTCTCACTTATTTCAGGCTCTACAAATTCTACATTTGTATATTGCATACAAGCTTCTGTATGCCTAGGGTAATCAGGGAGAGCAATAATTACTTCATCCTCGATAATGCCCGGGAATGACACTTTACCTTCAGTAACTATCATAGGCTCCAAACCACCTTTAAGGCGATCTGCTTGCTCTATAGTTTGTACCATGCCTATTTTGACTTCTTTACGCACACTCCAAGGAAGTGATTGCAAACAAGTTTGGCAAATGAGGTTTAAATGTCCTTCAATATGTCCTTCAATAATAGGAACTTTACCTTCTTTATAAAAATGCAAATCAACTTTCAGCTCCCCTTCTTTATCAAAAAGAAGTTCAGATAAGCGATTCATTCGTTGAAATTTAACGCTACCCACAAGGTGACTTGTGCGCTCAGCGAAAACAACAGGGTCTATAAGTTCGGGTAATTGATCTAACATAACTGTGTAATAATAGCCGTTTTCATACCTTTTTGTCAATAGATCTCTTATGCAAAATCAATCTATCGTTTTAGCGTCAAGCTCTCTCTACCGTCAACAGCTTTTACAAAAATTAACACTAGATTTTACTTGCGCCTCACCTAATATAGATGAGCAAGCCCACACTAATGAAACAGCCCCACAGCTTGCCTTACGATTAGCAAAAGAAAAAGCTCTAGCTTTAACCGAGCAATACCCCAGTCACATCATTATCGCTTCTGACCAAGTTGCCATGTTAAATGGCAAACAGCTTTGTAAGCCAGGCAATAAAGAAACCACTATTCAGCAATTACAAGCCTCATCAGGAAAGTCCATTGCCTTTCACACCAGCCTTTGTGTGTTAAATAGTGCAACAAATAGCTTAAAAACAGATATTGATTGCTGTACTGTACATTTCAAAAAACTCAGTAAGCAGGAAATCACACATTATGTTGAACTTGAAAAGCCCTATCACTGCGCAGGAGGATTTAAATCCGAAGGATTGGGTATTGCTTTATTTGAACGCATAGAAGGCGATGATCCCAACGCATTAATCGGGCTTCCTTTAATTAAGCTGATTGGCTTATTAAAAGAGTTTGATATTTCAGTTTTGTAGTCGTTTAAGCAACAAAAAAAGTATGCACATAAGGCGCTGCAATAATTGCAAACGTAGCAAAACTAACCCACTTTACAATAGCTAATTCCTTATCTAAAAGCGATATATCTGCTTTCGTTGCAAGCTGAGAATCCATCACTTCAGCCATAGATTCTCTCTGCAACTCCACCAAAACAGCGGCTTGCTCTGCTGAAAAACTATTTTTTTCTAATTTTTTCGCAAAATTTAAAGTATCAAACGCAACAACAGCCATTAGTAGCCCCTCATTCTTATTAACTCAAACCTAAACAGACAATAATATTAGCACAATTCACTTTCAACGCGGCAAATAGCTAATAGGGTTAATAGGCTTACCATTACGCCTAATTTCAAAATGCAATAAAGGCTTTGCATTCACTCCTACTCCCATCTCAGCTATCACTTGCCCACGCTTAACTTTTTGCCCTTCCTTAACCAATAAACGGCGATTTTGCGCATACGCACTTAAATATAAATAATTATGTTTGATAATTAATAAGCGCCCATATCCAACCAAACTACTACCACTATAGACAACGATGCCTGATTCCGCCGCCCTAATTTTTCTACCCACTTTCCCTGCGATATTGATACCTTTTCTATCAGTTGCATTAAAACTACTGATAACCCGTCCCTTCACTGGCCAACGCCAAACTAACTTTTTTAATTTAAGCGGTGTTTTAGCTTTAGTTTTTTTCTTAATCCACTTTTTCTTAGCTACTTTTTTCCTCTTAGTTTTCTTTTTACTCCAACCATAAAGCTTAAGCTTCTTTCCAACATTTAATTTATACGGTGCACGAATAGCATTCCACGCTGCTATTTTTTTATAGCCGTACCCTGTCCTAAAGCCAACTGAATATAAAGTATCCCCCGCTTCGACAATATAATATTTAGCACCTACCAAATCTCGACTTCTTGTTGAGTAACTAGAACAGCCTAACAAGCAAAAAAACAGACCAAACAAAAAAAATCTTCTCATAGATAGCAATCAACGACGCATTAGCATTTTCATTAATGCAACAGATAATCTTTTGCTTGATTGATTTGTGCTGCCAAATGGGAAGAGCCACCTCGGTCCGGGTGATTCTTGAAAATAAGCTTTCTATGCGCTTCTGTAATTTCCTGCTTTGTCGCAGCCATCGAAACACCTAAAATATCACAAGCTTCTTGTTTCGTTAAGTTTGTTGATTTCTTTACAGTTTGCTTAGTATTATGTCTCGAATATTTTGATTGATAAAAAAACTGAACTATTTTTTGTAACTGCGGCGCATAGCGCAAAACAATAGGTAAAAAACGAAGCGCAACTGCAAAAAAGGCACCTACTGCAGCAAATAACCAATGTAACCGCCCCATAACTGCAAGCAAAACAACCGCCAATACTGTGATACCAAAAATACTTTGTTTTATATACAGCTTTCGTTCATTAGCTGTTTTTTTTAAAAACGTAAGTAGCCAGTAAAAAATAGCGACCATAATTAATAATAAATAAATTCGTATCATTTAAATATAAACTTTTAAAAAATAATTCAAAGCAAATAACTCGTAATATCAACCTCATCAATTTGCTCAGGTTCTAGGAATTTTTGTGCATAATCTTTATACACACCGCTTGTTAAAAAAAGCTTAAATAAATCAGCGTCGATGTGTTGATCTTTAACCATGAAGCTCATAATTTTAATCGATGCCGATAACGTTTTTGCTTTTTTATAAGGACGATCAGAGGCCGTTAATGCTTCAAAAATATCAGCGATAGCCATAATTCTAGCAGGAATCGAAAGCTCATCTTTTGTCAGTTTTCTTGGATAACCTGTCCCAATTAAGGTTTCATGATGTGTGCCTGCATATTCAGGAATATTGTGTAAGTGCTCAGGAACTTCCAATTTAAACCCTGCTTGTTCATAGTCAGAGGGATCAAAGTTTTCACGCTTAACAATATGCTCTATTTTATTACATAATAATTTTTCTACGACAGGGAGCTTTGTACTTTTTTGCCTTCCATAACGCAAGGCCTCTACTTCACCCAATCCCAAGCGATCATCAAAATGACGCAGCCATTCTTTATCAGCAATTTCTTGCACACGCAGTTGTTTATCAGCACCCATAAATTCACCACCAATATTACTACTGGCTAAAAATTCAAAATCCTCACGTAAACTATTTTGTTGATTTTTTAATTCTTGCTCTGAAATTGATTGTTTTACATAGTTAATTTCAGCATCTCGCCATAACACTTCAAAACGCATACGAACTTCATGAATTCGATTATAAATTGTCTCTAATTTAGCCGGTTTATCTATCACATATTCAGGTGTTGTTACTTTCCCACAATCATGTAACCACGCACCAATTTCAAATTCTCGAAGTTCTTCTTTCGAATTAAATTGAAAATCTTTAAACACCCCTTCATCACACTTATTTGCTTCATCTAAAAGTAATTGAGCAATTGTCGGTACTCTTGCACAATGCCCACCTGTATAAGCAGATTTTGCATCGATTGCTTCTGCAATTAATTTGATAATTGAGTTGAGTAATTCTTCTTGTTTTAGTTCATAAACTTGAATACTTTGCGACATAGAAAGTAAAGATTCTGATAAATCATCAAACTCAACAATTCGTGTTTTTATATGCTTTACCTTATTAAACTTTCGATTTTTAATTTTTTCATTTTCTAAAATCAACGCATTGATTGGCCTATTTGTACTAAAGAAAATTGCAGGCAATAAAAGTAATAATAGAAAAAAAGCAATCAAAAATGAGTGCTGAATATTATCTTTATAAGGTTTAGATAATAAATCTGCATCAATTTTCACCCCTAAATAGGTATTTCGACTACGCAGCGGTAATAATATTGCTTGATAATGCTTACCCGCTTCAGTATATTCAATAATCGTCGCTATTTTTTTCTCTAAAATAGCACTTAACAACTCAGGATCTAAGCTTTTAATATTTATAGCAAGATCGTTACTTACCGTATTAGAATCAAATAATTGCCAAAACTGCTGGCTAATATTCTCTAAAACACTACTATTTTTTGCCTTAAACATGTCTGCATAGTTAAAAGAAATATCGCTATTTTCTGCTTTTGACACGTCTGAAAAATCACTCTTAACAAAGGCCGAGGAGGCCAGCTTAGCTCCTTTAGTGTTAACGATAAAAACTTCAGAATTTTTATCTACTTTCTGTAACGCTAAAATTTCATTAAACTGCTGCACCGTATAATCAACCGCTAAAACTCCCTGCTCATGATTTATTCGAGTTGCAAACGTAAACCCCCATTTATTTAAATTAGAAAACAAATAAGGCTCTGTTCTCACTACTACATTGGTTTTAATAGCATTTACATACCAAGGTCGAATATGAGGGTTATATGTTTTTTCAGCGACCACTTTAGAAAAGTGGCTCTAACTGAGCGTCTAAAAATGCTAACTGCTGCTGATTATTAATAATAGTAATAACCAGCCATGCTGTTTGTGCTGGCGCATGGTAAGTTTGTAAAAGCTGAGGTTTATTTTGCATATTAACGACCTCATAAAAATGACCGTCTTGTTGTGCAAAATAAATGGCATAAAGATTTGGATTAATTTGTAACGTCTGTACAAAATCTTGTAAAGCAGGGTGTTTTACCTTAAAGCTAATAGGGCCTTTCAGGGCTTCATGCCCACGTTTAGCTGATAATATTTTGCTAGTATGCTGTCCTTTAACTTTTAAGTGTTCTGTTATATTTTTACTAATTAACTTAAAAGTATTATGCGTGGATTCTAACGCTAATTTTTGACTGAAATAGTACTGGAAAAATAGCAAGGAGAATGCAACAATTCCGAATAATATGAGCATTACACTTAAAATACTCGCTCTAATGAATATTTTTTGCACCCTAACTCCTGCCTATAGCATCAGTCAACATAACTACTAATTGATGTTATTTGATAAAATATACTGTGAATATTTCTAATCACAAAATTAATTTTAAGTCATCCTATCGTTTACTCAAGCTTTTGAGATATAGCTTAAAATTTCTACCACTTGCTGTGGCGTTTCTGTCACCGCATAAGCCGCAGCATCCACTTCTTTTAAAGGGTGAGTTAAAGCTTCATCGTGCATCACAATCACAGGAATACCCAAACCATTAGCTAAGCCAGCATCCAATGCTGCATTCCATTGACGGTATTTATCACCAAATCGAACCACGACAATATCAGAACGTGAAATATAACTTTGAGTACGCAATGCATTTATTTTTGCCGCTTTATGGTCTTTCCAAAAAGGTTTTTCTTCAGTCCCTAAAATAACATCACCAACATTATCACTATCATCGTGGTCTGTAATGGGCGTTAAAACCTCTATATCTAAATTGGCATCAGCAATACCTTGTTTAATCTGTTCACGCCAATCACTGTGAATCTCACCTGATAAATAAATTGTGTACGCCATGAATTTCCTCCTTAAATTAAATAATAAAAATAACTACACTTTATTTAGCAACACTTGTTATTGCTGCTGCTATTCCAAAAATCTCACGCTATACCTAATTCACTTGAAAATGCAGGGTTTACCTTACCCGTCACTCCCGAAGTCTTTTGTCGGGAGTCTATGCCATGTAACAAGATCCCCGACAAAAGCAGTCGGGAATGACGAGGTGAGAAATAAGCATCTTCAAGTGACATGGGTATATAATCGATTTTTCTTAACCTTCACCAACAAAAGAAGGCTAAAGCCTTCGCCCCAAATAGGTATTATACACTCCAACTTTCAGATAGCGCCTCTGCTTGTTTCAAACACAAGGCTACCGCTTCATCTGCCTTATCAGGCGGGTATTTCCATTTTCTCAATGCGCGCCTAACTAAATTACGTAACTTAGCACGCACACTATCTCGAACCTGCCAATCTACGGTGGTCGATTTTCGTAACTGTTCGGTGACATATTTCGCTAAATCACGTAAATTATTATCACCTAACTCTTTTACTGCCGATTCATTTTGAATTAAGGCTCGATAAAAGGCAATTTCATCAGAATTAAGCCCCAGTTTTTCTGCCTCTACTAAATCAGCTTCCATTTCTTTAGCCATGGTGATCAGTTCTTCAATCACCTGTGCTGTTTCAATCGCTCGGTTATGATATTTACGCAAGGTTTCCATAATGCGATCAGAGTATTTCTTCTCGGACACCACATCGGTTTTCATTCGTGCTTTAATTTCATCACGTAATAGCTTTTCTAACAAATCAACGGCTAAATTCTTTTGAGGTAGGTTTTTCACATCTTCAAGAAATTCAGGTGACAACAAGCCAATATTAGGCTTATCCAAACCTACCATTGCAAAAACATCACTTACGCCTTCAGCCACAATTGCGTTATCAATAATTTGTTTTAATACACTGTTCTTATCTTCATCTATGCGCCGCTTATCAATGGTCGTAAATTTAGTGATGGCTGCTTTTACTGCCGATAAAAAAGCGATTTCTTTTTTAAGTGGTTCCGCTTCATCCATTGTGCCACATAAGGTGTAAGACTTGCTAATCGCCGCCATCACATCTAAAAAGCGCTTTTTACCATTTTCTAAACTTAAGATATGGTTCATTGCTCCCGGTAGTAATTGCAAAGCCTGTAATTCATACTGACTATAATCAAAGCCATTGAATAGAACATGAACAACATCTATTTTTTCTAATAATATAGCAAAGGCTTCATGCGTATCCAGTGCCGGCGTACCGCGCCCTTTTGAGTCTGTATAGGTTTTTAAGGCATGTTTTAACTCATTGGCAATACCAATATAATCCACCACTAAGCCGCCGGGTTTATCTTTAAATACTCGGTTCACCCGTGCAATCGCTTGCATCAAGTTATACCCTTTCATTGGCTTATCAATATACATGGTATGACAGCTTGGGGCATCAAAGCCTGTCAGCCACATATCCCGAACAATCACTAACTGCAAGGGATCATCAACATCTTTAAAACGCTTTTCAAACAACTTCTTAGTCTCTTTATTATGAATATGAGCTTGCAGTTTATCTTTATCCGATGCAGAACCCGTCATCACAATTTTGATTGCACCTTTGGCGGTATCGGTATCATGCCATTCAGGTTTTAATGCAGTGATTGAGTTATACAACTCCACACAAATTTCACGGCTCATACAAACAATCATGCCCTTACCCGGCATAGTTGAAATTCGCTGTTCAAAATGATTAACTAAATCTTTTGCTACCTGTTCCATTCGCGGCGCACTACCAACCAACTTTTCTAAAGCTGCCCATTTTGATTTAGCTTGCTCTCTAGCCGCAAGCTCTTCATCTTGCTCAATGACCTCTTCGACTTCATCATTCAGCGCTTCAATATCAGCTTGCTTAATATCCAACTTAGTTAAGCGAGATTCATAATAAATCGGCACGGTCGCGCCATCATCCACCGCATCTTGAATATCATAAATCGATACATAACCGCCAAATACCGCACGAGTATCTTTATCTTCGGCTGAAATAGGCGTACCGGTAAAACCAATAAAAGACGCTTTCGGCAAAGCATCACGCAAATGCTTGGAATAACCAAAGGTATATTTTGACCCTATGACATTGCCAGACTTATCTTTAATTTCCACATACTTAGCTTTATTGCCATATTGGCTACGATGTGCTTCATCACTCACCACCACAATATTATGTCGCTCACTTAGTATTGGATGGCTTAACTCATCTGCCAGCAAAGCAAACTTTTGTATCGTGGTGAAAATAATACCACCTGATTGCCTAGAAGCTAATATTTCCCTTAAGTCATCCCGATCTCCCGCTTGTACAGGCGTTTGCTTTAAGGCATCACGTGCCATGCTAAAGGTATTAAACAACTGTCCATCTAAATCATTACGATCAGTCACCACCACAATCGTCGGATTGTTCATGGTCGGCTGGGCTAATAACTTACTAGCATAACACACCATAGAAATAGACTTACCCGACCCTTGCGTATGCCAAACAACACCCGCTTTTCCTGACCCTGCCTGCACCTTATCGCCATAGCTTGCGCGTGGTTCAGCAATCCCTTCTGGCTGCGATGCAATCACCGTCGCTTTAACCGCCTCACGTACCGCATGAAACTGATGATAACCAGCAATTTTCTTAATCGTTTTATCGCCATCTTGCTCAAACAACACAAAATAATGAATATAATCTAATAGCAATTCAGGCTTAAAAAAGCCTTTCACCAACGTTTCTAAGCGGTATTCAAACAGCGGCTTATCATCTTCATTATCAATGGTTCGCCACGGTAAAAAGCGTTCTTTATTTGCCGTTAATGATCCAATTCGTGCATTTAAACCATCACTAATCACCAGCGCTTCATTAAAGATAAATAAATCCGTCAATTCATCTTTATAAGTTTGTAACTGTTGATATGCCGACCAAATATCCGCCTGACTATCTGCTGGGTTTTTAAGCTCAAGCACCACCAAAGGCAAGCCATTAATAAATACGATCACATCAGGGCGACGATTGCCTTTGCTGCCCGTTATCGTATATTGATTGACGACTAAAAATTGGTTGTTCTCTACATGCGTAAAATCAATGAGCTGTACATAATCGGTTTTGGATTGTTCACCCTCTTTAAACTCAACCTTCACCCCTTGTAATAACAAAGAATGAAACGCCTTATTATTCTTAATCAAAATAGGCGTTTCAGGCTTGGATATTTGTTGGGCGACAGCCTCAAGCGTAGCAGTAGGAATATGTGGGTTTATTTTTTGTAATTGCTCAATTAAACGACCAGATAAAATAATTTGCCGATAATCACTGCGTTCAGGGATATTACCATCAGGCGCAATATCATAACCATTGGCATAGTCATAACCGATGGACTTAAACCAATCGAGGCAAAGTTGTTCTAGCTGGTCCTCTGTAATCACAACTTAATCCTTTAATAAAATAAATTGCTGTATCAAACAAATAATCAACTCTTTTTGTTCGGCTTTACTCTCGGCAACTAACAGCGCCAAAGCAACCAAGGTATTATCGTTGACTAATGCCTCGACAGGCTTTGCTAATAATGACTGATTAATACGCAAATACCACAAAAACAAGAACGATCCTGTCCGCTTATTACCATCAGCTAATGGGTGGTTTTTAATCACAAAATACAAAAGATGAGCCGCTCGACTCGCTATATTAGGATAAAACAAATCATCACCAAAACCTTGCTCAATAGTCGCAAGTGCGGATTCCAAACCATTACCACGCAACTGACCAAACAGTTCTGTCGCTTCACCTTTGGTGATCAATATTTGCTTTAATTCAGCTATAGCAATCAAAACAGAGTTTAATTCTAATGCCTGCATATCATTTTGCTTAGCTGTTTGATCAGCTAAACTTTGCTCATCATAAGCCTGCAATAATGACCAACTACGGGCATAATCACTCACCACGCTCAACACCGCCGCACCCTCTGATGAGACTAATTGCTGATTTTTCAAAGTTTGAGAGAGTAACTGCACTGCCTGTTCAAACTCAATTCCACGCTCTTGTAAGCGTTTTTCATTAAGCGTATAGCCTTGAACCAAGTGTTGTTTGAGTAGTTTGGTCGCCCATTGGCGGAATTGAACGCCTCGTTGTGATTTAACTCGATAGCCTACAGAAATAACCATATCAAGATTAAAGTGCTTGGTTTGGTACGTTTTACCATCATTAGCAGTATGTGCATTTTTTGCACATACTTCATCTCGCACCAACTCACCTTCTTTAAAGATATTGTTAATATGCTTAGTAATAACCGACCGCTCACGACCAAATAACTCACACATTTGTGCCTGTGACAGCCACACCGTATCTTGCTTCAATGCAACTGCAAGCGAAATACCCCCATCTATTGCTTGGAAAATCTGAATTTGATTATTATCTGTCATTATTTTCTCTTTATTTATTCAGTTTCGTCAGCTAGGGGTTCGCAATATAAGCTTGCTCAGGATGCTGGGGCGTAGTTGGAAATTTATACTTTAACTTTTTATCTCGCATTAAAGGGGCTAAATAAGTACTTGTGCATAATTACTCTAACATTTTGATATGACGAATTTTAGTAGGATGGGTAGAGCGTTTTTTTGTGAAACCCATCATTCTGGCAATGATTGATGGGTTTCACTACGCGCCTAAAAAACAGGCACTTCATTCTACCCATCCTACAGAATGTTAAATTAATTTTTGGTATTTACTTAGTCTTTACGCCCCCCTTCAGAGCGATTAAGCAAGCTCATTAACTGCCCCAAACTCAAAGGCTGAATGGCACATAACTCAAGAATAACAGCCTTTACATCTTCTTTATTTGAGCGTTTTGTAGATGAAATTTCAAGAGCTAAAAGACGCAGTTGATCGCTTAACCCCCAAAGCTATTAACCTCACTTTCTCTTTCAGCTCTTACCCGACCAACCTTAATTTTTCTATCCATTCAGAAAAGTGTTTACACTTGCTTTCCATAACCGCAAGACTTACCCGTTTAGCGATTAAAGGACCATGCCGCGTTTTCTTATATTTCGGAGATAACATCTTCAATCGCGCCGAGGGTTTAGTATCGAAGCCATCATTAATATGTTCTGGCGTTAAGACGCTATCAACAATTGATTGCAGCTCATCTTGTGAAAATTCCCAGCCGGCCTCAATAGAAACTAACTGCTCAATATCAGAAAAGAGTAAGCCTTCAAACTCATAAGGCTGAATATAAGCAATAAAGCGCTTTTCATCACAGTTAAACACTTTAATAACATGGCTGTGTAATGCTGATTCCAATAAAGAGACTCTTTGATAAACATCTTGTATGCGCGAAGCTTCATCAAATGATGGAAAGCTAGGGCTAAGCGCATACAAATCAAACATCGTGGTAACAATTGCATCAGGGTATTGCTTTAATGTATTTCGTACATTGCGCAAAAATCGATCAAAATTAACCGCCCCACCAGAATGTCCTTTTGATGTCGGTAGTAAAATAGGTTTAATAAAAACACGGTTTGCTCTAAAAGATGGCGCTAAAATATCCTTTATAAACCGCTCTTCAGTTTGTCCTTCCGCAAGAATATAAATTTCCATATTTTAAGGCCTTCCCCCAAGCACATTTTGCTTCCATAAGTCTCCTATCGAATAATCCTCTAGCCAATCACTCAACTCATTTGATGATAGCCGTTTAAACGTAGAAGCCTCATTCTCTTGATCAACAACAATCACATCTTCAGGCATCAAACCATTGATTAACTCAACAGACTGAGTAGAAATAATCAACTGCTTAGTTTCTGAAACCTGCTTAAAAATATCGACTAAAATAGTGATTGCATAAGGATGTAAGCCCAACTCAGGCTCATCAATTAACACCGTATCAGGTAACAAATTAACCGGCTGTAATAACAGCGTTGCTAAACAAATAAAACGCAATGAACCATCAGATAACATATGGGCTTTAAATGGCGTATCTGGCTTAGCTTTTTGAGTCCACTCCAACTCAATAGTTGATTGATCACGATGAACGAATCCACCAAAGAAAGGCAGCACCAAACGAATGGTTTCTACAATACGCACATAAGCCTGCTCATGCTCTTCTTTTAAAAACTGCAAATAAGCCGCCAAATTAGCCGCATCACTTTTTAGCTTTAAATTATCATTCCTATCATGCTTTTGCTTAACCTTGGCTGTCTCACTGGTATCATGAAAATGATAAACTCGCCAACTACTCACCGACTTTCTAACATAAGGAGAATATTGGTCTTTGGCTTCTTTTAATTTTGACTCTTCATGCCCTGAGCCTAAATTGGAACTTGGTTGCGAGGGAAAATACATCCCTGCAAACCAGCTTTCCTCTCTCCCAAAGATAAGGCGATTATCGTTAGTCGGTATTAAATCGAATTTATAGGCATTCTTATCAAAATAAAATTCAGCATGAAATTTATCTGTACTTGCACGACCAAAATGCAAAATAGCATCAGGCCCACCCTGCACCTGAACATAAGTCGCCAAATTTTGCTCATACATCTCATTTAACATACGAAACAAGCTGATAAAATTACTTTTTCCAGCGCCATTGGCACCGATAAGCACATTCAAGTTTCGCAACTCGAAATTCTTCAATTCTTTTATCGACTTATAACCGGATATAGTCAGTGAATTTACTATTGACATGATCCCGCCTCATTTAGAGTAATCATCATTGTTGAATTATAACTAATATTACTCATTTCATGACACTCAGCTCACCAGAAAGGAGTTTGGGGAGTAAGGTGTCTCTGAGGTCTTTCAAGTCTTTTGCCTCCCTATTCCCATTTGTTATTTTTAAATAAATATCAGAGACCACTTTTGAATATTCACTAATAATTTTTGCATCTGGAACAACAACAGGGATAATCTTAAAATTCTTTTTACTAATCTCGGCGAAGGTTGTACCGCTTGCTCGCTGCTTAATTTCATTCATGCCGGAGTCAGCCCATTGCACGACATATTCAGCGGACAATTCTGATTCACATTTCATGGCAATATACCCCTGATTAATAGCAATAGGTACTTTTGAGATAGCTAAATAACCAACTGGCGCACGTGATGACATTAACACTGTATTTTCTGGCAGCAACCCCGAGCTGATTTTTTCTAAACCTGCTTTTGTTATTTTCCTAGCTGTTTCCAGCAAAACCTTATCTGTTAAGTTCGACATATCTTTTGGCGTAGTCCAGTGAATATTTCCACCTTCCCAAAATTCAGTTTTTTTTGTACTTGGAGTTCCACCACCAACAACAGTTACTTCATTTCCAATTTCACTCCAGCGCCACCCCGCAGGAATCTCCCCTAATTCAGAATCCACTAAGGTATCGGGGAATAAGGCGGCGGTGGTTTTGAGTTGTTGCAGAGTGTCGGGGGGGAGTTGGTCGAGTTCTGTGGGTGTTTTTCCGCTGATGGCGATAATGGCGGCGCGTTCGATTTGTTCTGCATTTCCCCCTGCTTGTTTGGCGGCGATTTTGGCTTTGACGGGTTCAAAATCAACAAACCAGCTTTTAAAAATGGCTTGAGCGATGTGTTCAAGGGTTTGGTTGGTTTTGCGGTTTAGTTGGATTTTATCATCAATAACCTTTAAAAAAGCACCTACCTCTTTACGTCTTTCTTTGGGTGGGAAATTATATTCAAAACTTGCGACTGACTGCCACGGCACACGCTGCCTACCAGAAGTTCCCTCCATTCTTGCTTGTGCATATGAACGAAATTCAGGAAGTCTTGCCAAATAATAAACAAAATCTTCATCGTATGACGGTTCTTTTGCAACCATTACGATAAACTCTGTTGAGCCATACGCTACAACATCACCAGATAACCCAGATACTTTTGCTGTTTTACCATTTTCTAAGCAAGGTGTAATCCGTGCAAACAATGTATCTCCATTTTTAAATTTCGATCCACTTCCTTTAAACTCTCGCTCACCAATTAAACTTATATCACGGCTATCTACTGGTAGTGCTGCCATTTCTACAAAAGGAACAATACTTCCTTTTTTAACAACTCTCTTAGGATTGAAATCTATAAAATCTGTAATTTTTATTAAAGCTTCAGACACCATAACCCAACCCCATCAAATTCTTTTTAATCTCCCCTTCCAATCGATCACTTTCTTCAAACTGGGTTTTAAGCTGTGCGATTAGGCGTGTCATTTTGTCGGCAAAGGGTTCGCCATCGTCTTCTTCGGGGGCTGCACCGACATAACGACCTGGGGTGAGGACGTAGTCGTGTTTTTGGATGTCTGCGAGATTAACGCTGGCGCAAAAGCCTGGAGTGTCTTGGTAACTATCACCCCCCTCACCTAAATCCTCTCCCTGAGGGAGAGGACTTTTTAGCCCCCTCTCCTTTTGGGGGAGGGTTGGGGTGAGGGTTTGCCAATTATGAAAGGTATCGGTAATTTGGCTTAAATCGTCTTGGGTAAAATCACGCAATACGCGGTCTTTCATATAACCTAAATTACGAGCATCAATAAACAGGACTTCGCCTTTTCTTTTGCGTAATAAACGCCCGGCGCTATTGGTGCGTTCGCCTTTGTTTTTCGTTAAAAACCAAATACAGGCGGGGATTTGGGTGTTGGTAAATAGTTGCCCCGGTAAGGCGACCATACATTCTACTAGGTCATTATCTATCAATGCTTGACGAATTTTCCCTTCGCCGCTGGTGTTGGAGCTCATGGAGCCATTGGCGAGTAATAAGCCCATGCTGCCATTGGGGGCTAAATGCCAGAGCATGTGTTGTAACCAGGCAAAGTTGGCATTGCCTGTCGGCGGTTTGCCATAAACCCAGCGCGGGTCATTTTCATCTACGCCAGTGTCCCATTCTTTCATATTGAAGGGTGGATTTGCCATGACGAAATCAGCGCGTAAGTCGGGGTGTTGATCGTTGGTATAACTGCTGGCAGGCTCTTTACCAAAGTTAAAGTCGATACCACGGATCACCATATTCATGGCGGCAAGTTGCCATGTGGTGTGGTTGTATTCTTGCCCGTAAATAGAGACATCACCAATACGCCCTTGGTGTTCGCGGATGAAGTTTTCTGATTGCACAAAAAAACCACCACTACCCATTGCTGGGTCATAAACACGGCCTTTGAAGGGTTGTAGCATTTGTACGATAAGGCTAACAATAGATTTAGGCGTGTAGAATTGCCCGCCTTTTTTACCTTCGGCTAGGGCAAATTGTCCGAGGAAATATTCGTAGACATGACCGAGAATATCTTTGCTGCTCATTGTGGCATGTTGAAAAGGAATGGTGGCAACTAAGTCGATGAGTTCGCCCAGTTTGGCTTGGTCAATTTGTAATTGAGTGTAGCGTTTGTTGAGTACGCCTTTTAGCTTGGGGTTGTCACGCTCAATGAGTTCTAGTGCGTTGTCGATAAGCTGACCGACGGAGCGTATCTTTTTGCCGTCCACTTCAAGTTCGCCGGTAATAACTACTTTATTATTATCTTGCAGGGTTTGCCAGCGGGCATATTTTGGTACCCAGAATACATTGGCTTCGGCGTAGTAATCGCGCTCTTCTAGCTCAAGATCTATTTCTGCTTGGTATTCTTCACTGTCAGCACCGCCAAAATCAGCGGGGTCAAGATAGTATTCATGCGCTTTGGTTTTGAATTGGGCGGTGAGATCTTGTTTACGGATATCAAAGGCATCGGAGATGTATTTAACAAAAATCAGCCCGAGCATAACGTGTTTATATTGCGAAGCATCTAAGGCTGGCAATAGTTTATTGGCACTGTTCCAGAGTTTTTTATCGAGTTCGTTTAGAAAGTCTTGTTCAGTTTGATCCATTATTGAAGTGCCTTATTAATTTCATTCTCCTCACCCTCGCTCTCTCCAACAGGGGCGGATGCATAGGAACGTAGAATTTAGAGACTATGACAGTATGACAGCTCCCATTTAGGTAAATCAGAATAATGGGCTGACTATTCTGCGATAGAGCCTGTGAAAGTATGGGCTTTTAGCTCCCCTCTTTGAAAAGAGGGGGGTTAAAAACAGAATACTTTGGGTGTTATTCGCCAGCAATTGCCATTTCTTCAATTAAAACCGAACCCATGCGTACATTTCCACGGGTATCAATATCATTACCCACAGCAACAATATGCTGAAACATATCTTTAAGATTTCCAGCGATAGTAATTTCTTCGACAGGGTATTGAATAATGCCATTTTCCACCCAAAAACCCGATGCTCCGCGTGAATAATCGCCAGTAACAGGGTTGACACCTTGCCCCATTAATTCAGTCACTAACAAACCAGTATTCATGGTTTGTAATAATTGCGTAAAATCTTGCTCGCCACTTTGCACGCACAAGTTATGCACACCACCGGCATGACCTGTACTTTGCATTTGGAGCTTACGTGCTGTATAGGTACTTAATAGGTAAGTTTTTAGCACGCCATCTTTAATAATATCGTGCGCTTGCGTGGCAATCCCTTCTGCATCATACATAGCACTACCTAAAGCACCTAAGAGGTGAGGCTGCTCATAAATTTGTATAAACTCTGGGAAAAGTTGCGTCTCTAAACTATCTAATAAAAAAGAGGATTTACGGTATAAGCTACTGCCACTAATTGCACCTAACAAAGAACCAATCAAGCCACCCGCCACTTCCGCGGAATATAAAACAGGCGCTTTACGCGTGCTTAAATGACGTGCTCCTAAGCGTTTTATAGTTCTTTCAGCTGCTTTTTTACCAATTTGCGCTACATCTTCAAGATCCTGCTGATTTCTTGCCACAGAATACCAGTAATCACGCTCCATATTTCCATCACGCTCACCTAGCACAGAACAGCTTATCGAATGACGAGTGGTGGCATAGCCATGTAAAAAACCTAAGCTATTACCAAAAACATGTAGACCAGAAAAGGTGTCAACCGACGCTCCTTCTGAATTACTAATTTCATCAAATTCCCGGGCGCTATCTTCACATTGAACAGCAAGCTCAACCGCGCTATCTGCCTCTAATTGCCAAGGATGATATAAATCTAAATCTTTAAATTCTGTGGCTAATCTATCTGCATCAGGCAAACCCGCATACTTATCTTCGCTGGTATAGCGTGCAATACTACAAGCGGCTGAGACAGTTTCTTTAATTGACTTAGCAGATAAATTAGTACTGCTGGCTGAAGCTTTTTTCTGTCCAAAGTAAACAGTAACCCCTAAACCTTGAGCAGTATGGTGTTCAATTGTATCTACATCACCTAAACGCACATTGACTGATAGACCAGTATCAACACTTAAACCAGCTGTTGCACTGCTTGCGCCTTGTTTTTTAGCTTCGTCCAAGGTTTCTTGAATGATTGCTTCTAATTGTTTAATTTCTTCTTGAGTTTGCATAATGTTTTTTGTAAGACAATAAGTAAGGAGCGTGCATGGAATAACACCCCGAAGTTAGAAATCGGGAGCTTGTTTCATGCTCGTTCCTAAGGCATTTATAAATTTAAACCTGTGTACCACCAACAGTGAGGCTATCAATTTTCAAGGTGGGCTGGCCTACACCAACGGGTACGCTTTGCCCTTCTTTACCACAAGTTCCTACACCACTATCTAGCTCTAAATCATTGCCGACCATGCTAATTTGAGTCATGACTTCTGGGCCATTACCAATCAGCGTTGCACCTTTAACTGCTTGGGTGATTTTGCCATTTTCAATTAAATAAGCTTCGCTCGCAGAAAAAACAAATTTCCCTGAGGTAATATCTACTTGCCCACCTGAAAAATTCTTAGCATAAAGCCCGTTTTTAACGGAAGCTATAATTTCCTCTGGATCACTTTCTCCAGCCAACATATAGGTATTTGTCATACGCGGCATCGGCGTATGCGCATAAGATTCACGACGACCATTCCCGGTTGATTGCACACCCATTAATCGCGCATTTAGCTTATCTTGCATATATGATTTTAAAATGCCATTTTCTATCAAAGTTGTGCATTGCGTTGGTGTGCCTTCATCATCAATCGATAAAGATCCACGTCGCCCTTCTAAAGTGCCATTATCTACGATAGTACATAATGAGGATGCAACCTTGTCACCTATTCTGTCACTAAAAGCTGACGTTCCTTTGCGGTTAAAATCACCTTCTAAACCATGTCCAATCGCTTCATGCAATAAAATACCTGGCCAACCTGATCCTAATACAACCGGCATTGTTCCTGCAGGGGCAGGAATGGCATCTAAATTGACTAATGCCAATCTTACCGCTTCTTTTGCATACGACATGGCCTTATCTTCATCTAAAAAGTAGCTATAATCAGAACGTACTCCGCCGCCCATGCTACCTTGTTCTCGCTCACCATTTTCTTCAACAATCACACTCACATTCATACGTACCAAAGGGCGTACATCACCTGCTAATGAGCCACCGATATTAGCAATTAATATATGCTCTTGCACACCCACCATACTGATAATGACTTGCTCAATTCTAGTGTCTAATTGACGTGTTAAAACATCAGTACGACGTAAGAAATCTACTTTTTCTTGGTCTTTTAAAGATTTTAATGGGTTAAGGGGGTCATAAAGCTGTGGGTAATGACTTGTATTGCTCGCTATTGCTATTTTTTCACTTTGCCCTTGCCTTGCAATCGCACGTACATTTTTTGTTGCCGCTAATAAAACCTCTAACTCAATTTTATCGCTATAGGCAAAGCCTGTTTTTTCTCCTGATACAGCTCTAACTCCAGCTCCTTGCTCTATACTGTGACTGCCTTCTTTGATAATGCCATCTTCAAGCACCCAAGATTCAAAATGACTGGATTGAATATAAATATCGCCATCATCCATCGCGCCACTGACAAGCTGATCCATAACTCGATGAATATCACTTTCTTGTAAGCCTGTTGGCACTAAAAGGGCTTGTTTAGCCTGTTGTAATCGTGTATTTTCTAGCATTTATTTACAAACCAATTGACGATGTTGAAGTACGGGAAATGATGCGCGCGTTTTATGTAAGCGTGCTAAATCTAAATCTGCAATGGCAAACCCAGAATTATGTATATGACAATCTAAAACAGTCCCCCAAGGGTCAATTACCATACTATGCCCATAAGTTTGGCGACCATTAATATGAAACCCACCTTGATTGGGAGCTATCACATAACAGAGGTTTTCTACCGCTCTAGCGCGCAGTAATAACTCCCAGTGTGCTGCACCTGTTTTTTCTGTAAATGCCGAAGGAATAATAAAAATTTCTACGCCTTGGTCTAAAGAGGAACGAAAGAACTCAGGAAAGCGCAAATCATAACAAATGGCGATACCAACTTTACCAAAAGGAGTTTCTATCACCAAAGGTTTATCACCTTGACTAATGCTATTTGATTCCTTGTACTCTTCATTGGTGCCGGGGACTTTAACATCAAATAAATGCATTTTGTCATAACGCGCAACTTGCTCACCTTCTGCGTTATAAACCAAGCAAGCAGCAAATACTTTCTGTTCATTATCTGGGTCTGCAATAGGTAATGTGCCAGCAAAAATCCATACCGCATATTTTTTTGCGGTATTAGATAAAAATTCCTGAATAATGCCCTGCCCTTGTTGTTCTTTATGTTTTATTTTGTCAAATTCATCACTACCCATTAATGCAAAATTTTCTGGTAATGCAACTAATTTCACACCTTTTTTAACCGCTTCAGCAATCAGGCGATCTGCTTCAATGAGGTTAGAATTAACATTAGGACCAGATGCCATTTGAATGGCCGCACATATGCTCATATAAAAAATCTCTTAATCAAGTTTATTCTTTGGTTGTATCATCAAACTTACCACCAGAAGCAGAATCCACTTCTGGTGTTATTTTATCTTGTAAAAAAGGCGAGAACAGCCGGTTAACCTTCACGTCATCCCAGCTACCTGTAATGTCATAGCGCAAGCTTAATAATAACCCGCCTGCATGTTCATCACCAACAAACGCCTTAGTAACTGAGTTAGCAATATTGCCCATAATTGTACCAGCTATAGGAAACTTGGGCAGTACTGTCGCATGCAACGCTAGCTCTTCTGTCCCAAGGTTGGTATGCCCTGACATATAAATTTTTGCAGGCATTGCATTAATATATAACTTTGGTGTTTCTACTTGCCCTTTATTAACAGTGAGATCGCCAATCATTTCTGTAAAACTCAACCCTTCCAGTGCAATATCTGAAAAATCTAAGCTCAAGCGATCCATTAATTTCCAGGTATCTAGTCCACCTAAAATACGACCTAGTCCAGGCTCCACACCTAATAACCGCCCCTCACCTAACTCAACACTTAATACCCCTGAAATGTTTTTCTTAGATAGCTTATGTGGTGCATCTTTCCAATTAAAACTAAACTTAAATTTTGCATCCGCTTTATGCAAGTTTTCAGATAACTTTAAGTTTCTTAATAATTGCCCCAAGTTTTTATGCTTAAACATTCCTGTAATTTGAGTTTTATCTCGTCCTTTTTGAGACCACAAACCAGAAAATTCTAATTGCCCTGCTTTACCCATTAAACTGATTTGTTTAATTAACAAGCCATCATCTACTGGTTCTGTTTGTAATTTGAAAGTACCATAATTTCTATTTTGATAATAAAACGCCTCACTCTCTATTATTATCGCCGGCAATTTATTAGCTAAAAACGGTGTTGTGTGCTTTTCATCCGCGTTCAACTCTAAGCTTTTCACTGCAGATAAATCCAGCCTACCTAATTTAAAACTGACTAATGATTGTCTATTCATTTCTATCGGCATAAAAAAGCTACCTTTAGCAAAAGGGCTATAAAATACCCCCTGCCAATGCGAATTAATTTGTTTAAAGTTGATGTCTAATTTATCTTTTTCTGAGCTTTTATTATCATAAATAAAATGCGCACCTTGCAAACCCGTTTCACCCATATAAAACTCAGTGGAAAAAGGATGCTCTTGTTCACTAAGTTTTGAAAAAGGTGGCAAGTTAATGGCTAAACCTTTTAAATCTGAGCTAATTTTTAATCGACTAGAATCCGTTGAGTTTTTGGCAATTTGTAAATTGACCTGATACTCACTTTCTCCTTCTGCATACTGCCAAAAATCACTAGGCTGATAGGCAGCTAATTGCTCGATACCAACTAAACCCACTAGGTCAGCATAAATATTATTATCATCACTATGAATACTCCCTTTAATAGGGAAGGAAAAAACTTGCGCGCTAAAATCATCACTAAAAGCAGAATTTTCTGTGATATGTATCAAAGCATTTAATTGCTTGATTTTAATTTGTGAAGGCATAACAACGGCTTCTGCATTATTTATTTTTGCGTCTACAGAAACTTTAATAGGTTCTTCAGCCAATGGAATGGCTAAATCTAGTTTTAATGCAACATCGCCCCGCATAACAAAGTGTTCATCCAGCTGCATGACATCTTTTTTGAAGGGGCTAGATTTTAAAAAATCAATTGCTCGGGATAACTCGGCATCGACATCACCTTGAATGGTTAAATACTCACTTTTTGAAAATGAATCAATCGCGAGCTTCGCTGTTTTAATTTCAGCTTTATTAACACTGCCTTTATTGATTTCTACCGCCAAACTTTCAGAGAAAAAACGTATTTTGGCATCTAAATTATGTATATCTTGCCACCCATCAGCATAATGTAAACCAATTTTTTGCGCCCCAAAAAGTACCTCAAAGACACCTTGGTGCTTAATATAAGGGAACTCTTTTAATTCACCTCGCAATAACACACCACCTTGGTCTACATCACCTGCTAAAAATGCGTTATCAAGCCAAGTCACCACTTGTTTATTCATAATTCCTACGGGTAAGTATTTAGGAACTGTGCTGGCATTGTGCCATTCATAGAAATAACTCTGTAGGTTTATTTCTGCAGGATATTCATTTTTAGGTAAAATTAAATCTAAACGACTTTTGGTTTTTATATCTTGAGTATTTAACTGAACAGCCGCACTACTTAATTGCCAAAAATTTATTTTTTGTTGCCAAAAAATATCACCTATTGCTTGCTGAAAATACAAAGGCGTACGAAATAAACCATGAAAATGAACACCTAATTGCTCAGATTTAAGACTTATTTTTCCTGTCGTTTCTGTTCCTTGTAAACTTAAAGCTAAGTTCTGCACCCCAGGAACTCCCTTATGCGCTTTAAAACTCAGTTTACGCACTTCTGCATCAACAGAAAATTTATTGGTTTCTAAATTAGTATAAAGTTGTAACTGGCTCAACACGCCTTCTAATGCAAAAGCTTTTGCAGGCTCTCTTATCGCCTTAGGCAGCAATGAATTACGATTGATAATTTTACTTACATGCCCTAAATTTAAGTACGGTACATTGAGCGCCAGCTTAAATAACTCACCTTTAGCATTTTTTTGTAAAGCAAAAGCAAGCTTAGGAATTCTTAATTTAACGCCATAAGAACTTAATTGGCTATTTTCTATCGCTAACTTCCAGCCCTCTTGATTTTGCAATTTAAAATTTAAATTAACATCATCTAACTGTAATTTTTTCTGTTTTTTCTTTTTATCCTGCAATAAAGCATCTCTTATTTGTAGTGAGCCACTAAAATCGACCATCTGTGTTGCTTGCCAAGTACTCCATAAAGAAAAATCCCCACGACCACGAATAAAGGAGAAATCAAAGGGTAAATCCCCTGTCGCTAGTTGGCTAAAATTAATATTTAAACCATAAACAAATAGTTTTGCATTGATACTTTTAGCGGAAAAAATATCCCCCGTAAAATTCATATTCAGGCTCAGTGTTGCCCCTAAACTTTCCGGTAATACCGTATTGATAGCAATCTTATGCTGATTATTTTCATTATTAATCGTGATATTAACGTGTTTGAGCAATAGCTTTTTAGCGTGACGTTTTTGATCTTGCCACTCAATTTCGCTATCAATTAATTTATATTGATTTCCTTGCATTAACCAGCGTGGCTCTTTATCATTATCTGGGCGGCTAGGTAAGCCAGAAATAGCAATCGTTCCAGATTCTAAACGCGTAATAGAGAGTTTTGCACCCACTAAGTTAACTTTTAAAGATTCAATCCATGGTTTATAAAATAACTTAAAGACATCAATACCTAGCTGAATTTCTTTCAGTCGCACTGCCGTTTTTTGGTTTATCGCTGCAATTTGTAATTGATACAAACCCAGTTCAGGCATAAAACCATTCAATGTTGCCCGCATACTACCTATTCTGACAGGCGTACCTACCTCTTCAGAAAGAATTGCTTCGATATCTGGTTTATATAACTCCACTTTAGTGAAAGCAAAGCGTACGACACTTATTCCTATCGCAAATAAAACTAAGCTGATAAGCCCTAGTGATTGCGCATAATGCTTGAGTCGTTTATTTATAGTGGCACCACATCATATTGCTCTTGTGTATATTCAATTTCCGCCCTAAATTTAATGCGAATGCTCAAAAAATCTTCTAGCTCAGAAAGTACATCAGCTTCTTCATCCAATAACTTTTCTACTACGGTATTTGAAGCGAGCACTAAAATCTGTTTCACATCATACTGTTTAACTTCCCGAATCACTTCCCGAAAGATTTCTAAACAAATTGTTTCTGCTGATTTAATTTCACCCTTACCACCACATGCTTCACAAGGCTCACATAAAATATGCGCTAAACTTTCACGGGTACGTTTTCGTGTCATTTCCACTAAGCCTAACGCAGATACTTCGGTAATTTTAGTTTTTGCATGACATTTTTCTAGTGTTTTTTCCAAAGCAGATAAAACTAATTGCTTATGCTCTTCACTCTGCATATCAATAAAATCAATAATGATAATGCCACCTAAATTACGCAAGCGTAATTGCCGGGAAATTGCTTGAGCCGCCTCCAAGTTAGTTTTAAAAATGGTCTCTTCTAAATTTTTCCCACCGACATAGCCCCCGGTATTAACATCAACGGTAGTCATCGCTTCTGTTTGATCAAACACCAAATGCCCACCTGATTTAAGCTTAACTTTATGGTCTAGCGCTTTTTCAATTTCATCTTCAATATTATAAATATCAAATAAGGGCCGTTCATTAGTATAGTGTTCAATAACCGGCAACATATCAGGCACAAATTCCGTTGCAAATTCAATTAATAGTTGATGCGTTTTACGCGAATCAATGCGTACCTTTTCTATATTTTCAGTATATAAATCACGTAAAGTTCGTACGCTTAAGGGTAAATCACTATGAATCAAAGTTCGCGGTGCAGCCCCTCCTAGCTTTTCTTGAATAGAACCCCACAATTTTAATAAAAACAACATATCAGATTCTAAAACACTTTCATCAACACATTCTGCTGCAGTTCTTGCAATAAAAGCACCTGATTGATGTTCTTCTTGAAACGCTTCCTGAAAGTTTCTTAATCGTGCACGTTCTTCATCACACTCTATACGCTGTGATACTCCCCCTTTTTCAGTACCTGGCATATACACTTGATACCGAGATGGAATAGAAATTTCAGTGGTTAAACGAGCTCCTTTACTACCCAACGGATCTTTTGTTATTTGTACGATAAGCTCTTGGCCTTCATTTAAATAATCTTCAATATTTTCAGAGTTATTTTTCTCTAACTCGGTATTGGATAAATCAGAAAGATGTAAAAATGCAGCGCGCTCTAAACCGACTTCCACAAAAGCAGCTTGCATTCCGGGTAAAACTCGACAAACTACGCCTTTATAAATATTGCCGACCAAGCCTAATTGACGAGTGCGCTCAATAATAATCTCTTGAATAATTCCATTTTCAGCAATTGCAACACGCGTTTCAGGTGGTGTTACATTAATTAATATTTCTTCACTCATTATAAAATGCCAATTCCTTCATTCTTTAATAATTGCGCAGTTTCAAATAAAGGCAAACCCATTATCCCTGAAAAACTACCCTGTATTGATTGTATAAAAATACTACCTAACCCTTGTATCGCATATGCACCAGCCTTATCAGTAGGCTCCCCCGTCTGCCAATAGTTTATAATTTCTTGCTCCGAAAGTCCTCTAAATGTGACTTGAGAAACACAAACAACTTCTTGAGTTAACTTCCCACGCACAGAAACCGTACTATAAACTTTATGTGTCTTAGCCGATAAAGCACTTAACATAGTCATTGCATGTTCCAAATCTTTAGGTTTCCCCATAATTTCACTCCCTAAAACAACGGAAGTATCTGCTGCTAATACCACTGACTGTTGATTGCCTTGCTGGTACACAGCTAATGATTTCTCATGAGCAACACGTAAAACATAATCAACAGGCTTTTCATTAGCCCATGGTGTTTCATCAATATCAGCAACTTGAATGGTATGCGCTAAATTAATTTGTTGTAATAATTCACTTCTACGTGGCGAAGCGGATGCCAAAATAAGTTTTTTCATAAATTAACGATGATAAGGGTGATTGTTAATAATGCTCCACGCACGATAAATTTGCTCAGCTACCACAATACGTACTAAAGGGTGGGGAAAGGTTAATTTAGATAGGCTCCAAGATTCTCGTGCTAATTGCTTCACTGAATCCGCTAAGCCTTCTGGTCCTCCGACCAATAGTGCCACATCTTGGCCATTATCTAACCACCCCGTCATTGCCGTTGCTAAGTTAGCTGTTGTCCAATGCTTTCCAGGAATATCTAAAGTAACAATATGACAACTTTTAGGTATTGCTGCCAACATACGTTCACCTTCATCACGCGTAATACGTTTGATATCACTATTTTTTCCGCGTTTTCCTGCCGGAATCTCTTTAAGAATTAATTCGCATTCACGAGGCAATCGCTTGGCATATTCTTCATAACCTTGTTTAACCCAACTAGGCATTTTTTGACCGACAGAAATTAAATATATTCGCATAAATTAATAAAATTTTTAAGTGATAATGGATAAAAGAAACGAGTTTATTTAATTTTCTGATATATTAAACGCTTACAAGTACCTCCCTTAATGGCGAAGCTATTTGTCCTATTTTATAATGATAAGGCTGTATTTCATACACTACAAAGGCATTTAATAATGGAAATTAAATCTACATTTCTCGGCACACAATCTGTTGATGCAGATACTATCATCACATTTCCAAACGGAATCCCAGGTTTTGAAGAAGATACTCGTTTTAAATTATTCCACCAAGAAGGCAGTGAAGTTGTCTACTGGATGCAATCACTAGATAACGACGAACTATTATTTTCAGTCGCTCAGCCCTCACACTTTAAAATCAACTATAATTTTATCTTAACTGATGAAGAAGAAACTTTACTAAAACTAGATAATATTGAAGATATTTTTATCTTAATTATTCTACAAAAAACCGATGCCACCACCGAAAAAGCAATTATTAAAGGTTCTATTACTTCCCCATTAGTTATTAATGAAAAAACCATGCTAGGCTTACAAAAATACCTACCAAAAGTAGATCAAAGCATCACATTAACGGATACTAGCCATGAAGTCAGTATTTTTGGTGGATAAAACTACGCACTGATAATTTGAGGTGTGCAAGCACCTCAATCACTTCATATAAGCACAAAACCCATCATCTGATATCCAAATAAAACTAAACCTCCCACCATTAAAAAACCGTTACTAACAACAGAAAAAGCTATATAACTATCAAATCGTCGCCAAATACTTAGCAATAATAGAATGACGAATAAAGCACAAAACTGCCCTAACTCCACACCAATATTAAAAGCCAATAAGTTCTGCCACAAGCCTTCTTTAGGCATCGCAAAATCTTGCAATTTAGTGGCTAAACCAAAACCATGAAATAAACCGAAGATTAGTACCGCTATTTTTGTATTGGGTTGAAAGCCAAATACCCTTTGAAAACCACCTAAGTTATCAAAGCCTTTATACACGACCGATAATCCAATAATAGCATCAATCAAATAAGCATTAACCTGAATGTTAGCAAGTACGCCTGTTAATAAAGTTAAGCTATGGCCTAAAGTAAATAAACTAACGTATAAAAGAATATCACGCGAGCGAAATAAAAAGAAAATCACCCCCAGTAAAAATAATAGATGATCATAGCCTGTCAACATGTGTTTCGCACCGATATACATAAAAGGCGCAATAGCAGCCCCTTGTGTATTCGCTAAAAACTGCTGGGTATTGGCATCCACTCCATGTGCCAAAGTTAGCGTAGAAAAAAATAAGCTAAACAGAGTCAAATATACTTTCATAATTCTTAAGCCGTATTTTTAAGTGCGAAATTAAATCATAAAAAAAGCGTTTTACTGTTTTCTTTACAAAAATAGTAAAACGCTTTCTTTAACAATGCTAGCTATTTTCAGAGCTTAAAATGAACGCCCAAAGCTTTCTTGATAACGCGCTTTAAATTGCTCCAAAGTAAATGTATGGTTTTGTGTACCATGATGCTCAATTTTTATTGAACCTAATAACGAGGCAATACGCCCTGTATCTTCCCATTCATATTCATTCATGATGCCATACAATAAACCCGCTCGGTATGCATCACCACAGCCTGTTGGGTCATTTAACTCTTTTGCTTTTGCAGAAGGAATTTCAATACATTTTCCTTCTGTATAAATTTTAGAACCTTCTCCACCTAAAGTAATAATGAGTGCATCGACTCTTTCTGCAATTTGTTCTAAGCTTAGCCCTGTTACGTCTTGCATTAATGCAGATTCATAATCATTAAACGTTGCCCAAGTAGCTAAATCTAATAATTCTAATAATTCCTCACCACTGAACATCGGCATGCCTTGCCCCGGATCAAAAATAAAAGGAATTTCTGCATCGGCAAATTCTTGCGCATGTTGCTGCATACCTTGCTTACCGTCGGGAGAAACAATCCCTATACTAATATCTTCATTTTCTGGAATAGAATTTAGGTGTGACTCATTCATTGCACCCGGGTGAAATGCGGTAATCTGGTTATCATCTTCATCCGTTGTGATATAAGCTTGGCCAGTGAATTCACCATCTAGTTTATTGATATATTTATCAGAGATATGACATTGACTGAGCCATTGAGCATACGGTTCAAAATCATGCCCAACTGTTGCCATAATCGCTGGCTGCTCGCCTAATAATTTAAGATTGTAAGCGATATTTCCAGCACAACCGCCAAATTCACGACGTATGGTTGGCACTAAAAAACACACATTTAGCATGTGAACTTTTTCAGGAAGAATATGATTTTTAAATTTATCGTGAAAAACCATAATCGTATCGTAAGCCATCGACCCACAAATTAATGCACTCATTAGTATTACCTTTTTAAATTAAAATTATTAACCATGTCATTGCCGCCATTATCATCGCCAACATAACGGCTGCGGAGCCTATATCTTTTGCTCTACCTGATAATTCATGATGTTCTGGCCCTATTCTATCAACAACTGCTTCTATCGCTGAATTAAATAATTCCACTAAAATAATTAACAATAAACTGCTGATTAATAACACACGCTCAATTGAATCAGCACTTAGCCAAAGCGCTGCTGGGATACCGACTATCGCTAAAATAAGCTCTTGCCGAAACGCCTCTTCGTGTTGCCATGCTACTTTAAATCCTGCGATAGAAAAAAAACAAGCATTCACTAATCGCTTGATTCCTTTTGCATTTTGATTTGCCATTGTCCACAAAAACCTGTCAAGTAAATTATTAATTATTTTTACCCATAACTTATTACTAATACCCTTCATAAGCTATTGATTTAAAAGAATGAGCATTAATGACTCAATTTAACAAAACAACTTAAATCTCAGCACTTTAGCTAAGCTACCAGCAAACTATCCACAAAGTTATCCACAGAATAGGCGCGCCATTCCTACTTCATGAAACATTGGGATGTCCTATCGCCAATCTTCATTCAGCACGGAGCGATTTATGGGAGCACCAGTTCGTCCTGCGTCCAACTCAACTACGCAAAAAACACTGCTTCGTTAAGTCTACCTCAAATGACTTGACGGCTGTCGGGATAACTACTTGCCTCCCGAGCGAACTGACCAGTTCACTTCGGAT
>JAJJBE010000253.1 GCA_020996635.1 Bathymodiolus brooksi methanotrophic gill symbiont
CAAGCCTGTCGCTGTTGTATAGCTAAATGAAGTGATCAGGTAATCGGTGTATAAGTCAAAAATATCAGGTGTTTTCATAGCCTACTATTTTAATGGAAATATCATTAGGGTGCGTAACATCAGTTACATTATAAAGATTTAAAAATTTGCCAATCGATGGCAAAAAATAATTTAGCTGACTTATCCTTGGTTGATCAAACTGTCTGTGATTATGAAAGGTTAATTGATAAAGGTTTTTCCGAAGAAGATATTTCCGCGTTATACCGGTTGAAAACTTAATTTAAATAAGGACATAGTGAGTAAATTAACCTTTTTTTAGGTGTTGTTTTATTGTAATAAAGATGATGTTTGATGATTTAGTTTAGGAGTTGATTGTAAGTATTTGTAAGAAAAGGACAAATAAATCTTGCTATAAAGTCATGGTATTGATATAATCATTTTCAATGATACATGTATTTAAACCTTTGGGGAAAGATTATGATTAAAAAAACAAAACTGGCTTTAGGGCTATTAGCAGTATTCGGTGTTGCTGCATTATCACCAGTAGTTAGTGCTGATGAAATGACAGATTTAAAAACGCGTATTGCAAAATTAGAAAGCGCTGAAGCAATGAGAGCAGCAGCTTCAGACAATGGTAATATGGTTTTCTTCCGTGGTGGTTATGCTAGAGGTGATAATGCGAGAAACGATCTAACTTTTGGTACAGCTGATGGAAGTTATTCGGTTAAGCAAGATGGCTGGCAAGTTGGAGCGGGTTTTGATTTTAGTCTAAGTGATGATTTGTTTGGCTTCCATGATGGCACAGAAATTTTGGCTGAATTAATGTTTACTTATTCACAATTTGGAACTAGCCCTACATCTCTTACTGCAGTTGTTCCAGGTGAGTTAGAAATTCCGGCTCTTGCTAGTCAGTTTACGCTAACGGCTTCTCCAAAAATTAAATTTTTGAAAGGTAGCAAATTTAGACCTTGGGTTATTCCTATTGGTTTAGGCATTAATGTAATTAGCCCGACTAGTAACGCAATTACTTACTTAAAACCTACTATGCAATTCGCGGGTGGTGCTGATTACAACGTATGGAAGAACATTTATGTTGGGGCAGATATTCGTTATAACGTAGATTTTGGTAGTACAAATGATACACAAATTGATGTTGGTGGTTTAACAACTGGCGCATACGTAGGGATAGGCTTCTAAGTTAAACAACTTAAAAGGTATACCTAAACAAAAAAGGGAGGGCTTTTTAGTCCGCCCTTTTTTTATGCCTAAAATAAAGCAGAAATGACAGCTTTCCATTAAAATTAAGGAAGGCGCTTAATCCGGTGAGCATCTTAAGGTAAAATAGCGCATGCTATCAAAACGTAGGGCTGTGCCTTGTGCCAGCCCTTAGTCACACAGGTAGTTTTAGGGCAACCACAAGGGATTGCCTCAATGCCAGTAAGTTAAGCGTAACATATTCATACCAATAGAGTTTTTTGGTATAAAAACGAGGTTTTTTTAACCACTCTAATAACATCAATCCTTTAGAAGCTAAAGTTTCTCTTATATTTCGACAAAACAAGTATTTTAGTTATTAAATATCAAT
>JAJJBE010000108.1 GCA_020996635.1 Bathymodiolus brooksi methanotrophic gill symbiont
CGACTGCTCGATTAGAGATTCTCAGTGCCCAGCAAGGGCTGAACAAGTTCGCTTTAAAATCGAAACTTTATATTAATGCTATTCGACAAGCTTTTGATGAATTGCAACAATTAAAGTCGGCTACTGCGTAACATCAGTTAAATAAATTATTAGAAAAAGCTCACCCCTTAATCGGAAAAATCATCATGGATACTTGGAATTTTCCTAATGAATTAAAACTCGTGGCATCGCAATATACCAATTTTACTGATGCAAAAGATGGCCCTGCGACCTATGTTGATGTGGTACAAGTTGCTTTTTTACAAAGCATAGTAGGTACTGACCACCCGGCATGTAGGGTGGATTGCTCTACAGTGGATGCTTTTAATAAATTAGGGCTTTCTACCGAATCAGAAATACTTGAAATAGAAGGTATTTCTGATAAAATTGAGCTGGCTAAAGAAAGCCTTTTTTAAAACAACCTTATTTCACACTAAAAACGACTATGCAATTTAAAACTGTTAATGATTTTCTTACTCATATCCATAAAGAAATACAGAATAATCGTCTAGAGTTACCTTCTTTACCTGATGTTGCGCTTAAGGTTCGTGAAGTTGTTGCCACTGGAAATGCATCAGCATCAGACATTGCAGCCATCATAAGTACAGATACTGTTATTGCCGCACGACTTATTCAAATTGCTAACAGCCCTCTTTACAGTGGAAATACAGAGATAAAAAGCATACAACTCGCTATTTCACGTCTAGGCAATACTACTATTCGCACCTTGGTAACTAGCATTGCAATGCGCCAGTTATACACTTTAAAATCAAAAACATTAGAATCTCATTTTGAAAGTATTTGGGAAGAAAGTATTGAAGTCGCCTCTATTAGTCGTGCTCTTGCAACATTTACCCCGCACCTAGATGCCGATGAAGCTATGTTAGCAGGGCTTTTACACCAAATAGGTAAATTACCTATTCTAGTTTTAATTGAGGATATCCCTGAATTTAGAGATAACCCTGCACGCCTTGAAAAGTTGCTCGATAAAGCTCACAGGCCGATTGCTAAAATTATTATGGATAGCTGGAATTTTCCTGATGATCTTAAATTAGTTGCCTCTGAATATAGTAATACTGCCTATGATAGCGGAAAAGGAACTCCTGCATCTTACGTTGATATTGTTCATGTTGCTTTTTTTCAACATATATCAAAAAACAAGCATCATGCAAATGATATTGACTGGGAAAGCTTAGCTTCATTTAATAAACTAGGTTTTACTCCCGAAATTGAAGTTCTAGAAATTAAAGGGATTCCTGATAAAATTAAAACAGCTAGAGAAAGTTTATTTTAATTTGTTAAACACTATTAATTAATATCAAAGGTCACTATGCAATTTAACAGTATTAACGACTTCCTTATTCATGTTCAAAAAGAACTTGATAATAACCGCTTGGTTTTACCTTCATTACCTGATGTTGCCTTAAAAGTACGTGAAGCTGTCAACAAAGGTGATGCTTCAGCTCAAAATATTGCCGATATTATTACCACTGATGCGGTTATATCTGCACGCCTTATTCAAGTTGTCAACAGCCCTCTATACAGTGGAAATACTGAGATAAAAAGCATACAACTCGCTATTTCCCGCTTAGGTAATAAGACCATTCGCACCCTAGTTACCAGCCTTGCAATGCGTCAATTATATGCAACAAAATCAAAAGCTTTAAACGGATACTTTAAAGAGATCTGGCGAGACAGTGTTAATGTTGCATCAATTAGTCGTGCTCTAGCTACATTTACACCCCACTACACCCCACTTATCAGCAGATGAGGCAATGTTAGCAGGTTTAATGCATCAAATTGGAAAGCTCCCTATTTTAGTTTTAGTTGAAAATATTCCTGAATTTAGAGACCATCCAGATCGGCTTGCAAAATTACTAGAAAAAGCTCACCGCCCTATCGGGAAAATTATTATGACTTCTTGGAATGTACCAGAAGACCTAAAATTAGTGCCTTCTGAGTATGGCAATGTTAATTACGATAGTGATATTAAGTTACCTGCAACTTATGTGGATGTGGTGCAAGTTGCATTTTTTCAGAGCATTGCCAGAACACAGAACACAGCTAATAATACAAATTGTGACTCTCTAATTTCCTTCCGTAAACTTGGATTTTCTTCTGAAACTGAAATATTAGAAATTAAAGGTATCCCAGAAATCATCAAACAAACTCAATCCAGCCTTTCCTTATAATGGACATTGAAACTATGCAGCGTTTTAGACGCTTAGGTATCCTAACTATTTTTGCTGTCTATTTTGTTATTTTAGTCGGTGGTATTGTACGTGCATCAGGTTCAGGTATGGGTTGCCCAGATTGGCCTACCTGCTTTGGACAATTGATTCCACCGACTAGCGAAGCAGAATTACCTGAAAATTATCATGAAATTTATGCGGTAGGCTATGCTAATACGGACTTTAATGTCATTAAAACATGGACGGAATACCTTAACCGCCTAACAGGTGTAACAATCGGCTTTCTTATTATGCTGACACTTTGGGCATCTCGTGCTTATTTAAAAACAGATAAAGCTGTGTTTTATTTATCCCTATCTGTTTTTCTGTTAGTTGGCTTTCAAGGTTGGCTCGGTGCAATGGTGGTAAAATCTCACTTACATCCATTAATGATTACAGTTCACATGCTCTTAGCGCTATTTATAGTCGCGTTACTAATCTATGCTATAGCACGTTCACAACAATTTTCTCTACAAAATATTAATAGTTCTCAATTACCCAAGCATTTTAAAAAAGTACTGATTGCAGCCATGGGTATGACATTATTACAAGTTGCAATGGGTACACAAGTCAGAGAAGCTGTCGATATAATAGCCTTACAACACGATTACCTTGACAGAGAATATTGGCGCAGTAGTTTCCCCATCATTTTCTATGTGCATCGCTCATTTTCAGCCGTTATTCTGTTCACTAACTTATGGATGGTATGGAAGATTCACCAATCTGTTGATAAAGATAACCTTTTATTAAAATTGAGCTATAGTTTAATAGGGCTTATTATTACCGCAATTTTAGCTGGTATGGCACTAGATCGCCTAGGGATTCCCCCTGTCGTGCAACCTATACACTTACTCATCGCTAACCTAATCTTTGGTTTACAATTTTTCATCTATATTTGTTTACATTACGCAAGCCAAACTAACAAAACAAAACTATTTGATTAAATATACTTTGCGCAGATACAACTGAGAATTTTATAAATAAGTAAATACCAAAAATTAATTTAACATTTTGTAGGATGGGTAGAATGAAGTGCCTGTTTTTTAGGCGCGCAGTGAAACCCATCAATCATTACCAGAATGATGGGTTTCGCAAAAAAACGCTCTACCCATCCTACTAAAATTCGTCATATCAAAATATTAAGTTAATTATGCCTATGTACTTAGTATGGGTAAAGCGTCTTTTTTTGAAGCTCATCATTTTCACACTGCATTGATGAATTTCATGACGTTCCTAAAAAGAAGACACTACTTTTTCCTCCTTTTTATTGACCTATTTTCTCTAAGCTTTCCTGCCCTTAATAACAAGGCTTTTACTATGTTAAAAATAATTCTCCGCTGGATATTGACCCTACTCTACAAAGTTGAAGTAAAAGGGCTAGAAAACTACAAAAAAGCGGGCAATCGAGTCCTTATTATTTCCAACCACAGCTCTTTTTTAGACCCCTTATTACTCAGTGTATTTTTACCTAATGATATTACTTTTGCTATTAATAAAGATATTGCAGATCGCTGGTGGTTAAAACCTTTCTTAGGTTTATCTAATGTTTTCTCATTAGACCCAACTCACCCCATGCAACTCAAAGACTTAATTCATCACTTAAAGGATACCGATAGTAAAACCGTTATTTTTCCTGAGGGACGTATTACTGTCACCGGGTCTTTAATGAAAATTTATGATGGTACTGGCATGGTGGCGGATAAATCTGGCGCAGCACTATTACCTATTCGTATTGATGGGGCTGAATACACGCCCTTTTCACGCTTACAAAAAATTGTAAAATTACGTTTATTCCCTAAAATTACGCTCAGTATTTTAGCACCAACAAAATTAGGTATTGATGACAAATTGCAGGGTAAAGCACGTCGCCATGCCAGTGGTACAGTATTAGCCGACATCATGACTGATATGGTGTTTAATACCAGCCGTTACCAACAAACACTTTTTTCAGCCCTATTAGAAGCTAAAAAAATACACGGGGGCAAACACACGGTTGCAGAAGATACCGACCGCATTCCACTATCCTATAACACGATTATTACCCGCACTATCGCCATAGGAAACGCACTCAAAAAAATATCAAGTCCCAATGAGAACATAGGTATTTATTTACCCAATAGTACTAAAACACTTAATATCGTTCTAGGACTTCAACTGATCGGCCGTGTTCCTGCTATGCTTAACTACAGTACGGGCGCATCAGGCATGGGCTCAGCCTGTCAAACAGCAAAAATCAAAACAGTACTCACCTCTCGGCGCTTTATTGAACTAGGAAAGTTTGTAAGCGATGCACAACAGTTATCAGAAATCGTTAATTTAATTTACCTAGAAGACATTGCGGCAAAAATCACCCTTATCGATAAATTAACCGCTTTTATTCAAGCTCAAACGGTTAATTTCTGGTATCCAAGATTAAATCAGTCAGCCGAAAGCCCTGCGGTTGTTTTATTTACCTCAGGCTCTGAAGGCGCTCCAAAAGGGGTCGTATTATCGCACAGTAATATATTAGCTAATCACAAACAAGTGTCAGCCCGTATTAACTTTAACGCACAAGACGTAGTGCTTAATTTTTTACCGATGTTCCACTCCTTTGGCTTCACTGTTGGAACCATGCTTCCCATTATGAATGGCATGACAACTTTCTTTTATCCATCCCCTTTGCATTACAGCATTATTCCTGAAATAGCCTATGAAATAGGTGCAACCATTATTTTTGGTACCAATACTTTTCTTGCTGCATACGGCCATAAAGCCCATGCTTATGATTTTTTCAACATTCGCTATGTCGTTGCAGGTGCTGAAAAGCTCAATGAAAATACGCGTCAACTTTGGTCTGATAAATTTGGCATTCGTATTTTAGAGGGTTATGGTGCAACCGAAACTAGCCCAGTTGCTGCTGTTAACACCCCAATGTATTATAAAAAAGGCACTGTTGGTCGTTTACTGCCTAATATGCAATACAAATTAAAGAATATTCCAGGTATTGAAGATGCGGGACAGTTACACCTGTATGGTAAGAACATTATGCAAGGCTATTTATTAGCAAATAACCCTGGTGTATTGGTTCCCCCTAAATCTATTTATGGTGAAGGTTGGTATGACACAGGAGATATTGTTCATATCGATAATGAAGGCTATCTTAGTATTCGAGGCCGTAGCAAACGCTTTGCAAAAATTAGTGGTGAAATAATTTCATTAGCCGCCGTTGAGCAGCACTTAATTGCCCTATGGCCCGATACAGAGCACCTTATTGTTTGTATTCCTGATGATAAGAAAGGTGAACAGCTTGTTTTATTAAGCACCCGTGCCAAGCTATCATATAAAGAGTTAAAGCAAAAATCTGTAGGATTTTCTAGTATCGCCCTTCCTAAAAAGTTCATTCACGTAGAAGCATTGCCTATTTTAGCCTCTGGTAAAATTAATTATGCAGCAGCGACTGAAATAGCTTTACGAGAGTTTTCTTAAAATACTATGCAAAAATTTATCTTCTTAACTCTCTTATTTATATTCTCTCCTCTCACTTATGCATTAAGTATTGTTGTTAAAGAGGAAGCTCCTTATATTGGTAATCAACTACTTAATCAGGGTTTATCGATTGATATTATCAAGACAGCCTTTAATCACGCTGGAATTGAACCTGATTTTGTATTTGAAGCATGGCCGCGTGCATACGAAGGCGGGTTAATTGGGATTTACGATGCTATTGGTTCTATTTGGAAAAATACTGAGCGTGAAAAAGAGTTTATTTTTAGTGAGCCTTATCTATTTCATGAAATTAAATTTATCAAAAGAAAATCAGATACGCAGATTCAATTTAATCAACTAAGCAATTTAAATGGCTTAGTTGTAGGCACTCTTAAAGGCTATATTTACCGTGATGATTTCACTCATGCAAGGAAAATTTTAAAACTGCCACAAAATCACTTAATTCAAAACCTTATTTTTTTAAACCAAAATAAAGTTGATATGACTTTAGCTGATACTAGAAAAATACACTATGAAATTAATACTTATATGAAAGGCAGTGAAAATAATTTAGAAATTTTGCCGCAGCCTCTTTCTATAAAAGGTGTACATATTGCTGTTAGCAAATCTCACCCCAAGCATCTTGAAATTATCAATAAATTCAATAAAGCACTAAAGACCATGAAAAAAGATGGGACTTATACTGCTATTCTTAAAAAACATGACTCGCTGTATCAACCTAACTCAAGCGCTATGGACTAAAAAGTCATAATTTAAACTAGCAGCCTGATCTCAATAAACAACAATTAGCAATTTAGGGAAATTAACTAATTTATAGGATGTGCTGACCTTGGAAAGCGCCTCTAAGCACTGGCAAAATGCTACTACAACATGATATAAATCGACAAAAAAATCATGAACATAACAATCCTGCTGGGAGCAGAGGCTACCCGCCTCTGAATGGGCAAGCTGCCCATTCCCCCAAGTACTGCTATAATAAGCCCTACTCTCTTTACCACTAGCGCCCCGAGCCTCTATGCCATTTTCAAAAATTGGATTATCCCGTCCTATTATACAAGCTATTAAAGACTTGGGTTATACAACCCCTACTCCTATCCAGAAACAAGCCATTCCCATCATTATTTCTGGTAAAGACCTTATTGCTACTGCTCAAACGGGTACAGGTAAAACCGCCGCGTTTGTACTACCCATATTAGAGAATTTTAACAAAGAGCGTAAATTACGCGGTAAACGTATACGCGCCCTTATCCTTACTTCTACACGCGAATTAGCGGTTCAGGTTGCTGCAAATGTTGCTGAGTATAGTAAACACCTAACCCTAAGTTCACTGGCGGTTTATGGTGGTATTGATATCGAACCACAAGTGCAACGTTTAATCTACGGCGTTGATATTTTAGTCGCCACACCAGGCAGATTGCTTGATTTAGCCCATCAGCGTGCCCTACATTTTGATGAACTTGAAGTACTCGTCTTAGATGAAGCGGACAGAATGGTAGACATGGGTTTTGCTAATGATATTCATAAGATCATTGAGCACTTACCCGAAGCCCGTCAGAATCTATTATTTTCAGCTACCATGAGCGCCGCCGTTCGCGCTATTGCCCATGATTTTTCTGATGACAAAAGAAGTCAGCCAGCCGCTGAGATATCTATATCACCAAAGGCCACAACAGCACCTAATATAGATCAGTGGTTAATCACCGTCGATAAAGACACCAAGTCTGCCTTACTCAGCCATTTAATTAACCAGCAAAAGTAGGATCAGGCACTCATTTTTATCGAGAAAAAACACGGAGCAGCCAAATTGGTTGCTCAACTTGCAAAGCGTGGTATAGAAGCAGATTGCATTCATGGTGATAGAAGCCAGGCCATGCGTGAAAAGGTTCTAGCTGATTTCAAATCTGGCAAACTAAAATACTTAGTGGCAACAGGCGTTGCCGCCCGCAGTATTGATATTGGCGAGCTTAGCCGCGTTATTAACTATGATCTGCCCTTTAAACCAGAAGAATACATTCACCGTATTGGCCGAACCGGTCGTGCCGGCGCCACAGGAGAGGCCATATCATTTGTTGCAATGGGTGATTTTAAAAACTTATGCGCTATTGAAAGCCGTTTAAACCATATAATCAAGCGAAAAGAGATTGATGGGTTTCCGGTTAGAAAAGTGGTTCCCGTTTCAATTTTGAATTATGTTCGTAAGAGCAATAGAGGATAGCGTTGGCTTTGATTTTATCAAGCTTTTTTTACCGCACATTCTATAAGTTTTATAACAAGAACTCGTTAGCTCTGGGGCGCAGGCTTTAAAGACGGTGAAAGTATTCTATTTTAGCCCCCCTATTTTCAAAAGAGGGGCTGGGAGAGATTTTTTATAAAAAATAATTCATATAATATCAATGTGTTACTATTTTTTAAAATCCCCCTTAACCCTCATTTTTAAAGGGGGAGGTCGAAAAATGAGCTGAAATAAATAATTTCCCCCCTTCTTTTCTATCTAATTTGAAAACTGGAAAGTTATTTCTTTACAAATTGATAAATAGCACCAAATCTAGCTTTCAGTGTCATAATTTTTTCTTCTTTGTTAATCACAGTGAAGCTATCAAACTTTCCTGCTCGTCCTAAAAGAGAAACTTTCAATTTATCATTTTCAATTTTGAAATTTACTGGGGGTTGGTCATAATATTCACCTTCCCGTGGAATATGTTTAATAGCAACCTTGTTATTATCAAATACCCAAATATCTTCTCGTTTTACAGTTTCTACTGACGCCTCAGAATGTTTGGTATATTCCAAAATCCACGAACCTTGAATATTTTTATTGGTTAGCGAAGCGCTTTCAGCATATAGGTTACCACCGAAAAATAAGGCGCTTGATACCATTGCAGTTGCAATTATTTTTTTCATTTTGTTTATTGAATTTAGTTAAATTAAAGAAAGGCTATGTCTACATTAACTGTTGGTAAAACGTACAAGCGAATGATTACAGTTACTTACTTATTACTATGACTTAAGTAAAAACAATTACATAGCTGAATACCAACACTTAATGAGTGCATAGCCTAAAGAAATCATTATACGGTAATACAGTAGTTCTATTATTTACTATTCAAAACTATCAATCGCTAATAACTTGAATGCAGGCAACACGACAAGATAAATTTTCTAACAAATAAGAAAGATACCTATTACCCCAATGCCAGTAAGTTAAGCGCAAGCAATTGATATTTAATAACTAAAATACTTGTTTTGTCGAAATATAAGAGAAACTTTAGCTTCTAAAGGATTGATGTTATTAGAGTGGTTAAAAAAACCTCGTTTTTATACCAAAAAACTCTATTGGTATTAATATGTTACGCTTAACTTACTGGCATTGCCTATTACCCTTTAATCTTTACAAAGCACTTAATTTTAATGCCTCAATTTTTTCTAAATACAACACATAATCTTTCGATTCACTGGCTGAATAATTTAAGTTTTTAAACAAGCCCGTTAGTTTTGTAAAGTAATGACGTACAGCATCTTTATCCTTAAATTGAGAGTCGCTAGCTAGTAGCAATTCTGTAATCAAATTTAAACTAGCTCCTTGCCTTGCTAATGGTACGGCTACATCAACCGCATCAAATGCATCTTGTTGTAAATAGACGTTATCTAAAAAAAGTGATTGCTGATAAATAATAAAATCTTCAATAGTAACCCCTTCTTCGCCTATCACTTGAATCATTTGTAAAATATCATCACCTTGTTTTAACAAAGCCAATAATTGTTGAATTTTTTCCATCCAACCTGCTGATAAGTTTTCGCTATACCAAGGTTTTAACTGCTCTAAATAACGCGACCAAGATAATAAAGGGTCAACTGCTGGGTAAAATCGTTTATAGGCACGGTCTGCACTTAAACCTAGAAAGGTTTTAACCGTTCCTAAGGTTGATTGGGTAACGGGTTCTTCAAAATTACCACCTGCAGGTGATACCGTACCTATCATAGTAAGACTTCCTTCGCTATTATCAGCGGCTTGAATAACGCCTGCGCGTTCGTAAATTCCTTTTATAGCTAAGTCTAAATAAGCAGGAAATGCCTCTTCACCAGGAATTTCCTCTAACCGGCCTGATGTTTCACGCATCGCCTGCGCCCAACGTGAAGTTGAGTCTGCAATAATAAGAACATTTAAGCCCATTTGTCGATAATACTCACCTAAAGTAATGCCTGTATAAATTGAAGCTTCACGAGCTGCAACTGGCATAGAGGAGGTATTACAAATAATAATGGTGCGATCCATCAAGGTTTTACCTTGTGAGTCTTTTAATTGCGGAAATTCAGTAATAGTCTCAACAACCTCTCTTGCACGCTCACCACAAGCAACAATAATAACAATATCAACATCGGAATTACGTGAAATTAAATTTTGTAATACCGTTTTACCTGCACCAAATGGCCCAGGTATGCACCCCATTCCCCCTTTTGCTATGGGGAAAAAGCTATCAATCAAACGTAAATGAGTAATCAGAGGTTCATAAGCGTATTTACGCTGTACGATATTCTGTTTTAATAAATGTTGTGGCAACGCTTTACGTACTGGCCAACGTTGTTTTAAGGTAATATCTTGCTCTTTACCTGAACTCAGCTTTATTTTTGCGACAGCTTCATTAACGGTAACTGTCCCCTCTTGAATCCATGTAATACTGGCTTCGCCTTTTAAAGCAAAGGGCAACATAATTTTATGAGTAAACCCTCGTTCTTGCATCGTACCAATCACTGAGCTTGCCTTTAAGACTGCCCCAGTTTGTACACAAGGTACAAAGCTCCATTTTGAATTCTCATCTAAAGCCGGTAAATCCACACCACGCGGTAAAAAATAACCAAATTCACTGGCTAATTTATCTAATGGATTTTGTAAACCATCATAAACTTGCCCTAATAATCCGGGGTCTAATTCTACAGATAACATTTCTGAGCTTTGCTCGACTAAATCACCAACGCTAATTCCAGCAGTACTTTAAAAAACTTGTGCATCCGCCACTTTACCGTTAATACGTAGTATTTCTGCTTTTAGGCGTTCACTATGCTTAGCATCACTACGGCTAGGAATAATATAAACCACTTCATTTTTAGTCAGCGGTTTGGTGCTATCTGCTAAAGTCTCTATTGAAACTAAACTATCTTGAACTGAAACAATTCTTGCAGTCGCTAGGCTAGGGTTCATTTCTTTTCACACTCTATTCTAATTTGTTAATGGGAGGGGCACTAAAGCTTGTTCAACCAATAGTTCAAACTGTTGCATGGCTTTTTGTTGATCATTTTTAGCCCAACGGTTAATAATATCCCAACGTAAGACATAAATAATCACGGCTTCAAAATCAAAGTAATGCCCTTGGCCTATTCTTTCATAATGTTGCCAGCTTAAATTCAGCAGTAATTTTTCTAAAGCAACCGTTTCATTGGTCATAAATAATTGCTGCGCTTGTTTCACCCATGGAAATCGGTGACTTAAAGCAAAATCATCAGACTGCCAGTTTTTTTTAATCTGACTGACTATTTCTCCATACCCTTGAAATTCAGCCGTATTTTTCACAGAACTATTTAATTTTCGATAGCGTATTGCTGCCATAATCGTACGTATTTGTAAGCGCCAAATAATAAGCTCTTCCAAAAAGGTATTATGTAGATTGCTTAATAAATGCTCGGCATTTTTTCCTGCTAACTGTGCTTTTTCTATTGATGGCATTTTTGCCCAATGCAATGCAACTTCTATCTTATCTAGGGTTTTCTTATCTTCTGTCGTTAATAAGCTTAAATGCTTATCTAACTGAACGCGTGACAATCTCTTATTTTCTATCTCCCATAAAGATAATGCATGCGGCGGTAAACTTGCCATTAACATTGCATAATCTGTTTGAGATTTAATCATTTGACAATACCTTGTAATAAAGCCCTAAACCTTGGTTGTAAATGCTCTAATAATAAAGCAGAAATGGTTTCATCAGTAAACTCAACCGCCATGCCTTCTTCTTTTAAGCGAATTGAAAGCCCTAAATTCATATCATTATTCGCATAAATACTAACGCCATCACGTAACATATCAGCAGCTATCGATGCCGTAAGATGCGTTAATGTACCTTGCTTTAATTCTTTAGGATTATTTTTTAATTCATCAACACCAACGGGGCTATTAGGCAGAAAAAGACTCACTTCATCCCTAGACTCTAAATCTAGTTGCTCTCTTACTTTAGCTGCTAACTGATGTTACGCACCCTAATGATATTTCCATTAAAATAGTAGGCTATGAAAACACCTGATATTTTTGACTTATACACCGATTACCTGATCACTTCATTTAGCTATACAACAGCGACAGGCTTGTCAGGCTTAGTTGATAATGCGATCAGTCATGACCCAGTCACTCGGTTTCTTTCTCAACAAGATTTCACCTCTAAAGAGCTTGGGAAGGTGATCAAA
>JAJJBE010000266.1 GCA_020996635.1 Bathymodiolus brooksi methanotrophic gill symbiont
TCCCTCGCTGAAAATCAGGGAAACGGAGCGCAGCGAAGTGATGATTTTTAGTCCGCAGTAGGCGACAGGGAAATTCGCCAATCCGAAGTGAACTGGTCAGTTCGCTCGGGAGGCAAGTAGTTATCCCGACAGCCGTCAAGTCATTTGAGGTAGACTTAACGAAGCAGTGTTTTTTGCGTAGTTGAGTTGGACGCAGGACGAACTGGGGCTCCCATAAATCGCTCCGTGCTGAATGAAGATTGGCGATAGGACATCCCAATGTTTCATGAAGTAGGAATGGCGCGCCTACCATTCTCAACGGTTCGGCGCATGACTTGCCAGCAGTAGCGTTTGAGTATTTTATTGTCTATTTGTTGATTAATCTGCGCGCTAAGAATAACTTGATCGATGGTTTCATAGAAGCTTTTTACGTCTGTTTTAAACACAAATTTATAGCTATTAAGCTGACTATTAACCGCTGATACACATTGCTTAAGACCTCCATGGCCTTTGATATGATAGCAGGATTTTGAGAGACTAAGTTGGGGTTGAAGGACTCGTACCAATGCTATCGCTACTACTATCATGGTTTTCGCCTGACCAGAACACCTTAAATTTTTCTTTTTTACATTTTTAAATGGCGTCAGCCATAAGAGTTTAAAGCTTTATTAACGAGAAAGTGTTGCTAATAATACGATAATAGTCGCAAGCTAGTTCTTAGTTTTAAAAAGGCAATTTTTAAAGGGATTTGTTAAGATTGAAAGCTAAGTAATTTGCTTTGAATGAGGGAGCGGGGGAAATATGAATTATAAAGGCCTTATCACAATAGACCCAAATAAACGCAGTGGAAAACCTTGTATTAGAGGAATGCGTATTAGTGTATATGACGTATTGTCGTGGTTAGCGGAAGGAATGACAGAAGCAGATATTATAGAAGATTATCCTGAGTTAAAGCATGAGGATATTGCGGCTTGTCTTAGTTTTGCTGCAAATAGAGAGCATAATATAGTCGCTATAGTGTAATGAAGCTATTATTGGATGAGAACCTTTCTCGCCGAGTCATTCCTTTTATTCAGCAAAATTTCCCAGGTAGTACTCAAATTTCATTACTTCAAATGGAGCATAGTACTGATTTGGAAATATGGGATTATGCGAAAAAATACGATTATGTTGTTGTAACTAAAGATGCGGATTTTTTAGATATGTCATTGCTTTATGGTCAACCACCTAAAATTATTTGGTTAAAAATAGGCAACCAAACTAAAGCAGCAACAATTAGTGCCCTGCAAGGAAATGATGCTGAGATTCAGCGGGTTTTGATTGCTGAAGATAAAGCGTGTGTGGAAATTTACTAGAGCGCTGTATTTTAGTTATTAACTGATGTTACGCCCCCTAATGATATTTCCATTAAAATAGTAGGCTATGAAAACACCTGATATTTTTGACTTATACACCGATTACCTGATCACTTCATTTAGCTATACAACAGCGACAGGCTTGTCAGGCTTAGTTGATAATGCGATCAGTCATGACCCAGTCACTCGGTTTCTTTCTCAACAAGATTTCACCTCTAAAGAGCTTGGGAAGGTGATCAAA
>JAJJBE010000194.1 GCA_020996635.1 Bathymodiolus brooksi methanotrophic gill symbiont
TGACAAGCCTGTCGCTGTTGTATAGCTAAATGAAGTGATCAGGTAATCGGTGTATAAGTCAAAAATATCAGGTGTTTTCATAGCCTACTATTTTAATGGAAATATCATTAGGGTGCGTAACATCAGTTAAGTGAAATAGGCACGGTTTTTGGTGTTGATATTGACTATACAAAAACATTTCCTGATATTAAGCGAAGTATCTTACAAGCGGCAATGAATAGCGATATTGATTTGCTGGTTGGTACTAGCATGGGCGGTTTTTGTTCCTCTGTTGCAGGAGCAAGCTTAGGTATTCCTTTTGTTGCTATTAACCCAGTTCTTTCTCCTAAACAATCACTTAGTAAGTATATCGGGGAAGGTGTTACTTTTTCAGGAGAGCCATATACCTTAAATAAGGAAACGCTTTCCAGCTATCCAAGCTTTGCATTGAATGGCTGTGGCCTTATTTTACTTGATCGAGGTGATGAGCTAATTGACTCTGAGCAAACGCTTAAGTCTTTAAAAAAGCATTATCAAACAAAAATATTTGACGATGGTAATCACCGATTTACACATATTAAAGAAAGTTTAGGCGATATTAAGGATTTTGTTGATAACTCTTCCTGCGTCTATGGCTTTGGAGCTGAAGATGATTAGAGGTAGTGCAATAATGATGTGGATATACTACATAAGTCTATAGCTCTATCTGTTTTCTGAAACTATTTAATTCAAGGTACTTAAACGACTTAAACTTACCCCAGCTGCTTGATTACATTCATTGAAATAAACAACCGTATAGGGTTATTGCTAAAAGGGCGGAAATCATCAAAGGTCTGGTAAAAGGATAGTGCGCCTTCATCGAGTACATCTAATATTACGCCTAAAGCTGGCAGCCCCTTTTCTGTTAGTTCAGCTGCTTTGCGTAGTGTGGTAATTAAGGTTTTTTACCTAGTCCTTGTTTTTGATAATGCTTACTGACTGCAATTCTTGCAAGCAACCCGTAAGGCGGATGCGTATCCGTATCCGACATATTACAGTTTTGCTTTATCCTGCCCCCTGAGAATACTCATAATTTCCACGGTATCATCTTTAATCCGGTAATAGATAGTATCTGAACCACAGACACTATGACGATACCCTGCGCGAATATGATCTACAGCCTGATATAAATAAGGTTGCTCAGTAATGCTTTCGAAGCGTTTAATGAATGCAAAATAATATTTATCAGCTTGCGCTTCGCTGTGCTCAATCATGCCATATTGATGAATTCGGATTAAATCGTTTTCGGCCTCCTTACTGAGTTTATATTGCTTCATTAAGGGGTAATTGTTTTTTAGATTTAGCTAGAATTTCAGCGCTATTTAGATCAGTAAACCCACTTTGTTCTGCTTTAATTAATTTAGAACGTATAAAATCAAGTTCATTTTGGTATGCTCTCGCTTTTCGTATTAAGTCGTTCACGACATCACTTTTACTGGTGTATTCTTCGCTATCAACTTGAGCATTAAGCCAAGTGTTATTCGGTGTTGTGAATGAAATACTTTGCCTTGTCATATAATCCCCCTTTAAATAAATATTGGTTCGATATTACACCATATTTACACCAGTTAAAAGGTAGTGAGTAAACCTTTCTAGAAATAGGCTATCCCTATTAGACTGAATTATTTAACCCGTAAGGCGGATGCGTAAGTTGGATGAGCGATAGCGTAATCCGACATGGTAATGCACCTTGCAATTTCCCCCCCCCCCAAAAAAAATCTTAAATGGCTTGGGTGGTTTTTTTATGCGTGATGGTTAAATAAACTGCCTTGGATTTAAGTAATAAGTGCATAATATCAAACGTCAACTAACTTGAATAGGTGGAAAAAGTGGCCAGCTGAAGCTATTTAATTCAAGGCACTTAAACTTACCCCAGCTGCTTGATTACATTCATTGAAATAAACAAGCGCATAGGGTTATTGCTAAAGGGGCGGAAATCATCAAAGGTCTGGTAAAAGGATAGTGCATCATTATCGAGTACATCTAATATTACGCCTAAAGCTGGCAGTCCCTTTTCTGTTAGTTCAGCTGCTTTGCGTAGTGCGGTAATTAAAGTTTTTTTACCCAGTCCTTGTTTTTGATAATGCTTACTGACTGCAATTCTTGCAAGCAATAGGGCAGGGACAGGATAAACTGGTAATTTTTTATCGTGTGGAATCTCTATTTGTTTAACGGTTGAAGAAGCCAATGTGTAATAAGCAGCCAATTTTAGTTTTTGTTCGCTTGCATCATTGTCTTGCTCAGAAAGTACCCACGTAGAACTTAAACCTAGTTTTCTGTTTTTATCTGCATATCGCCTTAGGAACTGATTCATCTCATTATTGCCGCAATCAAATTTTTTATTTGCATGGCATTTAAGGTCAAGCAATTCAAACTGCGTAGCAAAGGCCATTAATAACCTTCTTGCTCTAACTGTTGGGCTGCGCTTAGTAATGATTGACCAGGTTTTGTCGTTTGATCTTCACAAAGCGATATAAACTGCTCAAACTGCTGATTCGAGAGTGTTATTTCAGTTTGCTGCTGAATGATACTGGGTGAATTATCGCGAATCAAACGAGTGATGTATTCAGTTAACGATGAGCAACCGAGTGCAGCTGAGGCTCTTTCAGCCATTTGCTTAGTTTCTAAGTCAATCCGCATATCTAAGCGCTGATTGTGGGTAGATAGTGAACTCATATTAAGACTCCTTGTGATTTTATTTCTCATGATATTATCATGATTGCGGCAATTCAACGTACATAAAGAATTATATGATTTTTTAAGTGATGCTATGGATCAGAATAAATACTCGTTAAATTAACCGCAACACGCTTAAATTTATCTCGTAACTCGGTAGGTTCCAATATCTCTATATTATCTCCGAAGCCTTGTAACCACCATTTTAGCTCTAGTGTCTCAGAGATAGTGGCTTCTAATAAAACTTGATTTTCATCAAATACAGTTAATTTCTGGTCATGACTTAATGGTGTTTCAGCAAGATGGTGGGCAATATTTTTCTCAAATAACACTTTTAATTTAATAGGAGTCTGGCTGGTAGGATAAGAAAATTACTGCTGATCTTTTGTGTAAGATTGTAAATTAAAGTGATCATTTTGTTGGTAAGGCTCTTCTGATTTTTTTGCTGAAATAAATCGGTGCAGTGCAAATTGTTTAATATCTTTATAGTCCCATAAAGTACAAATAAGATATAGCACCCCCATACGACTGACAATACCCAGTGGGTGTATAAGATATTGCTTTTCATCCTGGCTATCACGCGGTAAATAATGCGTTCTGATAGCAAACTCTTCTAAGAGTGATTGGTAAATGAGCTGTTGTATCTCAGCTTTTATTGTTGGTTTAAGTAAAACAGGCCCTCGCTCGATAACCTCTACTTTATTAGGCCAAGTGCGTAATTTAGATTCGGAATGCTCGCCTAAAATCTCTTTAGCACGATTAAAATATGGCTGGATTAATTTAAGCGTGGAATGCGGGAAAGCATGACCCATTGGCGGTATAAGGTTTCATCAGAGCGGCTCATAGTAAAACTTAAAAGTAATAAAGCTTAGGTATTTTCTATTGTATCGCTTAATGCGACTGTATGTGTCGCACTTAGAGATTATTATAATTCTAAGGTCATTTTTATATCGGAGCATAGAGTATAAAAATGGGTGTATTCAGGGGAAGTTCATGCCTTATATCGTAAAAACTTATTGTTGAACTTAATTGCACTAGAATTTTATTTTTTTCGAGGCCCCCTATAATATTTTTAATTAACTGATGTTACGCAGTAGCCGACTTTAATTGTTGCAATTCATCAAAAGCTTGTCGAATAGCATTAATATAAAGTTTCGATTTTAAAGCGAACTTGTTCAGCCCTTGCTGGGCACTGAGAATCTCTAATCGAGCAGTCG
>JAJJBE010000160.1 GCA_020996635.1 Bathymodiolus brooksi methanotrophic gill symbiont
TGTTTTTTCAATCGTTTTATTTCATTTTCATTCGACTCGTTGCTAGCCACGTTAGTATTACCCTTGGGTTTTGAAGCGTTATGAACCCAAGTATAAAGAGTGTTGGAATTAACGCCCAAATTTTTAGTGATTTGAGGGATAGATTCATCAGAATCTCAGGCTAATTTAATAGCAGATTCTTTAAATTCGAGCGTGTAAGTATTTAGCTTTTTCTTAGTCATTTTGGGTACTCTATATTGAGGGGGTAAATCTTAGTTTTTGTGTCCTAAATAGTGTATCCACATCAAAAGAAAAAACCAACAGTGTGCAGAATTATATGAGCGCTTGTCTAAAAAAGGAAAAACTGAAAAGTTAATAAAAGTAGCCATTGCCCACAAGCTTGTACGTCAAATTTTTGGAGTTATAAAAAATGGGGCAACTTTCTCAAAAGAGTACGCTTAATGATAAAATAAAGTTGACATTAAGCACAGTTCATCCCTGCAGTCTTTTAGCAGGGATCCATGATTCAGCACTGGATCCCCACTAAAAGACTTCGGGGATGACGAGTGAGGAAAATTCTGCATCTTGATTTCGTTTGGGTATAAATCAAATCACAGCTAAATTATTTTTCATCTGCCACTTGCACAATTTTATTAGCCCTGTATATTTAAGGCAATATCGCCTACGCTTTCGAATAATGGCGCGACCTTCACAAGAATAATTAGACATAGGTACAAAATAATGAGCTTTAACTTTAAACGCATGCTTAAGTTTGAAATCAACATTGGCACAAAAGAGAAAAAAAATCGCCTTTATGCTGGCAGTGCTTTGATGTTTATTTCTTTATTTATCGCTTCTGTACCACTACTTTTAATTGGCCTAGTACTGACAGCTACAGGCTATAGCGGCTGGTGCCCTGCTTACTCTGGCATGGAAAAATCGACTGTAGAAGCAGAGTAAACGCTTTACTAAATTAGGCTAAACATCCCGTTTAGCCTAAGATTTTTCTTGCTAACTGATATTACGCGTACAATTACCCCCAAGCTTAAGCTATCCAACCTCTAATACGGCGTGAAGAAATTTATGGGTACTAAAATAAGGTAAGCGGTTGTTGTCGTAGCCCGTATGGAGGTACGGAATACGGGCTAATTGATGTTATGCAGTGGAAAGGGTCACATAAGTTTTTTCAACCCTCTGCGTAACATCAGTTACTAAAAAAATATGCTAAGCATTCCTTGTACAGCGGATTCGTCCACACCTTCTATACCAAATTTATTAACCCAATAGGAATATTCCATTCCTATAAAAAATACATCTGCTTGCGCATTAAATAAGTCACCTACATCCATTAATAGTTGAGGTTGCGCTAACATAGTGATATTTCCTGCTGCATTTGTAGATCCATTTTTCAAATCTAAAAACCCTCTAAATTTAAACTTCGTTTCTAACAAAGTAAATGGAAAGCTCCACACCGGTGTGACCTGCACACCATACGTTTCAACACCTACTTCCTTCGCTGAAAATCAGGGAAACGGAGCGCAGCGAAGTGATGATTTTTAGTCCGCAGTAGGCGACAGGGAAATTCGCCAATCCGAAGTGAACTGGTCAGTTCGCTCGGGAGGCAAGTAGTTATCCCGACAGCCGTCAAGTCATTTGAGGTAGACTTAACGAAGCAGTGTTTTTTGCGTAGTTGAGTTGGACGCAGGACGAACTGGGGCTCCCATAAATCGCTCCGTGCTGAATGAAGATTGGCGATAGGACATCCCAATGTTTCATGAAGTAGGAATGGCGCGCCTAATAAGCTGCAACACTCAGTTCTAAATAATCAAAATATTGATTATTTAGATCAAATTTTACCCCCCCATAAATAAGCACGAAAAGGGTCAGCAGCAGGTGCATTACTTATATTAAGCCCAAAACATGATAGAAACATCTTTAATCGGGCCAAACGCCACTTCCGCACTACTCATTTTACTTAAGCTTAAACTAGAGTAAATTTCTGCATACACCTCAACCCCATCATTGTTATACATATCAACAAAAAAGAAATTATCTCCGTATTTCCATCCATACGCATGCTCAATCGTTGCTGTTCCTCGCTTAGTATCTCCAAACTCAAAACCCCCACCATATAAGCCTTAAATGTTAGTGGAACTCCAATCAAAAGGCTGCCACGCTAAAGCTAAAGGCGATAAAAATAAACCTATTAAAAAGAGTGCGATTTTTTTAGATTTCATGCATAAATTCCCTTAAAATTGACCTTCCCAATTAAAATAATTCTATCTTAAATACTAAAACCGTATGAAAACTAAACTAGTGATTTTTTTTCAAGAAGGTATTTGGCAGCAACAGCAAAAACAAGCTAATAAAAAAGATCTCAAAACACTGTCTATTAATTATTTAAAAGTATTTATCTTATCAGCACAAGGTTTTATTAAAGATAATGGGGCTTTACGGGCTTCTGCACTAACTCTTTATACTTTATTATCCATTGTGCCCATCATTGCCATGTGTTTTGGTATTGCCAAAGGGTTTGGTTTTGAAGCAACCTTAGAGCAATATTTACTTGAGCAAGAACAAGATAGCTTAATTAGCCAGCTGCTTGAAATGGCTAAAAACATGCTTGAATCAACAAAAGGCGGTGTTGTTGCCGGCTTTGGAGTTGCCCTTTTATTTTGGACAGTATTAAAAGTCATCAGCAATATTGAGGATTCTTTTAATCATATTTGGAAAGTTAAAAAGGCTCGAACTCTAGGACGCAAGTTAGGTGATTACCTTTCTTTAATGCTGTTCGCACCGATCTTAATCGTTGCAGCAAACAGTATCAATATTTTTGCTTTGCAGCTTTTATCTTATCTCCCTATTATTATTTTATGGTTACTTTTTAGTTTTATTTTTATTTTCATGCCTAATACCCAGGTCACTTACAAGTCTGGCATATTTTCTGGAGTGATTACTGGGACTACTTATTACATTATTCAAAGTGTTTATATTTACTTACAAGTTGGTGTTTCTAGTTATAACGCCATTTATGGAAGTTTTGCTGCCCTACCTTTATTTTTAGTCTGGTTACAAATCACTTGGATTATTATGCTCTTCGGGTCTGAATTAAGTTATTACCACCAAAACTTAAATTTTTATCATACTCATAACAAGTTTCAGCACCTCAATTTTAAATCGAGCAAAGCGATCGCATTAATCGTCATGCAAAAAATTATAACTCGGTTTCAACAATTAGACTTGCCAAACTATACGACTGAAGAATTGAGTGTAGAACTAAATACACCAATCAATATAATTCAAAAAAGCTTGGATGATTTAATTTTTTGCCAACTATTAACCCAATTAACTGACGTACAAACCAGCTATCAACCCTCAAGAAGTATAGAATTACTTAATGAAGCAGAAATAATTAACGCACTAGAAAATAAAGGTGAAAACTATCAAATTAGCAGTGAAAACAAATAAACCATTGTTTATAAAGAATAAATAACATTATACTTACGCTAATTTATGGTTATAATGGAAATATCTTAACTTTATAGCATTACTTTTAATTATGCTTACAAATTCGCTTTCTTTATCACCCACTATAAACGCGCCTACACCTGCATTTTTACAGGGAAGTGCGCTTGAAAAACAACTAGGAAAAGCTTCTGATGCTATTCTTCCTGAAACACTACGCCCTGTAGATAACGTTAATAAAGCAAATATTCAAGAAGGTAAGGATTTAGATATAGGCGCACCATTCCTACTCCATGAAACATTGGGATGTCCTATCGCCAATCTTCATTCAGCATGGAGCGATTTATGGGAGCCCCAGTTCGTCCTGCGTCCAACTCAACTACGCAAAAAACACTGCTTCGTTAAGTCTACCTCAAATGACTTGACGGCTGTCGGGATAACTACTTGCCTCCCGAGCGAAC
>JAJJBE010000117.1 GCA_020996635.1 Bathymodiolus brooksi methanotrophic gill symbiont
GTCAATCTAAGGACTTGTTTTTTCAATCGTTTTATTTCATTTTCATTCGACTCGTTGCTAGCCACGTTAGTATTACCCTTGGGTTTTGAAGCGTTATGAACCCAAGTATAAAGAGTGTTGGAATTAACGCCCAAATTTTTAGCGATTTGAGGGATAGATTCATCAGAATCTAAGGCTAATTTAATAGCAGATTCTTTAAATTCGAGCGTGTAAGTATTTAGCTTTTTCTTAGTCATTTTGGGTACTCTATATTGAGGGGGTAAATCTTAGTTTTTGTGTCCTAAATAGTGTATCCACATCAATCCCTTGTGGTTGCCCAGAATGGACGCAATATCCACAAATAACGGTTACCCTTTAACGCTGTGATATGCGAGTACCCACAAGGGGTACCCCTACCGTGGCGTTGGGTGCGTAACATCAGTTATGTAAAAGATGAGATAAAGAATGAAAAAAGCAGTAAAATACGATGTGGTTTAGCTAAGATAGCTATATATAATAATAAAAAATTGAAAAATACATTAGGAGATCCAATGAGCGAAGAAAATAAAAATGAAACAATAGCTGATGCAGTAGAAAAAGTTGCAGAGGTAGTTGAAGATGTTGTAGAAACAGAGGAAGAAGCAGTTGAAAGTTCAGTTCCTCCATTGATGAAACTAAAAGAAGAGAAGCCTGCGGTATTTTTTGGTGGAATTGCGGGTATTTTGTTGGTACTGGCTTTCTTTATGTTTTCAGGCGACGATGATAAGGTGGTGCGCCAATTTAAGCAGACTGCGGTTTCTTTAGGGGGCACTTATACTTTACGAGCGCCTAATGCATTGGATGGGAATAATGTTTCACTTAAAATATTAAAAATTCCTGGTCAAATGTCAGCATTTGATAACAAGGATGATGTTACTTGTAGTGCGCCTGTTGGCACCTCTGTGACTGTGCGTGGATTTCAAGATGCTTTTGGAACATCACAAATGTTTGTTCAAGTTGAAATAAATCAAGAGATTGCAGATTGTCGTCAAGGTGTTAAAGGATGGACACTTAAAAATAACTTAAAATAAGCTAGTTATTAATTGACAGTGTTAAGAATCCCTCTATAATGGGGTTCTTTCAGGGCAGGAATAGCTCAGCGGTAGAGCACAACCTTGCCAAGGTTGGGGTCGCGAGTTCGAACCTCGTTTCCCGCTCCAAGATATACTTGAAAGCCGCGATAATTCGCGGCTTTTTTATGTATTACAAAATGGCTGCTTAGCAAATCGGTTATGCAGTGGATTGCAAATCCATCCAGGGCGGTTCGATTCCGCCAGCAGCCTCCAAAAATAAATTATATGCGGGAATAGCTCAGCGGTAGAGCACAACCTTGCCAAGGTTGGGGTCGCGAGTTCAAACCTCGTTTCCCGCTCCATAATTTCAGAATAACTTCCTAGTTTAAAATGTTAATAGATTCCCACTGTCACTTAGATAAACTTGATCTAACGTCCTACGATAATGATTTTTCAAAATTCATGCAAGCAGCGACAGAGCAGAATATTGAGCAAATGTTATGCATCAGTATTGATTTGGAAGCTTATCCAGCAATGCTTGATCTCGTTAAACTCTATAGTAATATTTCTTTATCTGTTGGTGTGCACCCGAATGTGGATGAAGGGCAAGACCCTACAGCAGACGAGCTGATTGCGTTAGCGGATAATCCGCGTGTTATTGCAATAGGAGAGACAGGCTTAGATTATTTTCGTAGTAAAGGTGATTTAACATGGCAGCATGAGCGTTTTGCTAACCATATTACTGCTGCAAAAAAAACTAATAAGCCATTAATCATTCATACCAGAGAAGCTAAAGAAGATACCATTAGAATTTTAAAGGAACAAAATGCAGAAGAAGTGGGTGGTGTTATTCACTGCTTTACTGAAGATTGGGATTTTGCCAAGCAAGCAATGGATTTAAATTTCTATATCTCTTTTTCAGGTATAGTGACCTTTAAAAATGCCCATTCAGTTCATGATGCGGCAAAAAAAGTTCCGAGTGATCAATATTTGATCGAAACTGATTCCCCTTATTTAGCGCCTGTTCCATTTAGAGGCAAACCTAATTATCCTATGTATGTACAGCAAGTTGCACGGCATGTTGCTGATTTACGGGGTGTACCGGTTGCAGAGGTAGAAAGGCAAGCTAATGAGAATTTTAAGCGCTTATTTAAAGTGAGTTAGTTTTTACGGCGTGAAGAAATTTACGGGGACTAAAATAAGGTAAACAGTTGTTGTCGTAGCCTGTATGGAGGTACGGAATGCGGGGTAAACAGCGCATCAAACTCCCGAATTACATTTCCCTTTTAAATGAAACATGGGATACATTGGAAGTGGGACTAAAGTCCCACTTCCAAATGCTTATAACTAACTCAAATGAGAAATGTAATATACCCAAGCTACTTGAAGATGCTGGCTTAATGGAACTGCGATCTTTAGTCGCAGAATACCTTGATATGCGATTGCAGCGGCTAAAGACCGCTGTTCCAATTAGTTAAAATCACGCATCTTCATTGATTTTGAGTATAGATGTTATGTAATGAAAGGAGGCATAAGTTTTTCTAACCCTCTGCGTAACATCAGTTAATAGATACAAAAAAAGGGGGAATAACAATTGTTATTCCCCCTTTTTTTATGATTAGAAATACGCTTACATATTATCTAAAATAGCTTTTTTAACAGCATCTAATGATGCATCAATCGATACTGGGTGTGAGTCAGTACATTGGCTAATCGCTGTATCAGGATCTTTCAAACCATTACCTGTTAAGGTACAAACAATGGTGCTGCCTTCAGGGATTTTTCCAGAAGCGATATCGCTAATTGCGCCCGCTAATGATGTTGCTGACGCTGGTTCGCAAAAGATACCTTCATAAGCAGAAAGCATTTTTTGTGCAGCTAAGATTTTTTCATCAGCAAAGCTATCAAACCAACCGCCTGATTGTTTATGCACGTTCCATGCTAAATCCCAAGATTGTGGGTGTCCAATGCGAATTGCAGTGGCTACTGTTTCTGGGTTATCAATCATTTTTCCTGCAGTAAAAGGTGCAGAACCAGCCGCTTGGTAGCCACACATAACGGGTACATTATTAGACACAGCTGCTAAGCCATTTGTTTCCGTTGCGTACTCGCTATAGCCTTTCCAGTAAGCGGTGATGTTGCCCGCATTACCCACAGGTAGGCAATGAAAATCAGGTGCTTTACCTAATTCATCAACAATTTCAAAAGCCGCTGTTTTTTGGCCTTCAATTCTGAAAGGGTTGATACTATTAACAATAGTAACGGGTGTGTGTTCTGCAACTTGCTTAACAAGACTCATACCTTCATCAAAGTTGCCTCTGATTTGAATGATTTCAGCACCATACATTAGAGTTTGTGCTAATTTTCCTTGGGCGATTTTACCTTCAGGAATTAAAACAAAAGCTCTGATTCCAGCACGAACAGCATAAGCAGCTGCAGCGGCAGAAGTATTACCTGTAGAAGCGCAAATGATGGCTTGGCTGCCATCTTCAACAGCTTTGGTAACAGCCATGCTCATACCACGATCTTTAAAAGATCCGGTTGGATTTAAGCCTTCATATTTAACGTAAATAGTGACATCTTTACCAATTAATCTAGGGATGTTTTCTAGTTTAATAAGGGGGGTGTTACCTTCACCTAAGCTGATGATGCGAGTTGAATCGCTAACAGGTAGACGATCTCTGTAGTTTTCAATTAAACCTGTGTAGCGTTTATTAGTAGCCATAGTTTTTAACCTAATGTTTCAAGACGGATACGTGTTACTTGTCCAGTAACAGATGATAATTGTTCGATAGCAGAAATGGCGGTATTCATCTCTTTTTCTATCGTGCGTTGCGTTAGCATAATGACAGGAAGGTTGGTTTCCCCATGTAAAGGCTTTTTTTGAATAATAGCTTCTATGCTGATATTTTGTTTTGCTAAGATATTGGTGATGTCAGCTAAAGCGCCTGGTTTATCTTCAACCGTTAAGCGTAGATAATAAGCTGTTTCTATATCTTCATGGGTTAGGATGGTTGAATCAATGATTTCTGACTCTTGAAAGCCAAGAGCAGGAACGCGAGACTCTGAATTTAAAGATAAAGCACGTACCACATCAACTACATCAGCGACGACGGCAGAGGCAGTTGCTTCTGCACCTGCGCCCGCACCATAATACAAGGTAGGGCCAACAGCATCGGCTTGTACTAAGATGGCGTTCATTACACCATCAACATTGGCAATTAAACGTCGTTCAGGGATTAAAGTAGGGTGAACTCGTAGCTCAATGCCTTTAGCTGTTTTTCTTGCAATACCTAGGTGTTTAATACGGTAGCCTAATTCGCCTGCATACTCAACATCTTCACGGGTAATTTTGGTGATACCCTCAGTAAAAACGTTTTCAAATTGTAGCGGGATACCAAAGGCAATCGAAGCCAAAATCATTAGCTTATGCCCAGCATCTATTCCTTCTACGTCAAATGTGGGATCAGCTTCTGCATAGCCTAAAGCCTGTGCTTCGGCTAAAACATCATCAAAATCACGACCTTTATCACGCATTTCTGTAAGAATAAAGTTTCCAGTGCCATTAATAATGCCTGCTAACCAATTGATTTGGTTGCCACTAAGGCCTTCGCGGATCGCTTTAATAATGGGGATTCCACCAGCAACAGCGGCTTCATAACAGACCATGACATTGGCTTTTTTAGCGGCAGAAAATATTTCATTACCATGCAAAGCAATTAATGCTTTATTAGCAGTGACAATATGTTTTCCATTTGCTATCGCTTTTAGAACTAATTCTTTTGCTAAGCCTGTACCACCAATAAGCTCTAAAATAATTTCAATTTCAGGATCATTGATAACTTCATTAGAATCTGTGCTTAGTGTAATGCCTTGGGTGTCACAAATGCGTTTGCGTGTTAAATCCCTAGCTGAAGCGCGGGTAATAATAATTTCGCGACCGGTACGGCGTGATATTTCTTGTGCATTGCGTTTTAAAACATTAACGGTACCACCGCCAACTGTACCTAAACCTAATATGCCTACTTTTACTGGCTTCAAATCAAACTCCTGAGATATTTGAGTAATTACTTTTGTTGATTTCTAAATGAATTAGAAGTTATATTAAACCGTCTTGTTTGAACATGGCTCTTAAGCCACGGATAGATTGACGTGTACGGTGTTCGTTTTCAATCAAACTAAAGCGTACGTGGTCATCACCAAATTGGCCAAAACCAATACCTGGTGAGACTGCAACGCAGGCATCGTTAATTAATTTTTTGGCAAATTCGATAGAGCCCATTTCCTTGTATGCCTCTGGAATAGGCGCCCAAACAAACATAGTTGCTTTGGGTTTTTCAACATTCCAGCCGATAGAATTTAAACCATCACAAAGCACATCTCTACGTTCTTTATACATGGCGCAAATTTCTGCAACACAATCTTGCGGGCCTTCAAGTGCTGTAATTGCTGCAATTTGAATCGGTGTAAACATACCGTAATCAAGGTAAGATTTAATGCGCGCAAGAGCAGCAACAAGTTCTTTATTGCCGCACATAAAGCCAACACGCCAACCAGGCATATTGTAACTTTTTGATAGCGAGAAAAATTCTACAGCAACTTCATCCGCACCTTCAACTTCTAAAATAGAAGGTGCTTTGTAACCATCGAAGACTATATCCGCATAAGCAATATCATGAACGACCCAAATCTTATGCTTTTTTGCGACAGCAATAATGCGCTCAAAAAACTCAAGATCCACACACTCTGAAGTCGGGTTTCCAGGGAAATTAAGTATCAGCATTTTTGGCTTTGGCCAAGATTCGGCGATGGCTTCATGTAATTCTTCAACAAAATCAACGCCGGGTACCATTTTTACATGGCGTAAATCTGCCCCCGCAATAACAACACCATAAGGGTGAATAGGGTAAGCAGGGTTTGGCACCATTACGGTATCGCCTGGACCTAAAGTCGCTAAAGCTAAATGGGCTAAGCCTTCTTTAGAGCCAATCGTTACAATCGCTTGTGTTTCAGGGTCTAAATCAATATCGTAACGTTTTTTATACCAGTTACAAATTGCTTGCCTAAGGCGAGGGATGCCCCGAGAAACAGAATAACGATGAGTATCTTCGCGCTGAGTGGCTTCCACCATTTTATCGACGATATGCTTAGGCGTTGGCTGATCAGGGTTGCCCATGCCAAAATCAATTATATCTTCGCCTTTGGCTCGCGCTTCTGCTTTTAAATCATTGACGATATTAAAGACATAGGGCGGTAGGCGACTAATACGGTGAAATTCTTCCATTGATGACTCAGATTATAATAAAAATTATTTGATTTTTAACTCAACCGACTAATTTACTGCGCTTCAGTAAATTAGTCAAATGGTAAAATGTTGTATTTAGATTAATTGGACTTGATTAGAGCTTCTTTAAAGGACTTCAGAAGCATGATCCGCTAGACGAGAACGCTCTCCACGTTTTAAAGTAATGTGTGCGCCGTAATTCCAAGATTTAAATTTATCAACAACATAGGTTAGACCAGAGCTGGTTGCAGTTAAGTATGGAGTATCAATTTGCGCTAAATTACCAATGCAAATAATTTTGGTGCCAGGGCCTGCACGGGTAATTTCTAATAAGTAACCCCCCAGCTCTGCCGGGGGACTCACAAAGTTTGACAATTACGGGAATCATCGAGACTCTCCTTATCTGTGAACCGCCTAAAGTTCAAAAGATAAGGAAAAAATGATGAAACCAGAAAATAGTTTAAACCATAGTAAATGGGAATGTAAATATCATATAGTTTGGATCCCTAAATATCGAAAG
>JAJJBE010000082.1 GCA_020996635.1 Bathymodiolus brooksi methanotrophic gill symbiont
GTTCTCCTTGCTATGTGGCTTTTCTTGGAGGGTGTCATCAAAAATTAAAACACCCTCACCCGTTTCAATTTCTCTCACTGTTTGTTTGATCACCTTCCCAAGCTCTTTAGAGGTGAAATCTTGTTGAGAAAGAAACCGAGTGACTGGGTCATGACTGATCGCATTATCAACTAAGCCTGACAAGCCTGTCGCTGTTGTATAGCTAAATGAAGTGATCAGGTAATCGGTGTATAAGTCAAAAATATCAGGTGTTTTCATAGCCTACTATTTTAATGGAAATATCATTAGGGTGCGTAACATCAGTTAGTAACTTTACAGATTTTCTTCCCGTTACAATATTAGTAGTAAAAATTTATGTTAATCTTTTTGCTGTAGGACTTTTTTTACTAGGTTTATTTCTGATTATTAATAGCCTGACTGTTGAAGTTAGCTTAGCAGGGATTCGTAAGCAGCAAAAAATATTAGGATTTAAGTTAGAAGAGTTTGTTGCCATAGATAAAATTGCTGATATTTTAGTTGAACAAGGTGCTTCATCAGGTTCGGGTAATAGCACTAGAGTTTGGTATGCATTAAAACTATATACGCATGATGGCGATAAAATAGAGGTTGCTAATAGCCTTGAAGGGCAGGCTTATGCAAATAAAATAAAGCAAAAAATGCTTGATTCCTTGGGTTCACAGTGGCAAGCAAGTGTTGTTGACCAATCTAAAAAGAAAGCAAAGAAGCCACTACCTCGCTGGGCTAGGTGGCCTGGAAAATTATTATCGTATTCAGTTACAATTGCTATTCTTTATGATTTAAGCCATTTTTTTCCTGAAGTCGCTGAACTATTTTCACAAATAAAATTTTGACTCAGTTAGTTGTTTGATTCTAATGGAATTGGCGGCGAGTATTATGATGTTTTTTTGCGGAAAAATGGATGCGAAGTTTTTCAATAAAGATCATTAATAATATGATTCCAGCAACATAAGAAAAGCTATTTTTAAAAAAATTAAAAATAGGTTCAAAGCTTGCGACAAGCTCTAATAAAATGTTCATGATGACTTTCTCTTTAAATTATTTTTTAAATGATGGGAGGGATTTTAGGGGAATGACTTAAGGTATTTTGTCGATTACTTCACGTTTTATATGATTGATTTTTATTATTAATTCAATGAACTATGTGTGTTTGTTGGCAGAAAAAGAAGGGTTTTACTGTTTGGGTAATAATGACGTTAGGAGCGTGCGTGAAATAATTTGAGCAACTTGGAAGTGAGGCTTTAGCCTCGCCTGATTTAATGCGGGACTAAAGTCCCAGTTCCAGTTTGAGTGGTGCTTATTTTATGCGCATCCCTTACCTTAAGTTTGTCGCCATTTTCCCTTCTTTAATAGTATTGATCGTTTTATACAGGTAGGCGCGCCATTCCTACTTCATGAAACATTGGAATGTCCTATCGCCAATCTTCATTCAGCACGGAGCGATTTATGGGAGCCCCAGTTCGTCCTGCGTCCAACTCAACTACGCAAAAAACACTGCTTCGTTAAGTCTACCTCAAATGACTTGACGGCTGT
>JAJJBE010000191.1 GCA_020996635.1 Bathymodiolus brooksi methanotrophic gill symbiont
AGCCTGTCGCTGTTGTATAGCTAAATGAAGTGATCAGGTAATCGGTGTATAAGTCAAAAATATCAGGTGTTTTCATAGCCTACTATTTTAATGGAAATATCATTAGGGTGCGTAACATCAGTTAACTCAGATGATTTAACCTCCTTCATCAGTTGCTTAGGAATACGGTAAAACCATAAGCGATAGGCTGATAACTCCCCTTCTTCAACTAAAGTAAAATCTCCCCATAAAGCGACCTCTTTAATACGCTCCTCTAAAAAATCACATTGCTCCGATAGTGCCAGTAAACTATCTCTTACTGCTAAAATTTCAGTGATGGTTGCATTAAAATCAAACCCCAGTTCTTGGCGAACTTGATGGCGCTTTTTATTGGCCGCCTGTAAATATTTTAAAGCAATTAACGCTTTATCTACCCCTAACATTTCAGGACTAATGAGTGCTTTATCCTTACTCTGAAAAGGAATAAGATGAGCAAGGCCTAAGGCTTGTAGTTCTTTTAGAACAAGGGTTTTATCTGAAAAAACACCACAGAGGCTTACCTTTTTTAAGGCTACGATACTCATAAACCACCTCCACTCATTTTTAAGCGTTTTTGTTTGGTACTTTTAGCTCGCACAACTGCAGCTGTTTCCATATCAGAAAGATAAATTCTAATTTTTCGTATATCCTGTTGCGCTTTTGGAATTAAAACTTTATCAAATAAATTCACTCGCTGAGTTATTTTACGTAATGCAAAATTAAGAGCTTCACCCCGCTGCTCTTTAATTTGTTGTTCTACTTTCAAGGTAAGCATTCGCTTTAATTGAATAACTAACTGGTCAACCCAGTGCGGTTTTGAAAATAAAGAGTAATCTTTTACATCCACTTTTAAATGTTTAATGACTGGCACATGCACACCAACAACATTTTCTTCCGAAATTTCTACTTTGCTTAAACTCACTAAATTTTTTACATCAATACTGGTATCAGCAAGCATAGGTAACATAGCAGCACTTTGTTGATAACATTCAGCTATTTCAAGTTTTGTCTGCTCAACTAGCCGCAGCGCTTTAATTTAGTTGTCTCTTTACTTATACCCAAAATCATTGAAGATGCTTGATAAATGAGAAAAATCAAGTCAAGCTATACAAAATATGAAAATCACACTCACCTCCGAACAAAAAAAGGCATTAGAATTGCGGCATAATAAAGTCCGTGATGTACATGAGTGCGATCGAATTAAAGCCATATTACTCAGCTCAGAAGGCTGGTCAATCACACAAATTGCCCAAGCTTTAAGAAACATGACTCTACCATTTCGCGTCATCTGATGGACTTTAAAAACAAACAAAAGTTAGCCCCTGAAAATGGGAGTTCACAAAGCCTTTTAAAGGCTGACCAGACAGAAAAATTGATTTAACATTTATCTGAAATTACAGACGTTCATACCCATCAAATTGTTGCTTATGTTCTGTCCGTCTATGCTATTCAATATAGTCTTTCAGGGATGAATAAATGGCTTCACCAACAGGGGTTTAGCTATAAGCAACCTAAAGGTGTACCTC
>JAJJBE010000101.1 GCA_020996635.1 Bathymodiolus brooksi methanotrophic gill symbiont
GACGATATAAGAGCGCTTACTCGCTACATGCAGTTTGATAGCTGGCAATCATTACTGAAATTTATGCTAGAAGGATTGGAGGTTCCGATACCAATAATAGGAGAAAACCTAAATTGAGAACTGCTGGCATGTACTGCAAGCACTTAAAAGTAACAAGGAGCATGCGATAATAATAGATTTGAAGTATTTCATTTTTAATTCCTATTTTTTAGTAAGGTTATCTAACAGTATAGCCACGGCCATTTAGGCAAGCTGAGTAAGCGCGGTCATATTCTGACCCAGCTGAACTATGTTGCTGTTGCGCTTGTTGCTGTGCTTGCGCCTGTTGTTTCCGTGCGCCACGTCTACGCATTCCTCCCATCATGCCGCCCGATGCTGCACCGATTGCCGCGCCTTTACCAGCATCCCCTGCGATTGCTCCGATAACCGCTCCTTTCGCTGCGCCCCTTGCTGCACCACCAGCGACAGCTCCAGTGCCTGGGTTACTTTGTTGAGCTGTTGGTGCAGAGTTTTGCATAGGGTCAAAGCCTGTCTGGCCTTTTGCCCAGCTATAGCATTGATATTTGTCTTGTTCTATTTGTTGTGGCGATTGCCCACTAGCAGGGTAGATAATAGGGTCTGCATAAGCTGCAGTGGTAAACAAAAAAGTAGAAACTAAAGTAAGCGTGGTTTTAGTGCTTGGTTTCATAGGAATAGGCTCCTGATAGGGGTTAGAATAGATGGATTTAAACATATTTTGGATTGTAGCATACCTCTTTAAAGCAGGTAATGGCTTAAGTTAGGTAGGTCGTAAATTTAAATCGGCTAGTATTGAAGGAAAAGTAGCCTTTTTGTGAAAAGGAATAGTTTTCAGATTAATGTGAAATACCTCCCACTTATAAATATTAGCTAATTATAATATATCATTAATTCATTATCATCGATATGATAAATTGTAGCTAGTAGGCGCTTTCTGTAGAAAGAGAATTATTCGAGGAATAAATGAAAATACTGATTGTTGATGACCAAAAAGTAAACCGTCTTTTATTAAAAAAAATATTAGAAAAAACAGGGTCAGAACTTTTATGCGCAGAGAATGGCTTAGAGGCGATTAATATTTTTCAGCAGAGCAAGCCAGATTTAATCTTGATGGATATGGTGATGCCCGTTATGGATGGTCTTGAAGCCATTCAAAAAATACGAGGCATTAAAGCAGAAAAAATGTGCAAATTATTGCTATTAGCGCGATGTCAGATGAAGTCAGTATTGTAAAGGGCTTAAACGCAGGGGCAAATGATTATATTAGTAAACCTTTTAATGCGGTTATTCTAAAAGCTAAAGTAGATATTGCTCAACGCATGGCCTTATTACAAACAGGTTTATTGGACAGTAAACAAAAACTACAGAAATACTACAATGAAAATGAACGCGAACGCGAACTTGATTTTTCTATGGGAGTTTTTGAAAAAATAATAGCTCAGAGTAACTTACAAGATCCGCAACTAGGTTACTGGATAAAACCTTCAAGGCGTTTTAGTGGTGATTTAATTTCTGCTAAACGTGTCTCTGATACACAGCTTTATTTTATACTAGCAGATTCAACAGGCCATGGATTATCTGCGGCGCTACCGACTATTATCGTTAGTCAGCTCTTTCATAGTCTGGTGAAAGAATATGTATCCATTTCTGCATTAATTAAAAGAATTAATGCACGCCTTAAACAAGACCTTCCATTAGGGCATTTTGTCGCCTTAGCGGTAGGGATGGTCGATACCCAAAAGAAAAGTATCGAAATTTGGAACGGTGGTCTACCACCCTTGCCAGTATTAAATGATGCTAATAAAATCACCCATAGCTTTGCTTCACGGCATGTTTCTTGTGGTGTTTTAAAGTCGGAGTCATTTGATGCAACAACAGAATTATGGCATTGGACAGAACAAAGTGAATTATTTTTATGCTCTGATGTTGTTGACCATGATGGTCAGCTTTTGGGGGATGATGCTTTTATGGCGGGCTTGTTAAGCACAAAAGCAGGTAAACGTATTTCTGGTATTAAACACCTTATTGCAGGGTTTATTGATCCGACGCAAGAGCAAGATGATGTTTCATGCCTTGTTATTTACTGTCCAGAAAGCCCTAAATAATAATGAAAACACAAAAAAATCCAGCGTAAAAAATTACGCAAAGTATTTATCAGTATTTTATCAACGGTTGGGCTGATTACTGTTTTACTGTAGGCATATACTCAAAATAAATGAAGATGCGTGATTTTAACTAAATGGAACAGCGGTCTTCAGCCGCTGCAATCACATATCAAGCATTCCGCGACTAAAGCTCGCGGTTCCATTGAGACAGCATCTTCAAGTAGCTTGAGTCTATACACTATCAAAATTGAATCTGCCTATTATTAAAACTTATTATTTGTTTATCCTTACCGTCATTAGCTAAAAAAAACTGAAAGATAAGCTTTCTGCATATATACTCATGAGATTATGCCTTGTGCGATATAAATCACACCTTTTTCTTTGCCCAAATTGAACTGGAAAAATAATGAATATTCATGAATTCCAAGCGAAACAGTTATTTAAAGATTATAAAATTCCTGTACCGCATAGTCTTGTTGTTGATTCTGCTGAACGCGCCGCAGAGGCGACAAGCGAACTAGCTGGCGATAGTTGGGTCATCAAAGCCCAGGTTCACGCGGGTGGGCGTGGAAAAGTCGGTGGGGTAAAGTTTGCAAAAACACCTGAAGAAGCGAGTAGCTGTGCTAAACAGATGCTAGGGAAGTCGCTGGTTACTAAGCAAACAGGTTCAGCTGGCTTACCCATAAATTCAGTCCTTATCGAACAAACTTATCCAATTAAACGGGAATTTTATCTTAGTTTATTAGTGGATAGGCATTCAGAGCGCCTATGTTTTATCAGTTCTATTGCTGGCGGAATGGATATTGAGGCGGTTGCTGCAGAAACACCAGAAAAAATCACCACTTTATTTTTAGACCCTGCTGCAGGCTTGCAAGGCCATCACTGTCGCCAAGTTGCTTTTTCATTAAATTTGCAAGGTGATCAAATTAAATCCTTATCTAAATTAATGCAGGGTATGGTGCAATTGTTTTTAGATAAAGATGCTAGCCAGATAGAAATTAATCCTTTGGTAGAAACAGAGATGGGTGATTTGTTTGCGTTAGATGCCAAGATTAATTTTGATGATAATGCCATTGCACTGCATAAGGACATTGTTGAATTAAGAGATCTGCGGCAAGAAGACGAAAAAGAGAATATCGCCAAGCAATTTGACCTTAACTATATTACCTTGGAAGGTAATATAGGCTGTATGGTCAATGGTGCAGGTTTAGCGATGGCAACAATGGATTTAGTTAAATTAAAAGGCGGTATACCGGCTAACTTTTTAGATGTAGGTGGTGGTACAACCATAGAAAAAGTGACAGAAGCGTTTAAATTAATTGTTTCTGATAAAAATGTAAAAGCGGTATTAGTGAATATTTTTGGTGGCATCGTGCAATGTGATGTGATCGCACAGGGGATTATTGGCGCGCTAGAGCAAGTTAAAACAGATCTTCCCGTTATTGTTAGATTAGAAGGAGCGCATGCGGAAGAAGGGCGTGCTTTATTGCATAATGTTGCCCCTAATATTATTCCTGCAGAAGATTTAGACCATGCAGCGGAAACAGCGGTTAAATTAGCAGGAGTTGGCGCGTGAGTATTTTAATCAACAAAGAAACTAAAGTTATTTGCCAAGGTTTTACTGGCAAACAAGGAACATTTCATGCAAAACATGCCTTAGCTTATGGCACGCAATTAGTCGGAGGTGTCACTCCGGGGCGCGGTGGTGAAGAGCATTTAGGTTTACCTGTTTTTAATACCGTGATTGATGCTGTGGCTGCAACCGAGGCAACAGCCAGTGTGATTTATGTACCACCATTTTTTGCAGCAGATGCCATTTTAGAAGCGCTAGCTGCAGGTATAAAGTTAATTGTCTGTATTACTGAAGGTATACCCGTTTTACAGATGTTAAAAGTAAAAGCGGCAATGGCAAGTACAGATGCCTTATTAATCGGGCCGAATTGTCCTGGTATTATTACGCCTGATGCCTGCAAAATTGGCATTATGCCTGGCAGTATTCATCAAGCAGGTTCTATTGGTATTGTATCGCGTTCAGGCACTTTAACTTATGAAGCGGTACACCAAACAACCTTAGCGGGTTTAGGGCAAAGCACTTGTGTGGGTATCGGTGGAGACCCGATTCATGGCATGACTTTTATTGATGTGATTAGTCGCTTTCAGGCTGATGATGCAACCCAAGGCATTATTATGGTCGGTGAAATTGGTGGTAGTGAAGAAGAAGAGGCGGCAGAATATATTAAAGCGCATGTGACTAAACCAGTTGTTGCTTATATTACCGGTTTAACAGTACCCGCAGGAAAACGCATGGGACATGCTGGAGCAATCGTAACGGGAGGCAAAGGAACCGCCATTGGTAAAGTATCTGCCTTAGAAGCAGCGGGTGTGACGGTGGTAAATTCACCTAGCTTAATGGGTGAGGCAATGAAAAATGCTTTGCTGACAGTGTGATACACTGATATACTACTCAGTTGAGCGGTAAGAATATAACAATATAATAAAAAATTAATAAAGGTAAACTCTTATGAAATCGACTAAAAAATTAGTAACAATTGGAACAGCAGTAGCGACATCATTAACGATTGGTGGTGCTGTTGCAGAAAGTAATCCATTTGCGATGACAGAAATGAGCAGTGGTTATATGCAAGTCGCTGAAGCAAAAATGGATGAAATGAAATGCGGCTCTAAAATGAAAAAAGAAGCATCTTGTGGAGAAGGCAAGTGCGGTGGCATGATGAAAGACAAAGATGCTAAAAAAGGCATGGATGCAGCTTGTGGCGCAATGATGAAGTCTAAAGAAGCAAAATGTGGCGAAGCTAAGTGCGGCGCTATGATGAAAGATGGCAAAATGAAAAAAGGCATGGAAAGCTCATGTGGTGCCATGATGAAAGGCAAAGAAGGAGCTTGTGGCATGGGCGCTGGAAAAATGGACATGAACAAAGGCAAAGAAGGCAAGTGCGGCGACATGATGAAAGGTAAAGAAGGCGCGTGCGGTATGGGTGCTGAAAAAGCAAAGAAAAAAAGCATGCAAAAAGGTAAACAAGGAACATGTGGATCTATGAAAGGAATGAATGCTGGTTGGGGTAAAAAAATCTCAGCTGATGATGCCGCAGGTAAATAAATTTCTTATTTCTTAAACTAAGAATGAAGTGATTAAAAGGGTGGCTTTGCTGCCCTTTTTTGTGCGTGTTGATAAACGTTCCTTAGTGCGCAGTTTTAAGCTCACAGTGATTTAAGTTCCTACTTAGGGTAGACTACGGTTTGAACTAAGTGGAGGGCATGTCATGTATGCAACGAATGTTAGAAATCTGAAGAAGAACCCATCGGAAGCGTTAAGGCAGGCAGAGTTAGCGCCGGTGCTTGTGCTTAAAGGTAATACGCCTAATGCATTGATTCTGCACTTAGATGAAGCATTAGACAGCACTAAAAATATGCTTAGCCCTGCTTTAGCGAGTAGTTTATTTAAAGACAAGGTTCTATCACTAGGCGCGGCAGCAAAAATAAGTGGTTTACCTTTAGTCGATTTTATTGAACATCTCACTGATTTAGATATTGATATAGTCACCGCAGATCAACAAACAGAAAATGAGTTACAAACATTGAATTCATGGCTGTAGTCATCGCTGATGCAGGCCCTTTAATTGCTTTTGCAAAGATTGGTCAATTAGACATATTACAAAAATTATTTTCTCAAGTGATGCTAACGGAATCTGTTAAAACGGAAATTCTTATCGCTAACTCAGCAGAGTGCGAATTGATTCGAAGCGCGATAAAAGAAGGCTGGCTAAATTGTGTTGAAGACCCAAAATTAAACACTGTTTTTTCTCGGAGCTTAGGAATGGGCGAGAAGACTGTAATTGAATATGCATTACAATCACCAAGTGATGCCTTACTTATTCTTGATGATGCGCATTGGCGCGGAAAAAAGCACTGCGTTATCAGCTTAATATAGTAGGCACTGCTATGCTGCTTTATACGGCAGAGAAAAAACAACTGATTGCTAATGCTGATGCACTTATTGAGGAGCTTAGGCAGAAAGGTTATCGTATTTCTAAGCAAGTTATCGCTTCAATTAAAATGCAAATATTAGCTTAATTCCTACGACAACATTTTATGCCTCAATCTATCCCTCTTAGCCTCTACATCCATTTTCCCTGGTGCATACAAAAATGCCCGTATTGTGATTTTAATTCACATGCCGCTAAAGGTAACTTAGCTGAAGAACAATATATTGATGCCTTATTACAAGATTTAGCCTTAGATATTAAACAGTTTTCCGAAACTCGCCCTCTGCAAAGTATCTTTACGGGGGGAGGAACGCCGAGCCTATTTTCAGCAGAGCAAATAGACCGGCTACTAAAAGGGATTAAGCAGCAGTTAGTTTTTGCTGATGACATTGAAATTACACTAGAGGCAAATCCCGGTACTTTTGAAAGTGACAAGTTCAGCGACTATCGAAAATTAGGTATTAATCGCTTGTCTATCGGCATACAAAGTTTTCAAAATGAACACTTAAAACGCTTAGGTCGTGTACATTCAGGTGAAGAGGCAAAAGCAGCAATTAGCATTGCCAAACAAGCGGGCTTTGATAATTTTAATTTAGATTTTATGTTTGGTTTACCAGAAAGCGGCCAGCAAGATAGCTATCAAGATTTACAACAAGCGATTGCCTTTAACCCTACGCATATTTCGTTTTACCAGCTTACTTTAGAGCCCAATACCTACTTTCATAAATACCCTCCTAAATTACCCGATGATGAAAGTATTTTTACAGCACAATTAGCGTGTCAGCAATTATTAGCAGAACACGGTTATCAGCAATATGAAATTTCTGCTTATGCACAAAGCAATAAACAAAGCCGGCATAATCTTAATTATTGGTCGTTTGGTGATTATTTAGGCATAGGTGCAGGCGCGCACGGTAAAATTAGTTTAAGTTTAATAGATAATATTGTGCGTACCAGTAAAGCAAAGCAGCCAGAGCAATACCTCAAATTATTGAAAAGTGATAGACTAATTCATACTATTTTGCAGGATGAGATTCCGCTGGAATTTGTCATGAATAGCCTACGTTTAAAAGCTGGATTTACCTTAGAAAATTTTAGCCAGAAAACGGGCTTAAATCCGAGAGCATTACAGCCTGCATTACAACAGTGCCAGCAACAAGGTCTGCTGGATTTTAGTGATAACCATTATCGATGTTCAGAAAAAGGCTGGCTTTTTTTGGATAGTATTTTAGAAAAATTTTCTTAACGGATATAGCAAATGCTTGATTACCAAAAACAATTTATTCAATACTCACTGGAATGTGGTGTCTTAAAATTTGGCGAATTTCACTTAAAATCAGGGCGTACTAGCCCTTACTTTTTTAATACAGGTTTATTTGATAGCGGTACAAAACTGGCCAAGCTGGGTGAGTTTTATGCACAAGCCTTGGTTGAGTCTGAAATTGCTGTGGATATTTTATATGGTCCTGCCTATAAAGGGATTACCTTAGTTGCCGCTGCATCAATCGCTTATGCCAATGTGCATAATAAAGATATTCCTTTTGCTTTTAATCGCAAAGAAGCGAAAGATCATGGAGAGGGCGGTATTTTAGTGGGCGCACCACTCAAAGGTAATGCGGTTATTTTAGATGATGTGATTACGGCAGGCACATCGGTTAGAGAATCGGTGGTGATTATTAAGGCGGCAGGCGCAACGCCAGCGGGTGTATTAATCGCCCTAAATCGCCAAGAAAAAGGTGAAAATGAGGTGTCAGCGATAGATGAAGTCAGTGCGCGTTTTTCTATGCCTGTTATTTCCATCATCTCTTTAGAAAATATTATTGAATTTATAGAATCAGATGCTACTTATGCTGAAAACATTGCAGCGATTAAAGAATACCAAAAACAATACGGATTATAAAAAATGAAAATTGATATTTATCAAAGTACCAAAGGCGAGAACAAATACATTTCTGTTCCTAAGGGCACAAAAATTGAAAGCTTAAAATTACCAACCAGTATTGACCCTGATTTATTAACTCTGTCACCCTTTAAAACACGGTTAGAGCTAGATGTCAGTAAAAAACAGCCTGCTTTAGATCAGGATGCGATTATCAAGCAAATTGAAGTCAATGGTTATGCAATACATGGCGCTAAAACAGTAATAGTATTAAAAATTCAATAAGTGTCTAGGTAATAATCAGGCGGCTAGTTGATTTGCTCTTATTCTCCAGTGAGAATAAGAGCAAAAGTTATTTATTTAGCGTGCGATAACCACTCGCTATGATCTTTACGACGACCATGGACATAATCAAAATACAAAGTCTGAATTTTTTCAGTAATCGGGCCGCGAGATCCTGAGCCAATTTGGCGATCATCATATTCACGAATCGGTGTAACTTCAGCCGCAGAACCTGTAAAGAAAGCCTCATCAGCTACATAGACTTCATCACGTGTCATGCGTTTTTCGACGACTTTTAAACCTTGCTCTTGGGCAATGGTTAAAATAGTTTCCCGTGTGATGCCTTCTAAAGCAGAGGTGGTTTCTGGTGTGTATAACACGCCATTACGAACTACAAACAAGTTTTCACCACTGCCTTCAGCAACAAAGCCTTCGTGATCCAATAATAAGGCTTCATCGTAGCCGGCAGCTAAGGCTTCTTGCAGTGCAAGAATAGAGTTAATGTAGTTACCATTCGCTTTTGCTTTACACATGGTGCTATTAACATGGTTACGGGTATAAGATGAAGTGCGGATACGAATACCTTTTTCCATGCTTTCAGCGCCTAAATAAGCTCCCCATTCCCATGCCGCAATCATCACATGTACTTTTAAGTTATCAGCACGTAAACCCATGCCTTCCGAACCATAAAAGCACATGGAACGAATGTAAGCACTATCTAAATTATTATTAGTGATGGCATCTAAATGCGCTTGGTTGATTTCTTCTTTAGAAAAAGGAATCTTCATATTTAAAATATGAGCCGAGCGAAATAGGCGGTCTGTATGCTCTTCTAATTTGAAAATAGCAGGGCCTTGGTCGGTATGATAGGCTCTAAGACCTTCAAAAACACCCGCGCCATAATGTAAAGTATGGGTTAAAACGTGTACTTTCGCATCACGCCACTCCACCCATTGACCATCCATCCAGATTTTTCCGTCTCTATCATCCATTGTCATCATCCATTGTCATCATGATTGTTATGCCTTAAAGTTCTCGATTGTTACTTGTAAATGGCGAGTATTATACGGTTTTATCTGCTTTTCGCGTAGCGTATATTTCGCTAAGCTAAAAATAATTATCAGATAAGAATATGATTATTACGTAAAATTTTAGTTATCCTATAGAATAAGCAATTTTTAATATACTAAAATTTAATTGCCCATCATGAGCTCATTCAAAATTACACTAAACGAGTTAGATACCCCAGTAAAAGTTCTATTTACTGGTTATCTAACGACCGTTGCAATCGGGTATCTTTTTGCTTTAATTCAAATTTTATTTACCCATGGAATGGCAGATGGGAAATTTGGCCTATCAATCGATGATATTGTTTATAGCTACTACGGTAACCGATCAGGGACTGTTTTAGAGAATAAACTAGCTGGGTCTATGAAAGGTAAAGCGACAGAGCAAGAAACCTTTAAGATTATTCAGTGGGTGCGTGATGGCGCTAGTCAAAATGAATATGTTAATGGACAAGTTGATAAAATTATTGATGCTAAGTGTGTCATGTGCCATAACGAAGATGCGGCAGGTATTCCTAATTTTGATGAATTTGAAAATATTAAAGAGCTGACCACGGAAGATGAAGGAGCAACTTTTTCATCCTTAACACGGGTTTCACATATTCATTTATTTGGAATCAGTTTTATTTTTATGTTTATCGGCTTGATTTTTAGTTTCTCGACCACGGCGTCCAGTAAATATAAAAGTATTGCGATAGGTATGCCATACGCTTTCTTAATTGTTGATATTTTATCTTGGTGGCTGACTAAGCTGCACCCGATGTTTGCGTCGTTAATTATGGTTGCAGGCGGCGGGATGGGGTTGTCATTTGCATTTATGTGGGTGGTTTCTATCAAAGAAATGTGGTTTATGGAAAAAGCATGGTTCTGTAAAGCGGAGCCAACTTGTAAGCAAAAGTTAAAGCAGGCAGTTAAGTTGCTTTTAAAAGCGATTAAATTTACACAAATGACATTGCTACCCAAAAGCTTCGCGTTATTAAAAAGTTCATTTTCTTGGTTGTACAAGAAAATGAAGTAACATAAAATTTATTTGAGAGCAGCGAGTCTGCAACTGTTAGTTTTTATCCAATGGAATAAAGTATGAAGCACCTGCATTTATTATTTGTCGTTTTAACCATAAGTAGTTTTGTTATTCGCATATTATTAGCGGAATTTAAACCTGCCATGTTACAAAAAAAAGCATTAAAAATACTGCCACATATTATCGATACCATTTTATTGCTGAGTGGTTTAGCGTTAGTCTTTCAAGGTAATTGGCTGGATGGCGAGTTTGGCTGGATTATCAGTAAAATTGGTCTATTAGTTGCTTATGTAGGTCTGGGGGCTGCTGCTATGCGTAGCTCAGGATTAAAGCGCTGGATTGCATTTTTTGGGGCGATAGCTGCATTTGTAACCATTGGCATGATCGCTGTTACTAAACATGGTTTGATTTAAAGATAATGCAAGAAGCCCCCGTTTATATTTTTGCGGCTTTACCTTGCGAGGCAAAGCCCTTAATTGCATATTTTAAACTAAAAAAAGAAACCTCTATTAGCCCCTTTGCTATTTATAGGCGTGATTCGCTTACCTTAACAGTCTCAGGAGTGGGTAAATCTGCGATGGCAGCGGCAGTTGCCTATACCTCGGCTCTTTTCCCTGCTAATAGTCTTGCCGTTATGTTAAATATAGGTGTTGCAGGACATAAATCGCATGAATTAGGGGCTTTGTTTGCGGCAGAAAAAATTACCGACCAAGATAGTAATAAATCCTATTACCCACAATTAGTTGTAAATTTGCCTTGCTTAACCCAAGGTATAACAACAGTTTCTCAACCTCAATTACACTATAAGACAGAATCACTGTATGACATGGAGGCCTCAGCTTTTTATGAAGCAGCAATTCGTTTTAGCTCTAGTGAGTTGATTCAATCCTTAAAAGTTATTTCTGATAACGAAAATAATGAAATTGAGCAAATTACACCAGCAAAAGTTAGTGTTTGGCTAGAAAAACAGCTTAATGTAATTGACACTTGCATTAAAAAACTACAAGCTTTAGCTAATGAGCATAAAGTTTTAGAGTTAAATGAATACCCCGAAATTATTCAGCAATGGCGTTTGAGTAGTAATGAAAGATTGCAATTAAAGCGCTTATTAAGCCGCTGGGAAGTTTTAAGTAATGGGAAGGCTTTAGATTTGAAACGGCAGCAGGACTTAACGGGCAAGCAATTTTTAGTTTATTTACAAAAAAGAATTTCAGAGCAGGGATTTGGTGGGTTTAATCTAGTTGACTCAAAATAATGCATAGGTTGTAATAGGTCCATAGAAAAACTAAGTGAATAGTGGTCTGTTGTTTTAGCGAATAAAATAAATGGTTTTTTGAGCTTATTTAAAATTGAGTAATAGTGATAATTATTATAGAAAAAATTTCTCGAGACACAACTAGGCAGGATTTAATTAATTTTATTCAGCCAGCACTAAAAGGGTATTTTTTTCAGAAAACAGGGCAGTTAGGTTATGTCAAAACTGTCAAATATACGGATAATCTGACTGAAAGGGAAAGTTATCACGGTATGTTTTTGGTTACTTCAGGTAAAGTTGCTGCACGAGTGATTAAAAAATTAAATAACTGATGTTACGCAGTAGCCGACTTTAATTGTTGCAATTCATCAAAAGCTTGTCGAATAGCATTAATATAAAGTTTCGATTTTAAAGCGAACTTGTTCAGCCCTTGCTGGGCACTGAGAA
>JAJJBE010000244.1 GCA_020996635.1 Bathymodiolus brooksi methanotrophic gill symbiont
AATATAAGAGAAACTTTAGCTTCTAAAGGATTGATGTTATTAGAGTGGTTAAAAAAACCTCGTTTTTATACCAAAAAACTCTATTGGTATTAATATGTTACGCTTAACTTACTGGCATTGGGGTAAACCCACAAACGTTGGCCAAATTTCATAGGTTTGTAATGCTCCATCCATGAGCGCTCCCATGTTTGATCTGCTAAAATTTCGGCATGCCAGTCACGAGTTGTTTCTGCAGAGAATTTCTGTGTAAATAAGCTTTGGATTAATTCAGGGGATGCATTTAGCTCAAACAAGGCAATCGTTTTGGTTTGTTCCCAAATACGAGTTTCACCAATATTAGGCTTATAGACAGGTTTTTCCCCTGCACTCATATAAGTGACGGATACAGCGCCTAAATCACTAAAAAAATCAGAAAGGTCAGAGGCAAGGGCTTCGTTACTTACAACAGATATTTGATGCCAAGCCATAATGAGATATATGAGTAAAAAAGGGGGGGGCTAAAAAAATGGGTGAGTCTTTAAAAAAAACTCACCCAAATAAAAGCATTAATATTAAGGAGCGCGCACGTTCCTAAGTGAAAACTAATTAATGCCGAGTTTCTTTTCTAAATAATGAATATTTTGTCCGCCAACGGCAAAGGCATTATCAGCCATAATATCTTTTTGTAATGGGATATTGGTTTTAATGCCGTCAATGACCATTTCATTAAGTGCTGTTTTCATACGCGCAATTGCACTGGCTCTGTCTTCTCCATGACAAATCAGTTTACCGATCATTGAGTCATAATAAGGCGGTACTTTATAACCATTATAGATATGAGTTTCACAGCGTACACCAGGGCCGCCAGGCATGTGGAATAAGTCAATCGTTCCAGGGCAAGGCATAAATGTAACTGGATCTTCTGCATTTAAGCGACATTCAATGGCATGGCCACGTAAAACAATATCATCTTGAGTAAATGATAAAGGCTCACCTGCTGCAATACGTAACTGCTCTTTTACCAAGTCAATGCCTGTTACCATTTCAGTCACAGGGTGTTCTACTTGAATACGAGTATTCATTTCAATAAAGAAGAATTCCCCTTTTTCAAATAAAAACTCAAAAGTTCCTGCGCCTAAGTAGCCAATATCAACACAGGCTTTTGCACAGCGTTCACCAATGAATTTACGTTGCTCTTCAGTAATACCAGGAGCAGGCGCTTCTTCAACTACTTTTTGATGGCGGCGTTGCATAGAGCAATCACGCTCACCTAAATAAACCGCATTACCATGAGAATCTGATAATATTTGGATTTCAATATGGCGAGGATCTTCTAAAAACTTTTCCATGTAAACGGTATCGTTACCAAAAAAAGAGCCGGCTTCCGATTTAGTTAAAGCAATAGAGCTTAGTAATGCACCTTCGGTATGAACGGTACGCATACCACGACCGCCACCACCACCAGCGGCTTTAATGATAATAGGGTAACCTACTTCTTTAGCCATTCTTAGGTTGGTTTCATTATCATCCCCTAGAGGTTCACCGTTGCCGGGAACACAAGGAATACCTGAAGCAATCATTGCTTTTTTAGCTTGGATTTTATCGCCCATTACACGAATGGTATCTGCTTCAGGGCCAATAAAAGTAAAACCGCTTTGTTTCACTTTTTCAGAAAACTCAGCGCTTTCTGCTAAAAAACCATAACCCGGGTGAATAGCTTCAGCATCAGTAACTTCAGCGGCACTGATAATAGCAGGGATATTTAGGTAGCTGTCAGCAGACGCTGCGGGGCCAATACAAATGGCTTCATCTGCTAAACGAACGTGTTTTAAATCGCGATCTGCACTTGAATAGACGGCGACTGTTTTTATGCCCAATTCACGGCATGCACGCAATATACGCAGGGCAATTTCCCCGCGGTTTGCGATAAGGATTTTATCAAACATTGCTTATTGCCTCGTGGGTTATTCTATGATGAAAAGAGCTTGGTCGTATTCAACCGGTTGTGCATTTTCAATTAGAATTTGTTTGATAACACCACTTTTATCGGCTTCAATTTGGTTAAGAATTTTCATTGCTTCAATAATACAAAGCGTATCGCCTTCTTTAACTGAGTGTCCCACTTCTACAAATGCTGCAGAACCAGGTGAGGCGGAGCGGTAAAAAGTACCAACCATAGGTGATTTAAGGGCATGGCCTGCAGGTTCCGGAGCTTCAATCGCAGCAGGTGCAGCAATGGGAACGGCTGCAATTGGCGCAGGAGCAATTGCTGCAACAGGAACAGGCGCAACTGCGCTTGAATAACGATTGATACGAACTGATTCCTCACCTTCAGTAATTTCAATTTCAGCAATGTCAGATTCTTCAATAAGTTCGATCAGTTTTTTTATTTTTCTAATATCCACGATTTATTTTTCCTCGAGTAGGGTCTGATGTGCAGCCTCTAAGGCCAATTGGTATCCATTTGCTCCAAGCCCGCAAATAACTCCCTGAGCAATATCAGAAAAGTAAGAGTGCTTACGAAAAGGCTCTCTTGCGTGCACGTTGGATAAATGGACTTCTATAAAGGGTATTTTAGTTGCAAGTAATGCATCTCTAATTGCAACGCTAGTATGTGTAAAAGCTGCTGGGTTGATAATGATAAAATCGACCTTATCAGCAAAGGCTTGGTGAACATGTTCTACAATTTCATGTTCCGCATTATTTTGGTAAAAGTTAAGTTGATGCCCTGTTTTATTTGCAAAAACTTCAGCGCTTTCTTGAATATCAGCGAGTGTTTTATTGCCATAATGACCTGGCTCACGCACACCTAAAAGGTTTAGGTTAGGGCCATTTAGAATAGTTATTTTTGCCATGAAACAAACACTTTTAACGAGATTAACTTAATATAACTGTTAATTTTCTCTTTTTTAGTCGATTTTGTCCAGAACTATGTTATTTAACAGCAATTAGCGACAAGAACCGCTGTTTTTTTATTCATTTTTATGATGATTGCTTAATTTGGACTGACTTTTAAACAGTATGGCTAATTGTTTTTCTATTAACTCTTTCGATAGCTCACCTGGGTGACGAAAAACAATTTCATTTTTATGATTAACGATGACCGTATAAGGAATGGCGCTGACGATATTACCTAGCTGTTTAGCTAGTATCCCTCCCTCAGAAGGGGCTAACAAAATAGGGTAGTTAATGTCGATAAAGCTTAAGTAGTCTTCAACGCTAACAGGGTCATCGATGGCAATGCCAATAAATTGCACATTTTGGTCTGCATATTTTTTTTGTAGCTGAATAAAATCAGGGATTTCTTTTAAGCAAGAAGGGCACCAAGTTGCCCAAAAATTAATAATGCGAATTTTATTTTTCCACTGGCTGATGGCGCGCGTTTTTCCTTGGCGGTCTGGTAGAGAAAATTCAACCAAAGGAATGATTTTTTGGGCGTATTTTTGTTGCTGGTCACTAAACCAGACAAGGAGAAAAATAAAAATTAATACAACCGAGCTAATCGTCAGTTTAGACATGGGAATGCTATTTTTTAGTAGGAATGTTATTTAGAAAAGTAGTCGCATCTTGGTAGCCGATGATACGTTTATGAGTTAACTCTTGTTGATTGGTATCAAAAAATAAAATAGCAGGAGGGCCAATTATATTGAATGCTTTTAACAGTTCTTTGTCAGAGGCGTTATTTTTAGTGACATCCGCTTGTAATAAAACAAAATTAGCCAGGCGTTGTTTTACTTTTGCATTACTTAAGGTGTAGTGTTCCATTTCTTTACAGCTAATACACCAGTCAGCATAAAAATCGAGCATAACAAGTTTATTTTGTTGGCTGGCTTTTTGTAATTCTTGTTTTAAATCAGATAGGGAGTTTACCCTCTTGAAGGGCAATGTTTTTTCTGTCACTGATGCGGCTGAAGAGGTAATGCCCTCTAATGGTTGCAATGGGTTAGTATTTCCCGCGCTTAAGCCGACTAACATAAGAGTGCCGTAAATAAGCAAGACTAGGCCAGTGCCTTTCCATAATTTTTGCCAGCCCCCAGAGCTAACTGGCAACGGTTCTAGTGCACGTAAATAGATAGCTGGAATTATACATAATAAGGCCCATAGGAAAAGGCTAAGTTCTGCGGCAATAACACGTTCTAACATCCATACCGCAACAGCAAGCATAGTCACACCAAAGAATGTTTTGCTAGCATTTAACCAATGGCCCGCTTTAGGCAATAATTTACCTGCAGAGGCACCGATTAATAAGAGTGGCACACCCATGCCCATGCCCATCATAAATAAAGCCAAACCACCTAAAAGCACATCGCCAGATTGCCCTATATAAATGAGTGCAGCGGCTAATGGAGCAGCAACGCAAGGGCCAATAATTAATGATGAGAAAAACCCCATTAAACCTGCGCCTAAATAAGAGCCGTCGCGATGACTGTCGCTGGCATTATGCAGGCGAGACTGCATAAATTTAGGTAACTCTATGTGATAAAAATCAAACATAGATAAAGCTAAAATAACAAAAATACTGCTGAACAAGTAAATAATCCAAGGAGCTTGAAAATCTGCTTGCAGGTTACTGCCGAACAGTGCCGCAAGTATACCAAAAGCGGTGTAAGTCAGGGCTGAGGCAAACACAAAGCTAAAGGATAATAAAAAAGCTTTACGCTGAGTAATACCTTTACCTTGGCCAATAATAATGCCCGATAAAATCGGTACCATTGGAAAGGTGCACGGGGTAAAAGCAAGTAATAACCCAAAACCTAAAAAAGAGAACAAGGTGAGTATAAAGGAATCATTATTTAAGGATTTAATAATGAAATCTTGCTCAGATAATTCATTAGATTCTGGTATATGCGTGTTTTGGCTGGGTGATGCTTTAGAAAGGGCAGGTAACTGTAAATTGACTGTTTTTTGCATGGGAGGGTAACAAACACCTCGCTCGGCACAGCCTTGAAATTTAGCGATTAAGGTGACAGTTTGTTTTGCTGGAAATGTGCGTGTTAAAGCTAGATTGAACTGCAGCGTATCGTATAGCAATTCAACATCGCTAAAAGCCTCATCATACTTAGGCGTACCGCGAGGGATATTGTAATTTGCTAGGGTAGTACCATTTTCAGCAAGTAGTGTGAGTTCAATCTTTTCTCTATAAAGATAATAGCCTTTTGCTATATCCCATTGCACACTGATGTTTTTATCGTCTTTGCTAAAAGCGAAAAAAGGAAACGCTTCATCGGCAGGCAGTAATTCATCAGAAAAAAGGTTTAACCCTAAGTTAAAGCTTTTAGTGATTTTTTCTATTGGATTAAAAGCAGGCTTAATCGCAGGTAAGTCTATTTTTAATAAAGTACTTTGTGGTGGGTAGCAGACACCAATATCCGCACAGCCTTGATGTTTTATTAATAGCTGAAAGCTTTGCTGATTTTTTGAGCGCTCTAAAGTGATTAAACTTTCAATTTCATCTCTATAAATAAGCACATCACCAAAAGAAGCATCATGTTTCATTATTCCTGCAGGCAAATCAATATGTTTGATTTTAATAGCATCTGATTGCGAGGAAACTAATATTTTGTTGCGATATAAATAATAGCCTTCCGCAATCTGCCAAATGATTTTCACATGCCCAGATTCGGTAGGGGTAACAGATACTTTAAAGGCTTGTTCTGCTCTTAATAAATCACTGGGATTAAGAGCGTAGCTAAGTTGACTAATAAAAAGTAGTAAGAAAAGAGAGATTATTTTAAAGAAGCGCATGAATCTATCCATTGTAAATAAGCAGGTAGACCGTTTTCGATGGAAAACGCAATAATTTCAGGGACATCATAAGGATGGTGTGACTTGATAAATTGTTCAATTTTAGAATATTGAGAACTAGGGGCTTTAATTAATAATAAATGTTCCTGGGCTGTTTCGACCTTACCTTGCCAGCAGTAAACAGAGGTTAATGCTGGCAAAATATTAACACAAGCCGCCAGTTTATTTTCAACGATTTGTTTAGCTAATGTTTGCGCAACAGCAAAATCAGGGCAGGTATTTAAAATTAATTGATAAGGCATACAAAAGGGAACATAAAATAAATATTAGGGATGGAGTATAGTATGCTATATTTTTAAAAAATTAGCCTCAAAAGGACGTTACTTATTATGAACCTGGTACATATTATTTTTTTAGTTTTTGTTACGGTCCCCTTTATAGAGATTTATTTATTACTGCAAATTGGTGGGATTGTAGGGGTATTTCCTACGATTCTATTAGTGGTAGGAACGGCGATTGTTGGAGCGGGATTATTAAGACAGCAAGGGTTGGCTACATGGACACGCTTACAAGCTAATTTAGAAAAAGGCGAATTGCCGGCTTATGAAATGGTGGAAGGGCCTATTTTACTGTTGGGTGGTGCATTATTGTTAACGCCAGGGGTTTTTACGGATATTATTGGTTTTGCTTGTTTAATTCCTTCTGTACGTAAAAAAATAGCGCAAACGATTATAGAAAAACGCTTAGTGGGTGTCGGTGGAGTGCAGCGGCCATTCCCTCAAAAAGAAGCTGATGTTATTGAAGGCGAATTTAGAAAAGAAGATTAATTTATTTTTAAATTATTAGGAGAGTTTTATGGGTGATGTCATACGTCGATTAGTAACACGCAGTGATTTTGATGGCTTAGTTTGTGCCGTTTTATTAACTGATGTTACGCACCCTAATGATATTTCCATTAAAATAGTAGGCTATGAAAACACCTGATATTTTTGACTTATACACCGATTACCTGATCACTTCATTTAGCTATACAACAGCGACAGG
>JAJJBE010000260.1 GCA_020996635.1 Bathymodiolus brooksi methanotrophic gill symbiont
CTGTCGGGATAACTACTTGCCTCCCGAGCGAACTGACCAGTTCACTTCGGATTGGCGAATTTCCCTGTCGCCTACTGCGGACTAAAAATCATCACTTCGCTGCGCTCCGTTTCCCTGATTTTCAGCGTGAGACTTCACGTATCACGTGAAGTCTCAATCAGTTTCTCTGAGATATTCAAGAGCAGCTGTTTTTTATTTTAATAGTAGCAGTAGTTTTTCTTCACTCAAAATTTCCACGCCTAAATCTTGTGCTTTTTGTAATTTAGAACCTGCCGCTTCGCCTGCAACAACATAATCTGTTTTTTTAGAAACACTCCCCGCTACTTTAGCACCTAAAGCTTCTAAAGCTTGTTTCGCCTCTGACCTCCCCATTTTTACCAAAGTACCGGTTAATACAAAGGTTTTATCTTTTAATGGTAGTTGATGGTTAGTTTTTTTCTGTAATTCTGGCCAGTGTACACCGGCATCTAAAAGAGCTTGAATCACTTCTTGGTTGTGTGTTTGCCTAAAAAAACGACGAATATGCTTTGCTACAATTTCACCAATATCATCCACTTTTAAAAGCTCTTCAGTGCTGGCTTTTTGGATGGCGGGCAGACTTAAAAAGTAATGTGCTAGATTTTTCGCAGTGGCTTCACCCACTTCTCTAATTCCAAGGGCTAAAATAAATTTAGCCAATTGGGTTTGTTTGCAGTGCTCAATGGCAGCTAATAGGTTTTCTGCTTTTTTAGCTCCCATACGCTCTAGAGGAATGAGCTGTTCTGCATTTAATTTAAACAAATCTGCAGGGGTATTAATTAAACCTTCATCAACTAATTGTTCTGCCACCTTTTCACCTAAGCCATCAATATTCATTGCTTTACGTGATGAAAAGTATTTGATGGCTTCTTTGCGTTGTGCAGCACAATATAAGCCACCAGTACAACGAGCAATGGCTTCATCTTCTATGCGTTCGATTTCAGATTGGCAAACTGGGCAAGTATTTGGAAAGATAATAGTTTTTCTGATTTTATTGTGACTAGACTGTACTTTAACGATTTGTGGAATTACATCAGCGGCTCGGCGAATAATAACGCTGTCACCAATTTTTATATTAAGGCGTTCAATTTCATCAGCATTATGTAAACTCGCCCGGCTAACGGTAACACCACCGACAAAGACAGGCTGTAAAATAGCAACGGGAGTAATGGCACCTGTTCTACCAACTTGAAACTCAACATCTAACAAATCTGTTTGCTCTTCTTGGGCTGGGAATTTATGTGCAGTGGCCCAGCGCGGAGCACGTGCAACAAAGCCAAGTTCTTCTTGTAAGGTAATATCATCAATTTTATAAACAATACCATCTATCTCGTAGGCTAAATGATGGCGTTTTTCTAATAGGTATTGATAGTAGTCTAGGCAGCCTTCAGCCCCATCCTTTAATTGGACTTCCTCACTTAAAGGTAAGCCCCAAGTTTTAAGTTGCTGTAAGCGTTGGTAATGGCTATCTGCTAAATTACCCTGTTCTATAATACCGATGCCATAACTATAAAAGGCTAAAGGGCGGGTTGCTGTTATTCTTGAGTCTAATTGACGTAAACTCCCTGCTGCAGCATTGCGAGGATTAACAAAAGCTTTAGCATCATCTGCAATCGCAATTTGATTAAATTTTTCAAATTCAGCAGTGGGCATAACCACTTCACCGCGCACTTCTAAACGCAAGGGGATATCCGTACCAATCAGTTTATGTGGCACATTTTTAATGGTTTTTACATTTAAAGTGACATCTTCTCCGACAGCGCCATCGCCACGGGTTGCTGCTCGAATTAATATGCCATTTTCATATACTAGGCTAATGGCTAAACCATCTAATTTAGGTTCGACACAAAACTGTAGCTTTAATGTCCGTTTTAAACGGTTATTAATACGATCAATAAATTCATGAATTTCTTCAGCAGAAAAAACATTATCGAGCGATAGCATAGGGACTTCATGTGTTACTTTAGTAAAAGCAAATAAAACAGCTGAACCGACTTTTTGAGTGGGAGAGTTTTTTTGAGAAAATTCTGGGTTTTCTTGCTCAAGCTTGCGTAATTCTTTTAGTTTTCTATCGTACTCTGCATCCGTTACCAAGGGAGAATCTAATTGGTAATATTGCTGGTTATATTTTTCTATTTCTAAGCGTAGACTGGAAATTTTTTGAGCAATTAATTTTGGCATGAATTAAGGTTACGTTTGTTACAAAAAACTGCTAATCTGAGTGTGTGATTATATAAGCAGTAATGAATGTGCTAACTTGGAGTGGCAGAAATGAATGTGCTAACTTGGAGTGGCAGAAATGATAAGGCAAATGGTTCGACACCATAATATTATATCTATTATAGGCAATATTATAACGATACGGGTAGCAGACGCAGAGGAAAGTAGTGATGCGATAACACGTTTTTCTGATTTAGCGATTGTTGAAGATAAAGAAGCCCAGTCTTTAGCGCAAGTGATAAAAATTTCAGGCAATGAAATTTCCTTACAAGTCTTTTCGGGAACGCAAGGTATATCGAATTCTGCATCGATACGCTTTTTAGGTTCTGCTATGAAAGTCACCTATTCACCTAATATTTTGGGACGAGTTTTTAATAGCTTAGGCGAGCCTATTGATGGTGGATCACAATTAGAGCATGACCCTAAATCAGATATTGATGGTCCGTCGGTAAATCCAATAAAGCGCATGTTAGCCTCTAAAATGATTCGTACTAACGTGCCTATGATTGATGTTTTTAATTGCTTGGTAGAGAGCCAAAAAATTCCTATTTTTTCTGTATCTGGTGAGCCTTATAATGCCTTTTTAGCCAGAATTGGTATCCAAGCAGATGCTGAAATTGTGGTTTTTGCAGGTTTAGGCCTTATTTTTGATGACTATCATTACTTTCGTACACAATTTGAAGAAGCCGGGGTATTTGCGAGAACTGTAATGTTCTGTAATTTAGCCTCCGATTCTATTGTTGAGCGTTTATTAGTGTTAGATATGGCGCTGGCTGTGGCCGATCGTTTTGCCGTAGACGAGGGCAAACGTGTTTTAGTCTTAGCAACGGATATGACAGCCTACGCTGACGCCATGAAAGAAGTTGGCATATCAATGGAGCGGGTGCCAGCTAACCGTGGCTATATGGGCGACTTATATACCCAATTAGCACGTCGTTATGAAAAAGCTTGTGACTATAAAGGCGCAGGTTCGGTGACTATTTTATCGGTTACTACGATGCCAGGGGGAGATGTAACTCACCCCGTTCCTGATAATACGGGTTATATTACTGAGGGGCAGTTTTATTTACATGATGGTATTTTAGACCCTTTTGGTTCTTTATCGCGTTTAAAACAGCATGTTATTGGCTCGCAAACACGAAAAGATCACTCGCAAATTATGAATACCATGATACGTTTTTATGCGGGCTTGGTAGAAGCAGAGCAAAAACAGGCCATGGCATTTGATTTATCAGAATTTGATGAAAAATTATTAAAATTTGGTGGTTTATTTAAAACCCGCTTTATGCGCTTAGATGTTTCTATCCCCCTGGAAGACGCTTTAGATTTATGTTGGCAAACCTTAGCGGAATGTTTTGATGAGAGTGAATTATTAATGAAACAAAGCTTAGTGGATAAATATTTCTCAAAAATGAGCCACGATCATGGCTAGGTTAGATTATAGCAAGTCCTCTTTATACCCAAACGAAATCAAGATGCAGAGCTTAACACCTGAAAATTATCGTTAATTCTTTCGTTTAAAGAGTCGGCAATACTAGGTAATGTCCGATCAAAAAAATGATTTATTTGATGTCGAAATTCCTTAGCCGTTGCAAAATATTTATTATTCC
>JAJJBE010000033.1 GCA_020996635.1 Bathymodiolus brooksi methanotrophic gill symbiont
CAGCAAAAAGAAAAGCGAGAGGATATAAAGCGCAACATTTCAAAACGATTGCTTATTTACTGACAGGGAAATTAGACTTTTCTAAAATAAATGCTAATTGCTTACCCACTTGAAATTCAAAAGAGCCATTTAATGGATATAGTTCTATGCTAAACAACCTAGCAAATTAAGGACGAAAAAACACTGCACTCGCCTGCTCTTGTGTACTGCATCGTAACAAACGAATATTAGATTGTATTGCTAAGCTTTCTAGCACCGCATTATGCTGCTGAAATTTTTGCTGATATGCCAAAGTCCGGTTTTTATCCGCCGCATCGACAACAACGTCCTGCTGTTTATCGGTAAAGCGGAAACGGCCTTTTTTGGGTAAGGCACTTTCTAGTGGATCGTAAACTAAAATCAATACCAATTCACAATGTCGCGCCATTTTAGCTAACAACATTTCTACTGCTGAATTTATACCACGAAAGTCACTGACAATATAAACCAAACTCCCTGGCTTTACATGCTGACTTAAACGCCCTACAACTTGCTCAAAACTACTCACAGGAAAGAAAGCCTCTTCTTTAACTAAGGCATTCAGGAAATGTAAAACTGACTGTTTACCATTACTCGGCTTTAACTCACGACAAGACTGATCAGTAAAAATTTGTCCGCCAACTCGGTCCCCTTGTCGCTGCGCAACCCATGCTATTAGTGCTGCTATTTTTGCAGCCTGAACCGCTTTAAAAACACCGCGCGTAGCAAATTGCATTGAGCTCCTATAATCCACAGAAATAAAAACAGGACGCTCCCGCTCTTCTCTAAATAATTTGGTGTGGGTTTTGCCGGTACGTGCAGTTACCCGCCAATCAATACTGCGAATATCATCCCCTGCTTGATAAGGCCGCACCTCATCAAACTCCATGCCACGCCCTTTAATTTTAGAAAGATAGCCACCGCTTTGTTGCGATTTAATTCCTGCGCGTGATAATTTAAGCAATGCCGCTGATTTCGCCAAATTAATCAGCATTTTCAAATTAACGCTGATGCGTTCATTCGCCTCCATTAAGGCACTGCGATACGCGCAATGAGCTGCTGAATAAAATAATCCGTAGTAATCCCTTCTGCTTCTGCCTCATAAGACAAAATAAGTCGGTGGCGTAAAATATCGAATGCGATTTCTTGTATATCTTCAGGCGCAACAAAATCCTTACCATTCAGCCATGCTTTTGCTCGCGCACACCGATCCAAACCAATACTTGCTCTTGGGCTAGCACCGTATTGCAGCCACCCGGCTAAATCTTCACCATAAGCTTTTGGGTTTCTAGTTGCTAAAATGATTTGCAATAAATACTCTTCTAAAGAATCTGCCATATAAACATCTAACACTTCTTGACGCGCAGCAAATAAGCTTTCTTGGCTAATAGCCTGAATACTTGATGTATTAGAAGAATTTAACTGCCTTGCTTCATTACGCGCTAAATGCAATATCTCTTTTTCATGTTCGGCACTCGGATAATCAATTTTAACGTGCAATAAAAATCGATCTAATTGTGCTTCAGGTAAAGGATAAGTGCCTTCTTGCTCTATCGGGTTTTGTGTTGCCATCACCAAAAACAAAGGCGGTAATGGATACGTTTCACCCCCCACAGTAATCTGCCTTTCTGCCATTGCTTCTAATAATGCAGCTTGAACTTTAGCAGGCGAACGGTTAATTTCATCCGCCAAAACTAAATTATGGAACAAAGGCCCTTTCTGAAATTCAAAACTACCTTTTTCTGGACGATAAATTTCCGTTCCTGTTAAATCTGCAGGCAACAAATCTGGTGTAAACTGCACTCGATGGAAATCAGCCTGAATGCCTTTGCTTAAAGCATTAATTGCCCGTGTTTTCGCTAGTCCTGGCGCACCTTCGACTAATATATGCCCATCAGCTAACAAAGCAATTAGCATCCGTTCAACCAAAACATCTTGGCCAATAATTTGCTCACTAATTGTATTTTTTAATTGCAGCATTGCGCTAAGGCTATCGCTAAGAGTGTTTTCTGGCATGTTTATTATTAATTAATCACTAAAATTAGCATTAGTTTAATATAAATTAAGCGAAGCAATTAAAAATTTACTGGGTTATGCACTTATGAGTTGAATTCAAGTGAGTTAAATAATTGCATATCGAGAAAAGGCAAAATACACGAGCCAACCTCATATTTATAAAAACTCAATAGCTAGCACTATGAAACAAAAATAATTTAAAAGGTAACGATCCCTTGTATTAAATTTTTTGCATCTCTTTGAGTCTGCTTTATTTTTCAAACAAACTCAAAAGTACAATTCCTGATATTATGCTTTTCCATATAGGCTAGGTAAATTATCAAGTGATAATTGCGACATCGACTTACTAGTTTATCAACTTTTTTCAGAACTAACTTGCTCAGAGCTTCCTTTAAATACCCGGAGAATTTATTAATGCGTTTTTTAATTTCCTACCCACAAACTAACTGGGATTACGCCAATGCCAGTTAGTTTGTGGGTAACATATTAATACCAATAGAGTTTTTTGGTATAAAAACGAGGTTTTTTTAACCACTCTAATAACATCAATCCTTTAGAAGCTAAAGTTTCTCTTATATTTCGACAAAACAAGTATTTTAGTTATTAAATATCAATTACTTGTGCTTAACTTACTGGCATTGGGGATTACGCCAAGTTTCGTTTAAACTGAATCATCAGAGGTAAAGATAAGTCTAATGACGTTTTTACTGGCTCACCCGGTGGTAAAATCCAATTACTGGAGCAGCTTGAACCAATGGGTGAATTTCGCAAGTTAGATGAGATTTACCCAACTAAACCTTTTGGCATGGAATACGTGCCGGGCGAAGGGCTGTATTTTCTTACTGGTATGCCCTGCTTTATAGATGGCAGACCAGGGGATGAGCACATCATCCGTATAAATGATCAAGGTAAAATAGACCTAAAAATAAAGCACCCCTTATTTTCTCAACTACGTTCTCTGCGACGCACTAAAAATGGTTTATTAATTACCTCGAGTGGCATCGATGCGATTTTAAAAGTCAATTTACAAGGTGAAGTTATTTGGTCTTGGTTTGCTACAGAGCAAGGCTATTCTACTAGGTATGGTGGTGGCGAACGTACTATTGATCATGATCTCGACCATCGCAATTTATGCTATCCAGGTCGCTTACAAACAACCCATCTGAATTCGGCTATTGTTGACCCATACGATGAAAATAAAATCCTGACCATCCTCTTTTACCAAGGCAAAGTAGCTCGAATTGACCGGGAAACATTGCAACTAGAGCTTGTTATTGAAAGCCTGAACGGTGCACATCATATTCGACCTCATTCTAAAGGCTATATATTGGCAAATTCACGCAAAGGAGAAGCCCATGTTTATGACCGTAACTTTAAGTTACTTTAAGTTACTTGAGGTTATTGCCGGTACCAGCCCTTTATTTCCAGTAAAATGGGTACAAGACACAATAGAACTTCCATCTGGCTCACACTTAATTGCCGATTGTAATTCATTTAATTTGCGCGAACGCGATCAACAAGGTCGTGAAAGAAAATTTAATACCCAAATGCCTAACCGTATATTTCAAATTGAACCAGTCAGTGATGACTTTACATTTAATGAACTCACACACAACCACTTTAGCTAAGATTAATTTTTCCATGCATATCACCCTACTTCTTTGTATTTCTTTAACTGATGTTACGCAGTAGCCGACTTTAATTGTTGCAATTCATCAAAAGCTTGTCGAATAGCATTAATATAAAGTTTCGATTTTAAAGCGAACTTGTTCAGCCCTTGCTGGGCACTGAGAATCTCTAATCGAGCAGTCG
>JAJJBE010000186.1 GCA_020996635.1 Bathymodiolus brooksi methanotrophic gill symbiont
GCTTTAATTCGATCGCACTCATGTACATCACGGACTTTATTATGCCGCAATTCTAATGCCTTTTTTTGTTCGGAGGTGAGTGTGATTTTCATATTTTGTATAGCTTGACTTGATTTTTCTCATTTATCAAGCATCTTCAATGATTTTGGGTATATTTAGTATTACATACTTCTTTGAGTGGTGTTTTTAATACCTCAATGGTAGAAAAAGTAGGGGCAGATGAGTTTATTGCAAAATTTAAACCAGATGCTTTAGCGGCTGCCATTCAAAAAAGGTTGCAAACTGTTCATCAACAAAAGAGCTAAACTAATTTAACTGATGTTACGCATACAATTAACCTTAAGGAACGTGCACGAAACAATCTCCCGATTTCTAACTAGTCTTTTTGCACCAGGAAGGCGGCTCTTATTCGTTGCGTAGAATAACTATGCGTCTCATGAGAGCAACCTTCCTGGTATAAAAACCCTGCGTTATAACTTCGGGATGTTATTCCGTGCACGTTCCTAAGCTATCCACTCTCTAATACGGCGTGAAGAAATTTATGGGTACTAAAATAAGGTAATCGGTTGTTGTCGTAGCCCGTATTGCGCAAGCTTCATCAGTAATTTAATAGTCAGTCAAAAGCCCCTGCTACCTATTAGTGTAGCAGGGGCTTTTTTGTGCAATATAGAAAATAAAACCAAAGCGGTGACTTTTAGCCACTCCATTAAACTTATGTAATAAAGTGTTGTTCAGCCACAGGTTTTTTAGGCGCGCCATTCCTACTTCATGAAACATTGGGATGTCCTATCGCCAATCTTCATTCAGCACGGAGCGATTTATGGGAGCCCCAGTTCGTCCTGCGTCCAACTCAACTACGCAAAAAACACTGCTTCGTTAAGTCTACCTCAAATGACTTGACGGCTGTCGGGATAACTACTTGCCTCCCGAGCGAACTGACCAGTTCACTTCGGATTGGCGAATTTCCCTGTCGCCTACTGCGGACTAAAAATCATCACTTCGCTGCGCTCCGTTTCCCTGATTTTCAGCGAATGTAATTTGGCTGTTTATTAAGTGTATAAAGTACTTTGATTATTAATTTAAACTAGAAAAATCAATTGGGTAGGATTTTTTTGCTTCTAATTGGTATATAAACAAATAATAATTGGCATGAACCCTGCTTTCGTTATATTAAGTAATGATAAAAGAGGCAAAAAAGTGGCAATTAATTTTGATAATGCATTAGGGATTCATCCGCAAGCTCTTGCTTTACGTGAACGACGTAGTGAAATTTTAGCGGCAAACCTAGCAAATGCAGAAACTCCTTTTTATAAAGCTCAAGATTTGGACTTTAAAAGTATTTTAAATAAAGAGGTGTCTGTTAATAGTAGTTCTTTAAATAGAACCCATAAAGGGCATATGCAAGGTAGTCATTCTGGCATGCCTGGAGTGATGTATCGTAATCCTCAGCAAGCTTCTTTAGATGGTAATACGGTTGAGGCGCATATAGAACAAGGTAAATTTGCTGAAAACTCAGTGCAATATCAAGCCAGTTTAACTTTTTTAAATGCTAAATTTTCAGGTCTAAGATCTGCAATTAGAGGAGAGTAATTATGTCAACTTTTAGTGTTTTTGATATTGCAGCGAGTGGTATGAATGCACAATCTTTACGTCTTAATTTAGTGGCTAGTAATATTTCTAATGCCAATAGTATTAGTAGCAGTTTAGGTGAGGTTTATAAATCGAGGCAGCCAGTTTTTGCAGCAGAATTAAAAAATAGCATGAGCCAGAACTCAGCCGCTGTTGGTGTTGAGGTTAAAGGTATTGTGGAAAGTGATGCTGAGCCTGTGATGGAATATTCGCCTCACCATCCCATGGCAAATGAAGAGGGTTATATTTTTAGGCCTAATGTCAATATGGTAGAAGAAATGGCAAATATTATGTCTGCTTCTCGTTCATATCAAAACAATGTGGAAGTATTTAATACTTCTAAACAGCTTATTTTACAAACCCTGAAAATGGGACAGTAGGAGAATAGTCATGGCAATTAATTTCGATACAATTCAAGATTTAGGTTTAAGTCGGTCAGTCGTTGATGAAACGAAAAGTAAATCATTAGGGCAAGATGAGTTCTTAATGTTAATGACCACTCAAATGACCCACCAAGATCCAACAAAACCGATGGAAAATGGTGATTTTTTAGCTCAAATGGCTCAGTTTGGGACGGTAGAAGGGATTAATGATCTAAAAGACTCCTTTGCTGCCTTTGCGAGTTCAATGACGTCTAATCAAGCTTTAGATGCGGCTTATTTATTGGGTCGGTCAGTTGAGTTCCCAGGTGATTCAGCCATGTTAGAGCTTAGTAAACCGCTCTCAGGCAGTGTTGAATTAGAATCAGCCGCAAGCCAAGTAACCGTTAATATCGTTGCATCAAATGGAGAAGTGGTTAAAACACTGAATTTAGGTGTGCAATCAGCAGGGGGAGTGAAATTTGAGTGGGATGGCTTGATGGATGATGGCAATTATGCCGCACCTGGTCTGTATAAAATTGATGCACAAGGATTAATTGGAGGCAGCAATACCTCATTAGCTACCTTTGTCAATGCAACCGTACAAAGTGTTGATTTAGGCGGCGCTCAAAAAGGTATACAGCTTGATTTAGGTCAATCTGGGAAGATTGATTTTAACAAAGTTAAACAAATTTCTTAAAGGGAGAACGTCATGGGATTTGCAGTTGCATTAAGTGGGCTAAACGCTGCCGCTAAAGATTTACAAGTGACTGGTAATAATATTGCCAACGCTAATACGACAGGATTTAAAGAATCAAGAGCTGAATTTTCTGGTGTATATTCAGCATCGGTATTTGGTGTTGGGCATACTCAAGCTGGTTCAGGGGTACGTGTAGCAAATGTTGCTCAACAATTTAATCAAGGATCATTAAATTTCACTGAGAATAATTTAGATTTAGCGATTGCTGGAGAAGGTTTTTTTCCATGTCTTCCGATCCTGCTGCCTCTAAGCCTACCTCATATACACGATCTGGGGAGTTTAAAATAAATAATCAAGGATATGTGGTTAATAATCAGGCTGATTATTTAATGTCTTTTGCACCGAATGGCACAACAGTAGAAGAAGGGTTTACCGAGGGAGTTTTTTCACCTTTAAAAATTAATTCAACACAAGGAGCACCTGCAGGTACATCTAATGTTTTAATGAGTGTGAATTTAGATGCACAAGAAGTAACACCCGCTGCATTTATTGTGGCAGGAGCTGTTGATATAACGGATCCTACTACATACAATCACTTATCTTCAATAACTATATATGACTCTCAAGGTAGTCCTCATGTGGCGAGCACTTATTATGTATCTGAAAAAATAGGCGACGACCCTGAAACAGGAACGCCAAACCAATGGAAAGCTTTTTATTATATTGATGGGGTTTGCTATTAACCCAGCTTCCAGCACACCAATCTTAGTGCCTGATATTGGTGCAGGGGAAACTCATGATCCCATTACAGTTGTTTTTAATTCTGCTGGTATTTTAGATAGCCCGCTAGGGAAAGTTGATATGGGGCCGTATGTCTCAACTGAAATTGATTCAAGCTTATCGGTTGATGATTTAAAATTTACTTATAGTTTTGGTGATTCAACTCAGTTTAGCTCAGCTTTTGCTGTAAGAGACTTATCTCAAGATGGTTTACCAGCTGATGTTACGGACCCTAATGATATTTTCATTAAAATAGTAGGCTATGAAAACACCTGATATTTTTGACTTATACACCGATTACCTGATCACTTCATTTAGCTATACAACAGCGACAGGCTTGTCAGGCTTAGTTGATAATGCGATCAGTCATG
>JAJJBE010000021.1 GCA_020996635.1 Bathymodiolus brooksi methanotrophic gill symbiont
GCTAATTTAATAGCAGATTCTTTAAATTCGAGCGTGTAAGTATTTAGCTTTTTCTTAGTCATTTTGGGTACTCTATATTTAGGGGGTAAATCTTAGTTTTTGTGTCCTAAATAGTGTATCCACATCACATTAGTCTAGGTTCGCTATTATCATAACAAGTTTTAAAAGCAATACGTCTGCTAAGCTGCATAAACCAATCATCTAAAGTGAAATGCTTGACTGGCTCGTATTTTGAAAGATCAAACCAGCTTAAATCTAATTCCTCATTCATGTCCCTACCCATTAAATACCTTATTCATGACGCGCTCTGATAAGGCCGCCTTATGACTTGTTGATAAGTGAGCATAACGCATGGTTGTTTGTTCTGATTTATGCCCTAATATCTGCCCTGTTTCGTACAGTGTCGCACCACCCATTACCAGATAAGATGCCGCGCTATATCTTAGATCATGGAACCTAAAGCCTACTATATTGGCATCACGCCTCATTTTTTCCCATTGCTTACGAAAATCAAAAGGCTTTTCTCTATCGTTAGGGCTATAAAAAATAAGCCCGTTCCCTACTTGCCTAAATTTCTTCATTTCTTCCAGTACAAAACTAGGTATCGGGTTAAGCCGTGGACAACCGTTTTTAGTGTCGTGCAGTGCCGCAAGACCTTTATCAAAATTAATGTCATTCCAGCGTAAGTTTGATAATTCACTTTTTCGCATGCCTGTTGTTACCCCGAGCAGGATTAATAAGTGCATCTTGTCCCATGTAGATTGCTTACAAGATTCTAACAAGCGCACTAGCTCATCATCACTTAGGAAGCGCTCAATCTGATTTTTCTCTGCCTTTATTTTTACTTTTAACGTAGGATTTTTTTCTAGGATTTTCTTATCAATCGCATAGATAAATATGGAGGACAAAACCGGCGTCATACGCAATAGAGTGTTATTGCCTTTTGGCTTATCCGTTCCCATTCCTTGAACTGAACCAAGCGCGTACTGATCTAATACTTTTTATTGGAGTATCAGTAAAGATGGTTAGCCAGAATAAGGCCCTTGCGGTCATGCTTTCGTCTTTGCCCTTCCAGTCCTTAATATAGGAATTCAGCACATCTTTGAATAAAGCAAAGTCCACATCAACGCCAAGCTTTTTAAATAAATCAATACCGCCTAATTCTTCAACTTTATCAGGTGATAGTTTTTTTAATTTCTTGGTTTTAATGCTGAGGATTTTTCTATATTGCACTCAAAGTCATTAGCCCATAATTCAGCATCAGATTTATTAATGAATGTTTTATTTTTGATTGTAGCTTGATTTTTGCGTATTTCAGCACGGAACTTGCCGCTTGGTAACTGGCGAATATATGGCATTGCACAGTGTTTTGCAAAGAGTACGCATATCTTAAAAATCAAGATGCGTACTTTCGTGCGTACTGCAACAAAAGTATAAAGCGTTCAACCGATGGCATTTGATTGAAACATCTTATTTATCAAGAAGATAAATGGTGGCGATACCGAGAATTGAACTTGGGACCCCAGGGTTATGAATCCTGTGCTCTAACCGGACTGAGCTATATCGCCACTAAATCTTTAATTAATCTAACCAAAGAACGCCTATTATAGACACTCCCCCTTTATTCGTCAAACATTAAATCTAAAATGTACAACATCCCCGTCTTGTACGATGTAGTCTTTACCTTCTAAGCGCCACTTACCTGCATCTTTTGCACCCTGCTCGCCTTTGAATTCAACAAAATCATCATAGGCTGTTACCTCAGCACGGATAAAGCCTTTTTCAAAATCGGTATGAATCACACCTGCGGCTTGTGGCGCAGTTGCACCAACAGAGATTGTCCATGCGCGTACTTCCATCACACCGGCAGTAAAGTAAGTCGCCAAGTCTAATAATTTATAAGCCGCACGAATAACACGATTTAACCCAGGCTCTTCTAAGCCTAAATCATCCATAAATTCTTGTTTTTCATCTTTCTCTAACTGAATAATGTCAGCTTCAATAGATGCACAAACAGAAACAACGATAGAGCCTTCTTTTTCTGCATAGCCTTGCACAAGATCAAGGAATGGATTATTTTCAAAACCATCATCTGCAACATTAGCAACATACATTGCTGGTTTTATGGTTAATAAAAATAGATCTTTAATAATTAATAATTCATTTTCTGATAAATCTAAAGAGCGCATTTGGCCACCTTCATCCAAATGCGCAATTAACTTTTCATAGCAGTCTTTTTTAGCAACTTCTTCTTTGTTACCTGTTCGGGCTGCTTTTGCTGTTTTAACCAGTGCTTTTTCTAGGCTAGCCATATCGGCTAAAACTAGCTCTGTGTTAATGACTTCTATATCGCCCAATGGGTCAATTTTCCCAGCAACATGCACGACGTTTTCATCTTCAAAACAACGGACTACATGCACGATGGCATCGGTCTCGCGTATATTCCCTAAAAATTTATTGCCTAAACCTTCACCTTTTGATGCTCCTGCAACTAAGCCAGCAATATCAACAAATTCCATGGTTGTTGGTAAAACTCGATCTGGCTTAACGATTTCAGCGAGCGCATCCATTCGTGAATCTGGCACAGGGACAATACCGACATTAGGATCAATCGTACAAAACGGGTAGTTTTCAGCTGCAATTTCTGCATTGGTTAATGCATTGAATAAGGTTGATTTACCTACATTGGGTAAACCGACAATTCCACAAGATAGTGCCATAATATTTGTATATAAAAATGAAGTTAAGATTAGTTTTAAAGCAAACGCAATAAAACGAAGTATTTAAGCTATTTTAACCTGTTTTACCATCTGCTCGTGCAGTTGTTAGTATCGGCAGGTAAACAATGCTAAATAATAAAAAGGCTAGCACCCATAGTAAGCCTGCTAACCAAATAAAAGTAGCATATCCCGCTGGAATAAATATGGGCAAAAATACTCTAATAAAGACAGCTAGGTTAATAGTAAAAAAAGCGATTACCATTGTCTTTGAAGCTTTTAAGTTACGCCCAGTATGTCCTAATGAAACACGCGCCATCATAGCGATAGTGACTACACCGATACCACCCATGGTAAATGCATGTAATGGCAATGTTGCAGGAATAAGTGAAAAGGCACTCAAAACAGTTAAAGCAAAGCCAACAATAATCCAAGCATAGCCGCTAAAAAGCACCCACAATAAAGGAATTGAGCTAATTTCTTTCACTAACCAGTTTTTTATTCTTAAACTATTAATAATACTCGCACTCGCGGCTGCAATACCTAATAGGCCACCTGTAACATTAAACATCATCAAAATAAAGACTATCACGGCTGATGCAATCGATAAGCTGTCTAATAATGGTTTTTTTATTAATGCGACACCTGCACCACGTTCTGTAAAAAATGGAAAAACGCGCCCTGCAATGATCAGTATCATGACCAGCACTAATGCAATCATAAGCTGCAAACCAAGCCATGCCGTTTGCGCAGAGTAATTAAGCATTTCTACGTGCACTAAAATATTCGCAACAGCCATCATCATTATTAGCCCTATAAATACCAAGCCGCGTGTATATTTGGCTTTAAGAATAGGTAAGCTAAGCGCATAGGCTAAACAAGGTAAAAATAAAAGGTCGATGAATGCAATAAATTCATGCGTTATATAATTTGCGCTAAAAGGTGCAAGCCGCCCAGCTATCCACAATAAAGCCAAGCCCGCCAGCGGTTTATCTGTAATGGTTGATTCGCCCGTCCAATTTTTAACAGCTGTCAGCAAAAAACCTGCAATAACAGCGGCAGTATAACCAAACAACATTTCATGTGCGTGCCAAATATTGCCGGGGTAATAATGAGCTAAACTAATACTCCCTGAATAAACCGCCAACCAAAGTGCTATCAACACTAAAGCAGACAAGCCCGATAAACTAAAAAAAACTCTAAATCCAAGTGCTAAAACTGGATGTTTAAACATTTTATTGCTCCTCTAACCAAGCCATTTCATTTTTTGTAAAGCCTACCTGTAAACGCACTTCTGTATTAAAAGGACCTTTAGGTTTCCCTTGGTTAAAGTGTTTTAACAAATAGTGCTTAAAAGTTTCATCCGCATCTAATTGCTGTTCTTGGCATTGGTGATTAAACCAATGTGAGCCAAACTGAACATGTGTTTTTTCATCTTCGTAGATGCGCGTTAAAATTTTTACACCTTCTTGATCATTAAATTTTCCGATTTTTTCTATCATACCCGGTGTTACATCCAAGCCTCGTGCCTCCATCGTACGTGGAATAATGGTCAACCGTGCCAATACATTATAATCAGTATCTTGCGCATGCTCCCACAAGCCCTGATGTGCAGGTAAATCTCCATAATCTAAATCCAATGACCGTAAATGTTCACGGATCATTTCAAAGTGCAAAGCTTCTTCATACGCGACTTGTAGCCAATCAATATAAAATTGTTCGGGTAAACCTCGAAAGCGATAAAGCATATCCCAGGCTAAATAGATTGCCACAAACTCTATATGCGCTAAAGAATGATAAAAAGCTTGCATGCCTTCTTTGCTGCCCAATTTACGTCGCGGCATAAACCGAGGGGCTAATAATTCGGGTTTTTCAGGAAAATTAACTCGTGCAATATTTTCTGGCGAATGAGTCTCTGTGAAACTTAATTTATCTTGCTGATATAATTGCCAAGCTTGTTTTGTTAACTCTAGTTTTTCATCTATGTCGACTTTATAGAGGCAAGCTTCAGCAAAATCAAAAATATTCTTCATTTATTAAACATAACCTACAACATGAAATTATCCGCTCATTATATCAAAGCATTAGATACGATTTCACTTATCCTATTTTGTAGTTTTATTTATTGGCTTTCCGCGCAAACATCCCTCCCCACACCGTTAAAATTTCCTCACCAAGATAAAGTAATGCACATGGGGACTTATTTTATTTTAACGTTTTTTACTGTACGTGCTTTTCGGCATTTAAAGCTAAGTCACCGCGAGCTAATAATAAGTAGCCTAATATTTGCGAGTGCTTATGGTGCTTCAGATGAATGGCATCAATCTTTTGTGGCGGGACGCTCTAGTGAGTTAAACGACTGGTTAGCGGATACACTGGGGGCTATTTTATTACTTTGCAGCTTTCAATTACTGAAATGCTACCAAAAAAGCAAGCATTAGGAATGAGTTAAAGCATTCCTAATTTCATGATTAATTAAATCACTTGCTTGATCAAACTCTATTCTTCTATCGTAGTCATTTTTGCAGCTAATTTTGCAGAAACGATACCAAAAGCAACACCAAGTACTAAAGAAACTGAAACGATGATAACAGGGTTTTCCCAGCTTGCTGATAATAAAACATTAGTTGAAAGAATACCTGGTGTTTGTAGTACATAAGCAAATGTCGCTGAATATCCTAATACAGTCGCAGGAATTGCAGAAAGTGCAGGAATGTTAGCCGCAAGACAAGCAGCAATAACCGTTACTGTAACAATAATAGCTGCCATTAAAGGGAAGCCTAGCATTGCATCAGGAGAAATAGTTACAATTTCATAAGCTGCATAAGTTGCAACAAATACGCCAAAAATACTACATCTTACGGTATTAATAGCCGCTTTATCATCACCACCTAAAGCAAAGTAAGCTGCCCAAGAAATCGTTGCTGCCCAAATTAAAAATACACCGCCTAAAGGACCTACCGCTAGAAAAGTAGCAAGACCTGCGATTAAACCAATACTAACTGATAGTGCTGAAAGACCATTCATAAATATAACTCCATTGTTACCTCGTTTAAATAAACAAAAAGATGTGGCGAGGCAGTAACCACAAACTCTATTATATTACTGATGTTACGCAGTGGGTTGAAAAAACTTATGCCCCTCCCTTTCACTACATAACATCAAATCCCCGTATGAAGCTTGCGCAATACGGGGATTTGATGCGCTATTTATCCCGCATTCCGTACCTCCATACGGGCTACGACAACAACCGCTTACCTTATTTTAGTACCCGTAAATTTTTTCACGCCGTATTAGAGGGTGGATAGCTCAGGGTTAATTGTATGCGTAACATCAGTTATATTATATTAACCTTTAAAAATATCCGTGCCTTCTGGGGCATCAAATTCAAATAGTTTTTTATCTAATTTTTTAGGCAGCTTAAGATTATCGAACATAATTTTAGTTAGCTGGCCAAAGTTATCACTTAACTCCATTTCAATTAACAAACCCACTTTCAAGCCAATTAAAATATGTTTAAAACTACTACCTTCATGTTTAGGAACTAATTTAACCCAATTAATCCCGTGCTTTGTTGCTTCTACCGTTAAGCTATATTTTTCTTTTAAGTCAACTGTACCGCTTAATAATAAAGCGGGGGTATCGCCAATCGACTGATCTATTTTTTTTATGATCACTTGCTCTAAATCGGCATCATAAAACCAAACACTATCCCCTTTAGAAATAATTTCTTGCACATAAGGTTTTGTATAGCTCCAACGAAACTTACCTGGCTGCTGTAAATAAAATTTCCCATAACTCGTTTGTACAGGTTTACCCGCTTCATCTAAAGATAACTGAGTAAAATCAGCTTCTACATTTTTAGCGCTGGCGATAAATTTCTCTAAATCTTGAACTGCTGATTCAGCAAACAACGGTGCTGAAAAGCAAAGCAATACTAACGCGATAACTTTTTTCATTAAAAATGTTCCTGTATTATTCCATCAAACCATTGGCCTACTTTTTTCATACTCGATTCAACACAAAGCGTTTTCTCTTTAGGCTCAGAACCGATAACAAAAGGATACGATTTAGCAGATGGACAAAATTCCGAGGCTAATAAGCCACTATCATCATCTATCCAGCTATTTTCAACTGAATCAGGACGAGATAATAACACAGGCTCGCTTGCTACCTCAGCCATTAATCCTGTCCATAATTTTAGCGCTCCACTCGCGCCTGTCACTCCCGCTGGTTTTGCATCATCTCTACCGACCCAAAAAACGCCTAAATAATCCCCAGTAAATCCAGCAAACCAACTATCTTTAAGGTCATTACTGGTACCTGTTTTACCTGCAATATTCATATTAGCTGAAAGAGAATAAGCAGCTGATCGCCCTGTTCCTGAGCGCATCACTTCTTGTAAAATTGTATTGGTTAAATAACTTGCCGCTGGGTTTAATTCTTGTTTTAGCACATAAGGGTAACGCTGTAATAACTCCCCTTCATTATTTAAAACCGCATTAATTGAGCGTAATGGCATAGAAAACCCTTCCGCTGCCAAAGTCTGATACATTTGCGTGACTTCAAAGGGAGTTAAAGATAATGCACCCAGCAATAAGGAGGGATATAACTTTATGGCCCGCCTGACACCCGTTGCTCTAATCGTTTTAGCAATACGCCCTAAACCAACATCCATACCCAAACGTACTGTTGCTAAGTTATAAGAATGCGCCAAGGCAATATGCAGCGGTACTTCACCATGCTCTTTACGACTATAATTTTGTGGTTTCCACAGCTTACCTTTTTCTGCTTTAACTTCAATAGCCGTATCACTTAAAGGGGTGATTAATGTGTATTTTTGCGGATATTCTAATGCCGTTAAATAGACCAAAGGTTTAATCAAGGAGCCAATCGGGCGTAGCGCATTTAATGCACGGTTAAAGCCTGCTTTTTGGCTATCGCGCCCTCCTATTAAAGCAACCACTTCTCCAGTTGCACGTCGTGTTATGACGGCAGCCGTTTCTAATTTATTAGCTCGTGGTTTCTTTTCTATTTTTTTTAATTGCTGCGTAACCGTTTTACTCAAAGCATCTTGCACTCGGCTTTCTAAAGTGGTGAAGATTTTTAAGCCATTACTATTTAAATCTGTTTCGTTATATTCACTCTTTAATTGGCGTTTTACTAAATCAATAAATGCTGGGTAACGATTAGCCGCACGATGTGCAAAAGGGACAATTTTTAAAGTCTGTTTTTGTGCATCATCTTTTTGTTTAAGCGAAATTGTCCCTTGCTCCATCATACTGGTTAGTACTAAATTACGGCGTTTTAATGCACGTTCTGGATTTCTACGTAAATCATAATAAGAAGGCCCTCTCACTAATGCAACTAAAGCTGCCACTTCATGTAAGGGTAATTTAGCCACAGGTTTGGAGAAATAAAATTCGCTGGCTAAACCAAAACCATGTACGGCATAAGCACCGTCTTGCGCAAGGTACACTTCATTTAAGTAAGCTTCTAAAATCTCATCTTTACTAAAATGGTATTCTAAAATAAGTGCCATTAAGGCTTCATTAATTTTACGCCGCAAACTGCGTTCAGGTGTAAGAAAGAAGTTTTTAATCAATTGCTGCGTTAAGGTACTGCCGCCTTGAACAAGGCCGCCCGCTTTAATATTTACCCACATTGCACGAGCAATACCTTTTAGTGAAACGCCCCAGTGCTGATAAAAGTCTCGATCTTCTGTTGCAATCAGCGCATCAATCAATGTTTGCGGGACTTCATCTAATTTAACCAGAACACGATCTTCTTTATGCGCAGGGTAAAAGCTGCCAATTTGCTCAGGATCTAAGCGCACTATAGCTAACTCTCCACCCGTTTTCATATCAACAATACGTTGAATCTCATTATTGTTAAATTTAACACGGATATACTGACTCTCTTGCGCCTTATCCCAAAAACTAAAACCGCGTGTTTTTAGGGTAATTTGATTGCCTTTAGCGCTATAACTTGCTTGCGATGCTAATTGCCTATCAACTTGATAATGAATCCTTTTTAATAAAAAAGTCAGTTGCTTTGGCTTCAATTTTAATCCCGCATAAATCTCTACAGGATTTGCATATACATGCGCAGGAATAGCCCAGCGCTTACCTTCAAATTGATGCCTAACGGTATAATCTAAATAACCAAGATAGCTAAAAAAAGCAAACAAACCAGTCGCTACTAAAATTAGAAAGTATCGTTTTAAATGATAATTAATTTTAGCCGTGGATGATTTTTTTTTACGTGTTGTTTTACGTTTCTTCGCTGCTTTTTCTGCTGCTGTCATGCTTTATTCTGATCCTTGCAATTTATCGACACGCTGAAAACCACGTGGTAAATGCCCGCCACGCTTAGCTCTAACACCTAAGTAACTATCCATATCCGTTGCTTTCATGGTTAATGTCCGCTTGCCAGCTACTACTTTTAATTCCGCACCTTCTGCAACCACTGCCACAGCAATTACTTTGTCTGTTTCTGCCGATAATTCAGCGGTCGGAATTTGAATCAGCTTGTTACCTTTACCTTTAGTAAGTGCAGGCAAAGCCGCCACTGGAAAAATAAGTAACCGACCTTGTAAGGTTGCCACAGCAATAAGGTCAGTGGTATTTATAATTTTAACAGGGCTAAGTAATTTAACACCTGCTGGTAGTGTAACCAGTGCTTTACCCGCCTTATTTTTAGAGATTAAATCTTTAATTTGTACCCTAAACCCATAACCTGCTTCACTGGCTAGTAATAACCATTCTTCATCTCTGCCTGATATTAAATTCGTAAAAAATGCACCTGCAGCAGGCTTTAAACGACCTGTTAATGGCTCACCTTGGCTACGTGCAGAAGGTAGATCATGTGTTGAAGTGGTATAAACACGTCCTTTAGAATCTAAAACGAAAATCGGCTGCGTTGTTCTACCTAAAACAGAATCCAAATAACTATCACCAGAACGATAGTTGAGTGCTTTAACATCGCTGTCATGCCCTTTAGCTGCACGTATCCAGCCCTTTTCAGATAAGATAATCGTCAACGGTTCATTTTGTATTAAAGCAGTCGCAGTTAAAGCTTGAGCTGCGCCCCGCTCTACAATTAATGAACGGCGATCATCACCATATTTATCTGCATCTTCTAATAATTCTTTACGAATTAACCGGTTTAACTGTCGCTTACTGCCTAATATTTTTTGTAATTTGTCGCGCTCTTTTTCTAACTCTGCTTGCTCACCCTTAATAGCCATTTCTTCTAAACGAGCGAGGTGACGTAATTTTAAGTCTAAAATTGCCTCTGCTTGAATATCCGTTATCGCAAAGCGTTCCATTAAAACTGGCTTCGGCTCATCTTCAGAGCGAATAATCGCAATCACTTCATCTATATTTAAAAAGGCAATCAACAAGCCTTCTAAAATATGTAAACGTGCCAAAATTTTATCTAAGCAATATTGCAAGCGTCTACGTACTGTTTCTGTACGGTAGCTTAGCCATTCAACCAAAATATCACGCAAGCCTTTCACTTTAGGTCGGCCATTGAGTCCAATCATATTCAAATTAACACGATAGCTTCTTTCTAAATCAGTGGTCGCAAATAAATGCGACATAATAGCTTCAACATTTGCACGTTTGGATTTAGGCATGATAACCAATCGTGTCGGCTTTTCATGATCAGATTCATCGCGTAAATCTTCTATCATCGGCAATTTTTTAGCCGCCATTTGTGCTGCAATTTGCTCTAATAATTTAGATCCAGAAACTTGATGAGGTAGTGCCGTCACAATAATATTATGCTCTTCTAGCTCATATTTAGCTCGCATCCGTACCGAACCATTACCGTTGATATAAATCTTTTGTAAATCTTCACGACTGCTGATAATTTCGGCATCTGTCGGATAATCAGGGCCTTGAATAAATTTGAATAAATCATCCAAACTGGCATCAGGCTCATCTAATAAATGTATACAAGCATTAGCAACTTCGCGCAAATTATGCGGAGGAATATCCGTTGCCATGCCTACCGCAATTCCCATCGTGCCATTTAATAAAATATTGGGTAATCTCGCAGGTAATGTTGAGGGTTCTTGTAAGGAGCCATCAAAATTATCAACCCAATCAACCGTGCCTTGGCCTAATTCTTTTAATAAGGTTTGTGCATACGCTGTTAAGCGCGATTCGGTATACCGCATGGCAGCAAAAGATTTAGGATCATCAGGCGAACCCCAGTTTCCTTGACCATCGACTAAAGGGTAGCGATAAGAAAAAGGTTGTGCCATTAACACCATGGCTTCATAACAGGCTGAATCACCATGCGGGTGATATTTACCCAGTACATCCCCAACCGTTCTTGCTGATTTTTTATGTTTGGAAACGGCACTTAAACCTAACTCAGACATGGCATAAATAATACGCCTTTGCACAGGTTTTAAGCCATCACCAATATGTGGTAGCGCTCTATCTAAAATAACATACATGGAATAATCTAAATACGCTTTTTCAGTAAAGTCTTTTAAAGGAATTTGTTCAAAATTATCTTGGATGCCCATACCGGATTCTATATAAAGTGTTGATGATTATTGATTGCTTAAAATTTATGTCTACGCTTAAACCCATGAATATATTTAGCGTAACTGTCTATGTTAGCTTACTAAGCACTTTCAATGAAGCTTAAATCCTTATCTACTTCTTCTAAAACTACTTGGTATCTTGCTAAAGACTGCTTACTGCTTACTGTTTTCTAAATCCTTTTTTAATTGCGCTACTTTATTGATTAAATCTTTCGTTAGATTAGGAATAAATTTTAACTCTTCTTCTTCCAACTGACTTAAAATTTTATTTTTACAGCGATTAAGCTCGGTCGCTATATCATTTAACAACAAACCCACAACACGCGCTTGCTCATTGCGCAAAGCGTTAATTTCATCGCCTTGTACTTCGTTAGATGTAAATTGCTGGCGAATGGTATTGATGTGATGCTCTAAATCTAAGTGTATGGCAGGAATAGTAATGCGTTCTACCGCATTGTTTAGGGGTAATATACCGATCAAAAAAATGATTTATTTGATGTCGAAATTCCTTAGCCGTTGCAAAATATTTATTATTCCGTGCGTGTTCATTCATGACCTTCCAGAGTCGTTCTATCGGATTTAAATTAGGACTGTAAGG
>JAJJBE010000067.1 GCA_020996635.1 Bathymodiolus brooksi methanotrophic gill symbiont
CGACTGCTCGATTAGAGATTCTCAGTGCCCAGCAAGGGCTGAACAAGTTCGCTTTAAAATCGAAACTTTATATTAATGCTATTCGACAAGCTTTTGATGAATTGCAACAATTAAAGTCGGCTACTGCGTAACATCAGTTATTAAATATCAATTACTTGCGCTTAACTTACTGGCATTGGACTAAGCCCTTTCGTTGCTCTATGATAAATCAATGGCAAGTGGCCAGATATACCCCTCCCTTATTGCTTGCTACATAAAAGGTTATTAGCGATACAGCCGAAATAATGTTATTACATTGTAGCGTTCCTTTTTTGTACTGCCCACTATAGTATTGCATGCTACAACAAATAAAACTAAGTACTAAGCATCAATCGCCTCTAATGAAAAAATTTTATAACAGAGAAATACAGCTTAATAAATTAAGAGACAGGTCCAGCAATATTGTTGCGAGTAAAGGGCGTTTAAGTGTTGTTGTGGGTAGGCGCAGGGTGGGTAAAACCCGATTACTGAATGAGGCTTTTTCCGTTGATTCAGTCGATAAAAACAATTATTTATATTTATTTATTAGCCGAAAATCTGAAGCTGCACTGGTTGATGAGTTTGTCACGATCATTAAAAATAAAATTGAGGCTAAGTTTTTTCAGCCAAAGTGTTTGAAAGATATTTTTGAATACCTGTTTCACTATGCAACCACGCAGCCGTTAACTTTGGTGGTTGATGAGTTTCAAGATATTGAAAAAGTAAATAGCAGCTTGTTTTCTGATTTACAAAACCTGTGGGATAGTTACAAAAATACCACTATGATGCATTTTGTCTGCTGTGGGTCGTTATATAGTTTAATGACTAAAATATTTAAAGGCGATAAACAGCCTTTATTGAACAGAGATGACTACTTCTTTAAAATCCAGCCTTTATCGCCTTCTTTTATTAAGCAAGTTATGGTTGACCAAAACAGTTACAGTGCTGAAAAACTATTGGTATGGTGGTGCTTGTCGGGAGGGATTCCTAAGTATTTAGAATGGTTAGTTAATATACCGAATGCAAATGGCTGTATTGAAGGCGATAACGCTAATGTAGAAACTATTTTTGGACACTTAATTTCAAACGGTTCACCCCTAATTAAAGAGGGTGTTCATCGTCTTGTTGAAGATTTTGGCTCTGAGCATCGTAGTTATTTTGATGTGCTTGGCGCTATTGCTAATGGTTATACCTCTCGGGCAAGAATAGAAAGCTATCTTAATATTGGTATAGGCACTATTTTGCAAAACCTGGAAAGTGATTTTGACATTATTGCCAAAATGCGACCTATTAGCTCAAAAGAAACCTCTAGAGATGTTCGTTATAAAATAGTGGGTCCTTTTTTACGCTTTTGGTTTAGGTTTATTTATAGTAACCGCAGTGCGATTGAAATGGAAAATTTTGAGTATATTAAAAAAGTGATCAAAAGGGATTTTGATACCTTCTCAGGGTTAGAGCTTGAAGCTTTATGTGAGGCCATATTAATTGAGTCTAAACAATTTAATCGTATTGGCAGTTATTGGGATAACAAAGGTGAGAATGAAATAGATATTGTTGCGATTAATGATCTCGATAAGCGCTTATTAATTGTTGAAGTTAAACGCCAAAGTAAGCGTTACGAGCACAATAAATTGGTTATTAAATCTGTGGGATTATTAGCTAAATTAAAGCTAAAAAATTATCGTGTAGAGTACCAATGCTTCTCCCTTGATAAGTTAGATGAAGTGCTAAATTCATTATCACCAAACCTTTGATATTGTTATATCAGCCCCAGTAAATAAATGCTGTTATTATCGTCATCCTGTTAATTGATAGTTGCTGATTTTAAATATAGCCGAAAGAATCCATCACACTACAAAATCATAATTAAAACTGCCACACCGCCTATGTCATCCAAAGAACTCATTCAACAATTAAGTAAAAACCTAACAAAAACCCTTAATAAAGACCGGCAGCTAATTAAACGTCAACTAGATCGTTTGCGTAGTGAATTAAGCAAGGGCAAAGAGGTTAAGGAAAAGTTAGCGCAACTCGAATTAAAGCTCAAGCTATCAATTGAAAAACGTAATGCAAGATTAGATAGTTTTCCTGTTTTGGAATTTCCTGATTTACCCGTTACTGCTAAAAAAGATGAAATTGCTGAGTTAATTAAAAACAATCAAGTTGTGATTCTTTGTGGGGAGACGGGATCAGGAAAAACCACGCAATTACCAAAAATTTGTTTATCGATTGGACGCGGTGCGGCTGGGTTAATTGGACATACACAGCCTAGACGAATTGCTGCGCGAACCGTAGCAGATAGAATTGCAGAAGAGTTAAAGCAACCGCTGGGTAAAGCAGTTGGCTATAAAGTACGTTTTCATGATAAAACTCATGAAAGTTCTTTGGTTAAATTAATGACGGATGGGATTTTACTGGCTGAATCTCAGAATGATCCTTATCTTAATCAATATGACACCATTATTATTGATGAGGCACATGAGCGTAGTTTAAATATTGATTTTTTAATGGGTTATATGCGCTGGCTGTTACCGCGTCGTCCTGATTTAAAATTAATTATTACCTCTGCGACGATAGACCCGGAACGTTTTTCTAAACATTTTTTTGATGCGCCGATTATTAATGTTTCAGGGCGTACATTTCCTGTTGAAATGCGCTATCGTCCGATAGAGCAAGAGGAAGAAAGTGATGAAACAACCAATGATGTACAGCAAGGGATTTTAGATGCCGTTGATGAATTACAGCACGATATAAGCGGTGATATTCTTATTTTCCTCAGTGGGGAGCGTGATATACGTGAGACGGATGAAAGTTTACGCAAGCACAATCATGGTCGATATGAAGTTTTACCACTGTATTCTAAACTTAGCGTTAATGAGCAAGAGCGAGTGTTTAAAACCATTCCAGGTAAACGGCGGATTGTTCTTGCGACCAATGTTGCAGAAACTTCCTTAACTGTCCCAGGAATTCGCAGTGTCATTGATGTAGGTCATGCGCGAATTAGTCGATATAGTCATCGTAGTAAAATTCAACGCTTACCGATAGAAAAAGTATCGCAAGCAAGTGCTAATCAACGAGCTGGGCGTTGTGGGCGAGTGGCAGAAGGCATTTGTATTCGCCTTTATTCAAAAGATGATTATTTAGCGCGCCCTGAATTTACTGAGCCAGAAATTAAGCGCACCAGTTTAGCGGCGGTTATTTTACAAATGGCGGCATTAAAATTGGGAGATATTCGTGATTTCCCTTTTGTAGAGCCGCCTGAAGATAAAATGATCCGTGATGGCTTAACCAGCTTGCAAGAAGTGAATGCTTTAGATAAATCAGGTAAGTTGACTACGGTAGGTCAGCAACTGGCAAAATTACCGGTTGACCCGAAATTAGCGCGCATGTTGATTGCAGCTAAGGATTTATCTTGCCTTAAAGAAGTCGCTATCATTGTCTCGGGGTTAAGTATTCAAGATCTGCGTGAAAAACCAGCAGATAAAATGCAGCAAGCCGATGCAAAGCATGCAGAGTTTATTGCTGAAGGTTCAGATTTCCTCAGTTTTTTGAATATTTGGAAAACCTTTGAAGAGCGTAAAAAACATCTTTCTAATAACCAACTGCGTAAATGGTGTAAACAACACTTTCTTTCTTATGTGCGCTTGCGTGAATGGCAAGATGTACATACGCAAATTGCACAAGTGATTAAGGGAGAGCTTAAATTTAAGCTGAATAGCAGTGAAGCCTCGTATGAAGCGATTCATCAGGCCTTACTTCCTGGGTTATTATCTAATATAGGTTTTCGCCATGAGCAGTATGAATATTTAGGGGCGCGTAACCTGAAGTTCTTTATTTTTCCGGGTTCAGGACAGCATAAGCTCAAGCCAAAATGGATTATGGCCTCTGAGCAAGTAGAGACAAGTAAGGTTTACGGGCGATGTGTGGCTCGTATTGAACCGCAATGGATAGAGCGTTGTGCGGCACATTTAGTGAAGCAAAATCATTATGATCCTCATTGGGAGAAAAAAGCGGCGCGCGGTGCGATTTTTGAGCGGACGTTATTATTTGGTTTAACGCTGAATGCCAAACGTAAAATTCCCTATGAAAATGTTGATCCTAAAGCAGCGAGGCAGATGTTTATACGCAATGCCTTAGTTGAACATGACTACCAAACACGCGCACCATTTTTTAAAGCTAATGAGGCTTTATTAGAAGAGGTGGGCTATATTCAGCATAAAGGTCGCCGAGTCGATTTAATTGAAGATGAAGAGTGGCTATATGATTTTTATGAGCAAAAGATTCCCGAAACAGTGGTTAATGGCATTACCTTTGATCAATGGCGTAAACAAGCGGAGCGTGAAAACTCTAAACTGTTATTTTTAACCAAAGAAGATTTAACACGCGAAGAAGAAAGCCATATAAATTCCTGGGAATACCCTGATGAAAAGAAAGTAGATCGATTGACTCTAGAATTACAATATCGCTTTGATTTAGGACATGAAGAAGATGGTGTAACCTTAGTTATTCCCGTGCATCAACTTAATCAGTTAACAGAGCAAGCTTTTGAATGGCTAGTCCCTGGTTTATTAAAAGAGAAATTAATCGCCTTAATTAAAGGCTTACCGAAAAACTTACGCAAACATTTTGTGCCTGTTCCTAATATGGTAGAGCGTTGCTTAGAGGTTGAGCCAGACGGTAAAGGTTCTTTATATGAATGGTTAGCGATGCGCCTACGTAAATTAACGGGAGAAGCAATTCCTTTAACAGAGTGGAATACTGATGTATTAACTGATCATTTACGTATGAATTTTCGGGTGATTGATGAAGCGGGTAAACAGCTGGATAATAGCCGTGATCTCAAAGCACTACAACGACAATATACTGAAGCAGCGGGAGATAGTTTTAATCAAATCGCTGAAGATGAATTGAATTATACCGGCTGTATTCAATGGGTATTTGATGACCTGCCAGAGATATACCAATTTGAACAAAATGGCCAAGATTTTATTGGCTACCCAGCGATCATTGATGAGGGTGATGCGGTTGGTGTGCGAATTTTAGATACACAAGAAAAAGCCGCGTTATTGCACGAACAAGGGTTAGTGCGCTTATTTCAATTACAGTTAAAAAAGGAAGCAAAATATATCCTTAAGAACTTACCTTTTTCTCCCGAGTCGGAACTTGCATATAATCGTTTAAAAGTGCACCCTGACTTAAGCAAAGATGTTTTTAGCCAAAGTTATAAAAGTGATGTACTGAGTTTAGTGATTAAATCCGTTTTTGTAACAGGCCACAGTATTCGAACAAAAGAGCAATTTGAGCAAATATTACGAGATAATAAGGCTGAGCTAATAAGTTTAGCAACAAAAATTGGTGATGCAGTCGTTGCATCATTAAGCCAGTACGCGCAGCTTAAATTACGTTTAGCGAGTTTTCCACAGCAGGATAATTCGGTAAAAGATGTACAACAACAATTGGCCAGGTTGTTTTACCAAGGGTTTTTAACTTTAGCTGCCTATGATAACTTACGCCATTATCCACGTTATTTAAAAGGGATTGATGCAAGGTTGGATCATATGTTGCAGCAAACTGCTAAAGACCAGCAAAAAATGCAAGAAATGGCGCGTTTTCAGCAGTGGTTTTGGCAAGATATAGAAAAACGGCAGAAAAATGAAAATGTAAATCCAGAGCGTGAAAATTTTCGCTGGATGATAGAAGAGCTAAGAGTGTCTTTATTTGCTCAGCAATTAAGAACGCCTTATCCCATTTCAGCAAAGCGGCTTGAAAAGGCGTGGAATAGTTAAAAATAGATATTTCTTAAATATATTAAGATTGAGTTAAAAAATGAGTGATCAACAGGCGGCAGAAATAATTATTGAGGTGAATGATTTTGGTGGAGTTTATGCCAACGTGCCAGAAACGATGGCTAAAGAAAAGTACTCTGAAGCTTATTTAAAAACATTGTTAAAAAAAGCAGATTGTTTTGGAATTACCTTTGAAGAAAGTGTGCATGATGAAATTAATGAATTGATTTCATCGGCACAATCAGGAAGGGTGAAGATAGGTAATAAAGAAGATGCAGTCGTTGATGTTTTAATTCCTTACGATAAATTAACGGCAAAATTAAGTATTTCTACTGCACGTGGAGGTAAGCAAGCTGGTGTTCAGGAAATTATGGCTGCGTTGGGTAGTAGAAATGTTGACCTAAGTCTAGTTAAGAAAAAAAGGATCGTAGGTTTGATTTTACAGGGGCGGTGTAGTGAAGCAGGTTCACTGGTTGAAGTTGAAATTGCTAAAGGTTACCCTCCACAGCATGGGCAAGATACTCGCTTTGAATCCTTGCAAGGTGAAATATCTGAAAGATTGCCTAGTGAAAGTAGGGATGGGTCTTTGGAATACCGCGATTTAGAAGAGTTACTTTCTGTTGAAGAAGGTATTCAGTTAATGCGTATGATTCCTGCAACAGAACCTAAAAAAGGAATTAATGTTATTGGAGAAGAAATAGAAGCTAAAGAGGGGAGTGTGCATGAATTTTCTGCGGGAGATGGCGTTGCTATATGTTCTAAAAATCCTAATGTTTTAATTTCAAATATGAAAGGTCAGATACTGTCTTAAAAAGCAACTGTATTTTTCTTTTATTTATTAAATATTTCTTCTCTTTTCCCTATCTTGATCTTTAAAATTTCAGCCTGTTATTTGATAATTTAGATCAAATGGTTTTCCTGATT
>JAJJBE010000061.1 GCA_020996635.1 Bathymodiolus brooksi methanotrophic gill symbiont
GTCAATCTAAGGACTTGTTTTTTCAATCGTTTTATTTCATTTTCATTCGACTCGTTGCTAGCCACGTTAGTATTACCCTTGGGTTTTGAAGCGTTATGAACCCAAGTATAAAGAGTGTTGGAATTAACGCCCAAATTTTTAGCGATTTGAGGGATAGATTCATCAGAATCTAAGGCTAATTTAATAGCAGATTCTTTAAATTCGAGCGTGTAAGTATTTAGCTTTTTCTTAGTCATTTTGGGTACTCTATATTTAGGGGGTAAATCTTAGTTTTTGTGTCCTAAATAGTGTATCCACATCATACATTGTTTGTAATAGCTTTCAATAAAGAGGAGTGGCTCACGAAACCAGACCCAAATTTCAATATCAAAGAGGTTACTCAACTCAGATAAAATCTTTTTTGATTCGTCAGGAAAATCCCACCAATCATTATAAATACCTTCGGATGACAGAATAATGGTGTGGGTGTTTTTTTGAACTTGCGAGATTATGTTTTTAAAGTTTTCTAGGAAGCTTTCTAAGTTTGTTGTGGCTAAGTTTTTCTCAAACCACTGGTGTTTTGGTGCGGAGGTGTTTTGTAATTTTTCAAGATTATGCGGGTAAAGAATCCCTTTGCTTCTGAGTTTGTATTGTTTTTTATCTAAGTAGGTTTGTAAGCTCGTTGTGCCTGTTTTGGGAGTGCCTGCATGGATAATTAGCTTTAGTTTCTGTTGTTCAAGTGGTGTTAATTGCTCAGCTAATTCTTTAGCAAAATGCATGTTTGATGGTTCCATTTTTATATAACAAGCCTTTAAAAAGAAGGTGGGATAAAAGTGTTGCTTTATTTTAATCTGAGCTTAATGACTAAGCTATCAATAGTATTATCCATAAGTGGGAGGAAGGCTAAATTTCTGTATTGCACAAAGTTAACTAATTAGTCACAATTTATAAAAAATGTAACTAATTAGTTAACTTTGTGGCGGGTAGATGATAAATAAAAATTGGCGACTTCGGGTAGAAGGTAAATTTGAGCATTATTCGAATGCTATTTATCGCAATAAGTTTAAAGTCTTATTGTTGATAATCTCCTTGGTTGGCTTAATGGCGAGCAATGTACCTAATATTACTTTTGATACATCAACGGAAGGGTTTTTGTATAAAACTGATCCACAGATTATTAATTACAATGCGTTTAGAAATCAGTTTGGATGTGATGAGCGAATTATTATTGCGATAAAAACTAAGGATATTTTTGCGCCTGAGTTTTTAAAAACCTTGTTTGCTTTGCATACAGAGATTGAGAATACTGCGCCTTATATAAAAGAGGTAAATTCATTAAAAAATGCACGCAAAACCACGGGTAATTTAGAAGAGTTAATTGTGGAAGATTTGTTTGAAGAAGGCATTCCAGATGATGCGGCAGAGTTAGCAGCCATTAAGCAATTTGTGATGGAGAATGCAATTTATAAAAACATCTACTTAAGTGAAGATGCGACCTTTACTACTTTAGTGATTACCATGCAGACTTATAGTTCAATCGGCATTAAACAAGAATCGGAAGAAGAGCTGTTAGAGAGTAGCTTTGATGATGAGGTTTTGGCGAATGAAAGTATTGATGAAAATCGTGAGTTTATTAATGTTTTAGAAACCAATGAACTGATTGATTTTTTAGAAAGTATTATCAGCAAATATCAAACTGCTGAGACACAAATCTATATGGCGGGATCGCCGATTGTGACTAAAAATTTACAGTCTTCAATTATTCAAGATATGTCGAGTTTTATTCGCTATGTTATCGCTGTGATTGCTGTCTTACTGTTATTTATGTTTAGGCGGCTTAGCGGTATTATTTTACCTTTATTAGTGGTTATTTTAACCTTGGCTACAACGATTGGCACGATGGCTCTATTTGGCGCACCAATAACAGCATTAACGCAGCCATTGCCTTCATTATTATTAGCCGTTGGTGTGGGAGCCTAGGTTCATTTGTTAGCGATGTTTTATAAGAAATATGATGAAATTAAAGATAAGCAACAAGCGATTGCTTATGCTTTAGGGCATTCAGGCTTAACGATTCTTATGACATCTTTAACCACGGCAGCTTCTCTGGCATCATTTTCTTTTTCGGAGATTGCTCCCGTTGCTAATTTAGGTGTTTTTGCTGCAATAGGGGTGACTTATCAGTTAATTTTAACCTTAGTCTTTTTACCTGCCATGATTAGCTTATTGCCATTACGAGCAAAAAAACATTCGGTGTTAGAAAAGCCGGTGTTATTAGATAAGTTAGTTCATCAACTTGGTGTGGTTTCTATTACTTACCCTAAAACTATTGTTAGTGTTGCTATGTTGATTATTCCCATATCTTTATTTTTGGCATCGTCTATGCGTTTTTCACATAACCCTCTTTATTGGTTTCCTGAAGGTAATTCTGTTCGGGTGAATACAGAAGTGATCGATAAAGAATTAAAAGGTTCGATTACGATTGAGGTGGTGTTAGATACGCAAAAAGAAAATGGCGTATATGAGCCAGAATTTTTAAATAAATTGGAAAAAATAACAGAAACAATTTACCAATTTAAAGGAGAGCATTATTTTATCGGCAAAATTATTTCGATTAATGATGTTTTAAAAGAGATTAATAGAGCGCTGAATGAGAACCAAGAGAGTGCTTATGTTATTCCACAAAATAAAGATTTAATCGCACAGGAATTTTTATTGTTTGAAAATAGCGGCAGTAATGATTTAGAAGAAATTGTGGATAGCCAATTTTCTAAAACACGCTTTTCTATTAAAGCCCCTTGGGTGGATTCGATTGAGTATGTGGGTTTAATTGCGGAAATAGAAACACTTTTAAACTCAGAGTTTGAGGGCGTAGCAACGGTTGCGGTGACTGGAACTTTACCTATTTTATCCGATACCATTACCAAGGCAATTACCAGTAGTGCAGAAAGCTATGTGATTGCATTTGCAGTTATTATCATCTTAATGATGTTGTTATTGGGTAGTGTTAAATTGGGCTTGTTGAGTATGTTCCCTAATTTAACGCCGATTATGATGGGCATTGCTTTTATGGTGATTTTTGATTTGCCTTTGGATTTATTTACGGTATTAATTGGCACGATTGCTATTGGGATGGTGGTCGATGACACTATCCATTTTATGCACAATTTTAACCGTTATTATGTGGAAACAGAGAATGTAGATGAATCCATCTTACTTACTATTAATTCAACAGGGCGTGCTATTTTTATGACCTCGATTGTTTTAAGCTCAGGATTTTTTGTCTTTATGTTTGCCAATATGACCAATTTATATAATTTTGGCTTAATTACCGGTGTGATTGTTTTATTTGCGATGGCGGCAGATTTAATTTTAGTGGGTGCTATGTTAAAGCTGATTATTAAGCCTAAGCTACCCACGGAAGGCAGGGTAAAAAATGGCTAAAATAAAAACAGCAGAAAAAATCTTAATGGGCGCAACGCGTTTATTTGCACAGCATGGGTATGATGGTGCGATTATGGATGATTTAGCTGAGCAATGTGGTGTAAATAAAGCCAGTATTTATTATCACCATAAAGACAAAATAACGCTCTATGAACATTGTTTAGAGGCTTTATTTACGCCAATAGTGGATGCAATTATTGTTGCAGTGGAGCAAGAATCTGGTGCGCAGGATAAATTAGCAATGCATATTAATACTTTTGCTAAAGAAAGCGCGGCTAAGCCTTATTTCGCTGCTATTTTAATGCGTGAAATGGCATCAGGTGGGACTAACTTGCCTGTATTAGCACGTACGCAAATGCAGCGTATTTTACGTTTATTAAAACAAGTTTTGGCGCAAGGTGTAGATGAAAAGGTTTTTAAAAAAACAGAGCCTTTGATAGTACATTTTATGATTGTTGGCACGATTAACTTATTTGTTGCAACGATTCCTTTGCGTAATGCTTTGGCTATGGAAGAAGGATGTCAGTCATTGAAAGTATCAAATGTGAAGCCTGTTGGCAAACAGCTAGCAAAAACTATTATTAGATCTTTATTAACTGATGTTACGCACCCAATGCCACCGTAGGGGTGCCCCTTGTGGGTACCTGCATATCACAGCGTTAAAGGGTAGCCGTTGTTTGTGGATATTGTGTCCATTCTGGGCAACCACAAGGGATTGCCCCTACAATAACAACTCACATCTTAGAATATTGTTACTTATGCGTAACATCAGTTATTAATTGAGAGAGAAATCAAATGAAACTAAAACAAATCGCTTTAATTTATTGTTTATTGATGCCAGCCGTGGTTTTTGCATTAACGGCAGATGAAATTGCACAGCGTGTTGATGCTCGTGATGATGCTCGTGATGATGGTGATAAGTTAATTTCCACCATGGAAATGACTTTGATTGATAAAAATGGCAATCAACGTATTCGAGTCATGAAAAATCATTCAATGGATAAAAAAAATGCAACACACAATGTGATCTTTTTTATCTCGCCTGCGAATGTGCGTAATACGGCATTTTTAACTTATGATTATGATGCATCAAAGCTTGATGATGATCAGTGGTTATATTTATCGGCACTGCAAAAAACCAAGCGCATTGCCTCAAGTGATAAAAGTAGTTCGTTTATGGGGTCTAATTTTACTTATTCAGATATGACAACTCGAGATATTTCTGATTATAGCTATCGTATCGCCAAAGAAAGCAAAGTGCGTGGGCATAAAGTTTGGATCATGGAAAGTACCCCTAAAACAGAAAAAACCATTGCAGAAACAGGCTATAAAAAATCTTATATGTTTGTACGCCAAGATAATTTTGTGGTGGTACGTGCTTTACATATTTTGCAAGAGAAGGGTAAAAAGAAGTATCTGGATGTGAAAAAGTTAGAATTAATTGAGGGTATTTGGGTCGCAACTGAAATTGAAATGAAAACCACACAAGATAAAAAGCTGTTACATAAAACCCTATTAAAGCTTAGTGATGTTAAATTTAATCAAGATTTAGATGATTCATTCTTTACGGTACGCCGCATCGAAAAAGGCTTGTAAATGAAAGCGCTGCTTTTATTCTTTACTCTATTATCTTCATTTAGCTTAAATGCTGATGAGCTGGATGAGGCTATGTCAGGTTTTGATGAGCCCATTGAAGATGAGTTGGGAGATTTAGATGAAAGTGGCTTTGATGATTTAGAGATTGTCGTTCAAAAACCGCTAGAAAATAAGGCGCTAGAAAGCCATAAGGAAGATTGGTATCGCATTAGTGGTTATGGGGCTTTGCAGTTTTCTTATAATTATATGCAGGCCAGTGAGAGTACTGTAGCGCCAGGTGATATGCCAATGGATTTTAGTGGGCTATCTTCGCTAAAGTTCAAGGCAGGACTTACTTTAGACATGAAACATAGTAAAAATTGGCGCTCTAAAATTGAAGCTATTGCATGGTATGACAGTGCATGGGCTATTAAAGGTAAATCGGGGTACACGGATGATGTTTTAGATCGATATGAATATTTTTTAGATATTAAAGATGCTTATATTCAAGGTTCATTAACTAAAAATTTAGATATAAAAGTAGGGCGACAAAAGGTTATTTGGGGTAAGTCTGATTCTATCCGTGTGACAGATATTATTAATCCTTTGGATAATCGCTCTCCTGGTATGGTTGATATTGAGGATCAGCGTTTGAGTGAGTTAATGACTCGTTTGGATTATTATTTTGGTGATTGGGGGTTGAGTGGCATTATTATTCATGAACCTAGATTGGAGATTGAGCCAGCATTTGGCAGTGACTATCGCCCCAGCGATACCTTTGGCACACCGATTCCTTACGCAAAGTTTCCTGAGCGAGAGAAGCATAATTGGAGCGGTGAAAATATGCAGTATGCCTTAAGTTTAGACGGGCATTTTACCGGCAGGGATATGTCTTATTATTTTGCACGTGTTTTTGATAATCGTTTTGGTGTGCAATATTCAGGTGTAGGGGCGATACGGACGGTTGATTTAATTAATATGGTGGGTACTGCGGGCAATGTGGTGATAGGAAGTTGGTTGTTAAAAGGCGAGTTAGCTTTAATAACGGATATTAATTATCGCAGTACGGGGCGAAAAAATCGTTTAGATGCCTTAATCGGTGTGGATTATATGGGAATCAAGGATACCGTTATCTCATTGGAATTTGCAAACCGGCATATTTTTAATTACGAAGATAAAATGTTGACCATGAGTATAGAGGAAGCTGTTGCACAAAATGTGTTTCCTGATTTTGTGCGTGAAGACAGTATGCAAATGGCTTTTCGTTCGTCTTATAGTTTTGATCATGATAATGCACAAATTAATTATTTATTATCTTTAGCTTTCGGTAATGGAGTAGGGAGTGGTTTTGATGGTGGGTTTCAGCGTTTATGGCTGGACTATAAGGCGACCGATGCGCTTTCTTTGAATGCAGGGGTTGTACATTATATTGCTGGCAGTAGTTTGATTCCTTTTTATCAAGCGATAAAAGATAATGGCCGAGTTTTTTCAGAAATAAAATATAGTTTTTAAGTAACGACTTTGCGAAAATTTAAAATAAATATAATCCCTTGCGAGAAGAGCTGCGGGGTAAGGTATTAAGGCTTTGTATATTCAAAATCAAGAAGGTGCGTGATTTGAACTAAACGGAGCAGCGGTCTTTAGCCGCTGCAATCACACATCAAGTATTCCGCGACTAAAGATCGCAGTTCCATTTTTAATAGAATAAATTATTGGAGTAATAAAATGAGGAAGTTGGTCGTTGCGAGTCAATTCGTGATAGTTAGTTTAATGGCTAATTCAGCTTATGCTGAAACAAATGAAGAGCCGATGAAAATACGTGAAATCATGCAGGGAATGCAAGTTAATATGCAACAAATTGAGCAAGGTATTGCTCAGAAAGACTGGGAGTTAGTTAGCCAAAATTCACTATTAATTGCCGAGCATCCAGCGCCACCATTATTTGAGAAATTAAGGATTTTTGCTTATATCAATACAGAAATGGGTGCGTTTAAAAAGTTGGATAAAAAAACGCATACAACAGTAAAAGAGTTAGCTGAGTTAGTATTGCAGAACGATAAAGGTAACGTTGAGTTAAAATTTACTCAACTAAGGGAGAGTTGTGAGCAATGTCATCAAGTCTTTCGTGAAGAGTTTCAAGCGTATTTTTATGAGTAGGTGGTAACTATTTCTTTATAGGGTAATTGATTTTAGCGTGTGCCAAAAACAACAATAGATTTTCCATGCGCTGAAATAAGTTCTTTATTTTCCATTTCTTTTAGTACACGGCCAGCCATTTCACGAGAGCAACCTACAATGCGGCCAATTTCTTGGCGAGTAATATGTAGTTGCATGCCATCTGGGTGAGTGATTGCATCAGGCTCTTTGGTTAAGTCAATAAGGGCATGGGCAACACGGCTTTCAACATCAATAAAGGCTAAATCAGAGTATTTTCTGCTAGTAGTTAGTAGACGAACAGAAAGTTGTTCTCCAAATAAATAAAGCAAATCTAATGCAAAAGGAGCTAAATCTGTTTTGAGTAGTGTGTGGATGCAGTCATAGCTAATTTCAGCTAATTTACTAGCAGATCTTGTTTTAACAGAAACTTGCCGAATTTCTGAGCCTTTAAAAATACCAATTTCACCAATAAAATTATTTTTATTTAGATAAGCGAGAATTAGTTCATGGTTATTATCATCTTCAACATGGATACTAACCGAACCTTCAATAATAAAATGTAAACAGTCACCAGTATCGCCGGGGTGAATAATAGTGGTTTTATTTGGATAGCTGCGCACATGACAAAAATGTAATAAAGCGCTAATTGCTTTTTCGCGATCATCTGAGGAAGGTGAGAATGACATAATTTATTTAGTTTAAGTAAAAGACATTGTTGTGTCTTGTTAATAAAGAAGTCGAGAATTAAGTAGAGTTGGTCGTAAGCCGGGTTTTGTCTAGGACAGCCATTCATCTAGGCCATAAGTCACCTTATGGCTCAAGCGATCTACCCAGAAGCCGCGCGAGCAGCGCGTCTGCTTCTCTATTTGATCTTGCTCCAGATAGGGTTTACCATGCCACAGCTGTTACCAGCTGCGCGGTGCGCTCTTACCGCACCATTTCACCCTTACCGAATACCCGAAGGTATCAGGCGGTTTATTTTCTGCTGCACTTTCCATAGGCTCACGCCTCCCAGAAGTTATCTGGTATCTTGCTCTGTGGAGCCCGGACTTTCCTCTGTATTAATTGTAAACAAGTAAATAAAGCGACTGCCTGACCAACTCTACTGAGTATTATAGCCGATTTGAGTGTGTTTGGTTATGATTGATTCTGTGCTGCTAGTTGTAAGGCAGTTTGGTAGAGTAATTTCTTGCGAACTCCTGTAATTTTAACGGCTAAGCTGACGGCTGTTTTTATACTGCATTCGCTTAATAATAGTGTCAGTGTCATTAATTGATGTTCATTTAATGATTCTGGTTTTTTTTCTATGGGTTTGGGGCTGACCATCACTACAAATTCACCGCGGCGCATATTGCTATCTTCATTAACAAGTAATAGCATTTTTTCAATGCTGGTTTTAATGATAGTTTCGTGTAGTTTTGTTATTTCTCTGGCAATAGAAATTTCATGGTTTGCTGGTAGTACACTAGATAAGTCTTCAATACATGCTGCAATGCGGTGGCATGATTCATAAAAAACCCAAGTGTGTGGTGTATTGAGTTGTTCTTTGAATAAGCTTTGCCGAGCGCTAGAAGTGCGCGGTAGAAACCCTAAAAAGGTAAAGTGGCTAACAGGTAGCCCAGAGGTGGATAAAGCAGCAATTAATGCACAAGCACCAGGAATAGGGGAGACTTGAATGCCTTCGGAGTGCGCTAAAGCAACTAAGGGCATGCCAGGATCGCTAATTAACGGAGTACCGGCATCGGAAATAATGGCTATTGATGTACCCGTTTTTATTTTTTCTATTAAACCTGCCGCTGCGTGTTCTTCATTATGCTGGTGTAATGCAATACAGTGCGTCGTTATTCTATAATGTTGCAATAATGTGCGTGCGTGTCGAGTATCTTCTGCACAAATAATATCAACATCTTTTAGGGTTTCAATTGCTCGTAGGCTAAAGTCAGCTAAATTGCCGATAGGGGTTGCAATAACATAAAGAGAACCTTGTGATTGGGACATATTTTTAATTTTAGGGTATTAGGGCGCGCTGGATAATAATAGTAGTATTATACGTTGCGTATTGTATAAGCGTGAAGTATCGGTGATGGTTAGTTTTTATTATTGGAGCAGGTTAGGCGTGTTATTTTTGAGAAGAAATGCAAAACGGTGGGCTTTTTTATCTATTTTTTTGGTTGCGAGTTGTGTTTCGCAGCCTAATGAGGGAAGAGCGCAGTATGAACAAACGTTGCAAATTACTTATGAAGCAGAGGAGTTGTTAGCTAAAAAACATTATCAGCAAGCCTCTGATTTATTTTTGCGTTTAGCACAAGAAAGGCCTCAACAAGCTGAGTTTTTTAAATTACAAGCTGCGCAAGCTCAATTTAACGCAGGGCAAGATGCAAAACCAGCATTAATAATGAATTCAGTTGATGTTAATCAGCTAACTGAGCAGCAACGTAATCAATGGAGGTTATTATCTGCACAGCTATTTTTAAATGAAGGAGGGGCCGAGCAGGCAATTGAGCATTTAATTTTAGTTGTAGAGAGTAGCTTAACTTCTGAGCAGAAAAAGATTTATTACGAGTCAAATGCATTTGCTTATGCGTTGATAGGTCAATTAAATAAAAGTGTGCAAGAGCGAATTTTACTAAGCCAGTTTTTAATTGAACATGAAGAAAAGCTGCGGAACCAAAGAGCAATTATGGCATTGTTAAATTTAATGCCTTTAGATACATTGGAGCAGAAGGTAGCACAGCAACAAAACGAGCTATATACCGGTTGGATTGAATTGGCGATCATAGAAAGAACGGAGCTAAAAGGCACTCCAGAGTTTAAACACCAGTTAAGCGAGTGGGAGGGGCGTTATTTATTTCATCCGGCACACGCATTGATTACATCAGAGTATTTTTTAAATATTCAGTTATCTGTTGCTAATATTCGGAATATCGCAGTCTTTTTGCCGGAATCTGGTGTGTATACTGAGCATGCAAAGGCGATAAAAGAGGGCTTTATGGCTGCTTATTATCAGCAAGAAGAAGTCTTGCGGCCTAGTATACGTTTTTATGATACCAGCAAGTCAGCCATTGATTTGTTATATCAGCAAGCAGTTACTGAGAGTGCGCAGTTAATTATTGGTCCACTGAATAAAAAGACTTTAAAAAAGTTAGTAAAAGCAGGGGCGCTAAAAGTGCCAATTTTAGGTTTAAATTATGCTGAAGAGTTAAGTGATGCAAATTTATACCAGTTTGCCCTAAGTCCAATTGACGAGGTAAACCAAGCTGTTGCACAAGCGCAGAGTGAAGGATACCAAAATGCGTTGATTTTGGCGCCAGATAGCATGATGGGTGAGCGTATTGCAGGTTATTTTCAGACAGCCTGGGAGGCGACCGAAGGACAAGTACTAGCAGTACAGAAGTTTACATTAGGCATAACGGATTTTAGTGAGCCTGTTAAAGCAATGTTGAATGTACAAGAAAGTGAATTTCGATACCGTAAATTACGGCAGGTAGCAGGTGCTATTGAATATAATTCACGTAGGCGACAGGATATTGATGTTATTTTTATGGTGGCAAATCATCAGCAGTCACGACTTATTAATCCTCAGTTCTATCACCATCGGGCCGGTGGTGTTCCAGTCTACGGCTTATCTCGGGTATATGGTGGGCAGCAAGACTTGATGAATAATATCGACCTTAATGGCGTGAGGTTTTGTACGATTCCGTGGTTATTTAAAGGTGTATATCAAGGTGATTTGACGATGCAGGCTTTGAGTGAAACTTGGCAGCAGTTCCCTGATAAATTTCTTAGTTTAATTGCCTTTGGAATGGATGCTTACAATGTTGTGCCGCATTTGAATGAATTAAAAACCATGCAGTACCAAGGGGCGACAGGTGAGCTATCATTAAATGATGCGAACAGAATAGAAAGAAAGCTTGTATGTGCAAATTTTGAACAAGGGTTAGCGAAGTTAATGACTGAAGATGAAGAGATAGGTGAGCCTCAACTAAAGCCTAAGTTAGTTAATGAATAATAATTTAACCACGATTAAAAAAGGTGTGTATTACGAAGATTTGGCTCTTCGGTATTTAATGCAGCAAGGGCTAAAATTAAAAGAACGAAATTATCTATGTAAATTAGGTGAGTTAGATTTGCTAATGCAAGATAGTGAGTTTCTAGTTATTGTCGAAGTGAGGTATAGGAAAAATAATTTTTATGGTGGGGCTATAGAAAGTATTACTAAGACAAAGCAAAAAAAGATTATTGCAGCAACACAGCACTATTTGCAGCAATCAAAAATAAAATCACCTATACGCTTTGATGTTGTAGGGATAACAGGAGAAAGTGCGCCTGTATGGATAAAAAGCGCCTTTTAAATTATGAGCTTGCAAGAAAATATAAAGCACCAAATTACTGAGAGTATTCAAACTCAGCAAATAGTAATGGCCGAAAAAGGAGAGTATATAGAGGTTGCAGCACAAAAAATTGTTGATGCTCTATTGGCAGATAAAAAAATACTTTGCTGTGGTAATGCAGGGTCAATTTCAAATGCACAATATTTTGTTTCATTAATGATTAATCGATTTGCAAGAGAGAGGCCGTCTTTGCCTGCAATTTCTTTAGTTAATGATGTGCAAATGATTAGCAGCATCGCAAGTATGCAAAGTTATGATGAGGTTTATGCCAAACAATTGCGGGCGCTTGGGCAAAATAATGATATTTTATTAATCTATTATATTGATGGAGATACGCTGAGTTTATTAAAGTTGATTAATGCGGCACATGATAAAAATATGCCAGTGATCTTATTTTCTGGTGAAAATGATATGTCTTTAGAGGGGGCGTTACGTGAAAATGACCTTTGTGTTAGTATTCCTAGTCAGGTTGTGCATAGAATAAATGAGAGTCAGATGTTAATAACGCACTGTGTATGTGATTTGGTAGATAGTCAGTTATTTGGTAATCAATTGACATGAAAAAAAATATAGTCATTGTGATGTTATTAATGCTGACAAGTTGTACGCAGGTTATGGCAAATTTAACTGGGATGGAGTTTTTGCACGATAGAAGGTCTCGTGAAGAAATTTTAATAGATGCAGGTATTGAGAAAAATGCAGTTAGTATAATTGAGTCATTAAGTGAGTTAAACCAGAAAGTACGAGCCAAAGTAAGTGCGTATAAAGGGAAGGTTATAGTCACAGGAGAGGCGGAAACAGCAGCAGCAAGAGATAAAATTATTGCGAATATTAGAATTATAAAAAATATACGAGTCATATATAATGAATTGCAGCTTATGCCTCTAGCGGGTGCGGAGGTAATGAATAAGGATGTCGCAATGCGTAAGGAAGTTATAGATGCTTTGAAGGGTATTAATGACTATTCAGGTTTTGATGAAACACGAGTTAAAGTAATCGTATCAGCATCAAATGTGTATTTGATGGGCTTATTATATAAAGAGGAGGCTAAAGTAGTTTCTGTTAAAATACAAAAAATAGAGAATATAAGTTGTATAGTGACTTTATTTGAATATATCGGGCAGGAAAAGCTACAAAAAGAAAAGAACAAGAATGCTATCTAGATAAAAAGATGTTTTAAGCAGCTAAAATGGAAGATTACTGTAAAATGTAAAATTCTTCTTGTTAAAAAACAAATAACTAGAGGGGTTATTTCAGCTAAAGCCGAGAATGGTTAGTTGCTGAAAGAACTATGCAAAGAAAGTTAAATAGAGCTTTAAATGCCAATAGAGATTGACATTGACCAGCATTCTGATTTAAAGTTCCGTTCGCATAAAAATAAAAGTATGTCACAAAATTATAACTAAATTGGAGTATTAACATGGCAACACCATTAATTCAAATGGCATTAGATTCTTTAGATTTCGACGCAACTGTAGCACTTGCTGAGCAAGTGGCTGATTCTGTTGATATCTTCGAAATCGGTACACCATGTATCAAGCATAACGGTATTAACTTAGTAAAAGAGCTAAGAGCAAGATTTCCTAATCACCTACTTTTAGTTGATTTAAAAACTATGGATGCTGGTGGATATGAATCAGCTCCTTTCTACGAAGCTGGCGCAGATATCTGTACAGTATTAGGCGTTTCTGGTTTAGCGACTTGCCAAGGTGTTATTGACGTTGCAAACGCAAACGGTGCAGAAGCACAAATTGATTTAATCAACGTTGCTGATAAAGCAGCAGTTTCAAGAGAATGTGTTGCAGCTGGCGCGCAAATCGTTGGTGTTCACACAGGTCTTGATGCACAGGCAGCTGGCCACACACCTTTCGATGACTTAGCATTAATTGCTGACTTAGCGCTAAACGTACGTGTTTCTGTTGCTGGTGGTATTAACCAATCTACAGTACAAGACGTAGTTCGTGCTGGTGCAGACATCATTGTTGTTGGTGCAGCTATTTACGGTGCAGCATCTCCAGCAGAAGCAGCACGTGAAATTCGTGAATTAGTAGATGCTGCATAAGGCGGAGAATCAATATGTGGCAACAAGAAAATCAGCAATTAGTCGTTAATAAGATTTCAGAAATTCTTGATGCGACTGATCTTGCTTATGCAGAGCAAATGACTGCAATGTTTGATAATGCACGGAGGATTTTTATCTCTGGTGCGGGTCGTTCAAAGTTAGTCGGTAACTTTCTAGGTATGCGTTTAATGCATAGTGGTTACGATGTTAGCATGGTAGGTGAAATTGTTACTCCTAGCATTAAGGATGGTGATTTATTAATTATCATTTCTGGCTCGGGAGAAACAGAGCAATTAGTAGCATTCACAAAGAAAGCGAAAAGCGTGGGTGCAAAAATTGTATTGATTTGTTCAAAAGAGAAATCGACTATCGGTGATTTATCTGATGGTGTTTTTCAAGTTGGTAAACAAGAGCTGTATGAAACAGTAAAAGGTATGCCAATGGGAACTGTTTTTGAACTATCTACCTTATGTTTCTTAGAAGCGGTAATTGCTCATATGATCTGGGAAAAAGGTATTCCAGAAGAGAAGATGAGAGAAAGACACGCTAATATGGAATAGCATAAAGAAACGAGTAGCTTTGCTGCTCGTTTTTTTTCTGCTAACCAAGAATTTCAAATAGAGGCATGAAGAAAACTCATGTCTCTTTTACGTTTACTAATTTATAAAATTCAGGAGAAGAATATGTCTTCGCGTAGAGAACTTGCGAACGCCATACGCGCTTTAAGCATGGATGCCGTACAAAAAGCTAAATCAGGTCACCCAGGTGCACCAATGGGAATGGCTGATATAGCAGAAGTGTTATGGAATGATCATTTAAAGCATAACCCTAGCAATCCAAATTGGTCTGATCGTGATAGATTTCTTCTATCTAATGGTCATGGGTCTATGTTAATTTACTCATTGTTACATTTGTCAGGTTACGACTTGCCAATGGATGAGTTAAAAACATTTCGTCAATTACATTCTAAATGTGCGGGACATCCAGAGTATACTTATGCTCCTGGAATTGAAACAACAACCGGCCCTTTAGGGCAAGGCATCACTAATGGTGTTGGTTTTGCAATGGCTGAAAAGTTATTAGCAGCTGAATTTAACCGTCCAGGTCACGATATCGTTGACCATAATACCTATGTATTCCTAGGTGATGGTTGTTTAATGGAAGGTATCTCTCATGAAGCTTGCTCTTTAGCGGGTACATGGGGTTTAGGTAACTTAATTGCGTTCTGGGATGATAACAACATCTCTATCGATGGTCATATTGATGGTTGGTATACAGACGATACAGTTAAACGTTTTGAAGCTTACCAATGGCATGTTATTTCTGTAGACGGCCATGATTCTGATGCAATTAATGCTGCGGTTGTAGATGCTAAAAAAGTAACTGACAAACCAACACTAATTTGTTGTAAAACAATTATTGGTTTTGGTTCACCTAATAAATCAGGTAGCCATGATTGTCATGGTGCTGCATTGGGTGATGAAGAAGTTGCATTAACTCGTAAAGAATTAGGTTGGACTTCAGCTCCTTTTGAAATTCCTGCTGATGTCTATGCAGGTTGGGATGCTAAAGAAGCAGGCGCTAAAAAAGAAGCATCTTGGGATGCTAAATTTGCAGCTTACGCTAAAGAATTCCCTGAGCTAGCGGCAGAATTCAAACGTCGTATGGCGAAAGAATTACCAGCAAACTGGACAGAAAAAACGGATGCAATTATTGCTGATGTTAATGATAAGGCTGAAAGTTTAGCTTCTCGTCAAGCATCACAAAAAATGATTGCTGCATTAGCACCTGTACTACCTGAGTTCTTAGGTGGTTCTGCTGATTTAACCGGTTCTAACCTAACTAGCTGTGCTGATTTCAAACACGTTAGCGGTAAAGAGAATGGTAATTACATCTCTTACGGTGTACGTGAATTCGGTATGTATGCAATCATGAACGGAATGGCTTTACACGGTGGCTTAATGCCATTTGGTGGCACATTCCATATGTTCTCTGATTATGCAAAAAGTGCTTTCCGTATGGCTGCACTGATGAAAATTCGTACGGTTGCTGTTTTAACTCATGACTCTATTGGTCAGGGTGAAGATGGTCCTACGCATCAGCCTATTGAAAATACATCAGCAATGCGTTTAATTCCAAATATGGATGTATGGCGTCCTTCTGATTCAGTTGAAGTTGCTGTTGCATGGACGGCTGCTGTTGAACGTTTAGATGGTCCTTCAAGCTTAATCTTAAGCCGCCAGGGTATTCCTGGACGTAAACATGATACTGCTGATTTTGCTTCAATGCGTAAAGGTGCTTATGTTCTATTGGAAGCGAAAGGTGAGGCACAAGCTATCATTATCGCAACGGGATCAGAAGTTGATTTAGCGATGAAAGCACAGGAAGCACTAGCTACTGAAGGTGTTAACGTACGTGTTGTTTCTATGCCTTCAACTAATGTATTTGATCGTCAAGACCAGGCTTACAAAGATAGCGTATTAACTCCAGGTGTAAAACGTGTTGCAGTTGAAGCAGGTGTTACTGATTTCTGGCGTAAATATGTTGGCTTAGAAGGTGCTGTTGTTGGTATCGATACTTTTGGTGAATCTGCACCAGGTGGCGTATTAATGCAACATTTTGGATTTACAGTAGAAAACGTTGTTAAAACGGTTAAAGAAGTACTGTAATTCTAGAGTAAGCAAATACTAGGTACGTTGAGTATCTAATTTCGAATGATCACTGGTCATTAACCAGTGGTCTTCGTTTCTTACGATAAATAGGTGAATTGCGTGAAAAAAAATAATTTAAAAAAAGGTATCTTTACTGCCTTATTACTTGCTAGTTCGGTTGTAACAGCAGGAACCAAATACCCAGCGGCGGATTTTCAGCCCAAAGTTGTATACCAAGATTCAAGCTATGAGCATAGTAGCTCTTCTTCAAAATCTACAGTAGATTTTGGTGAAAAAGCTAAAGATGATAGTAATTACCCTGCAGCAACATTTAAGCCACAAGTTTTATTTGCTGATGAAAGCTATAAACATAATACAAAAGTATCTAATGTTGCAAATTCAGCAGGTGAAAGCTCAGTTAGTAATACAGAAAATGCTGACTCATCTGAAGCATCAGCTTCTGGTGAAAGTGTAAGCCCAATATTGGCTCTTATTATATTAGCCGTTGCAGTTTTCTTATTCCGTAAAAAATCTGGGTTAAAAGCTAGCTCAGGTGGTGACTCAAGTAAATTAACTGGGGTAGCTCAATACCTTAAAAATAAAGCACCGAAAATTTCTGGTGTTACTAAATACTTGGAAAAGCATCAACCTACTCCAAAATCTGGTGTTGCTAAATATGTAGCAAGAAGGTTGGTAGAAGTAAAAAAAGCAGCAGCTGAAAAAACAACTGGTGTAGAAAAATATATGCGTAAAAAAGGATAGATAATGGGGTTTTTATCAAAAATTTTTCCTAATAAATCTGTAGCGAAAAATACTTATCATAAAGAGACTCGCGTTAAGCCGAGTGTTAAATCGAGTGTAGATAAATATATTGAAACTCAGAGTAGTAATTCGTGTAATTCAGGCGTTCTTTCTAAGAAGTTAACGTGTGTTGATGAATATTTTAATGCTAAGAATGAAGCAGTAGTTGAGTTGACTAGTGTGGAAAAGGATGAGATAAATATTCGAATTACTGAAAAAATAAAACTGAGAAAATCTGAGGAGAGCTTGATGAGTGTTGAAGACAAAGAACTTAGTGGTGTAGCTAAATATGTTGAAAGCCAAAAAGAGGCAAATGCAGCGGCTGAATTGAATGTACAAGCTCCTACTGGCGTCGCTAAATATTTGGCAGATATTATTAGCAATAGATCTGTAGCAACCGGTGTTTCTAAGTATTTATTAAATCGTACTGAAGCGACTGTAAGTAGTGTTGACCGGTATGTTATTAGTAAATCTTTAGCAGATAAAAATAAACCCGTAGTTGTTATTATTCCTGACTCAAGTGTTACTAAATATTTAGAAGATATTTCAACGATGCAAACAAGTCGTGTTGCTAAATATCTTGCAAAGAAAGTAATTTCAGATAAACAAGTAGTGGCTTAATTTTCTAATTGTTATTCTTGTTAAATCGGATATATTTGATAGTTATCACTTTTGATTTGAATCTCAAAAGTGATAATTAATTTAATATTTAAATCTATTTTCCTTAATGCTAATTAAGGAAAGTAGATTTTGTTTTTATGCATAAAGGCTATTAATGTATAAGGTAATAGTCTTAAAAACTCAATCTAATATTTATAAATGGCTATTTTCAGCCTATCTAATTTTTCAACATACTTTAACTATGTTGTTTTTTATTTTAACTTTTAATACATAAGGTGTCTTATTATGGCTAATTTATTAGATCAACTTAAAGCGGTAACGGTTGCTGTTGCAGATACAGGCAATATTGGTGCTATCAAAGAATTTACTCCACGTGATGCAACAACAAACCCTTCATTAATTACTGCGGCAGCTCAAATGCCAGAGTATCAAGGTATTGTTGATGATACATTAAACGCTGCGCGTGAAACTTTAGGTGCATCTGCAAACGCAAAAGAAGTGGCTGTGTTAGCATTTGATCGTTTAGCGGTATCTTTTGGTTTAAAAATTTTAGAAATCGTTCCACAGCGTGTTTCTACAGAAGTTGATGCTCGTTTATCTTATGATACAGATGCTACCATTTCTAAAGGTCGTGATTTAATTGCACAATATAAAGCAGCTGGTGTTGATTCTGATCGTATCTTAATTAAAGTGGCAGCAACTTGGGAAGGTATCCAAGCGGCTAAAATTTTAGAAGCAGAAGGTATTCATACTAACTTAACTTTAGTATTTGGCTTACACCAAGCGATTGCTTGTGCTGAAAATGGAATTACCCTGATTTCTCCTTTTGTTGGTCGTATTCTTGATTGGTACAAAAAAGATACAGGTCGTGATTCTTACGATCCAGCTGAAGATCCAGGTGTTGTTTCTGTTACAGAAATCTACAACTACTACAAAAAATTTGGTTTCAAAACAGAAGTTATGGGTGCAAGTTTCCGTAACTTAGGTGAAATTACCGAATTAGCAGGTTGTGATTTACTAACTATCGCACCAGCATTATTAGCTGAGTTACAAGCAACTGAAGGTGATTTACCTCGTAAATTAGATCCTGAAGCGGCTAAAACAATGGATATTACAGAAATCAATGTTGATAAAGCAACATTTGATAAAATGCATGCTGAAAATCCTATGGCAACAGAAAAACTAGCTGAAGGTATCAAAGGCTTTGAAAAAGCACTAGAGTCTTTAGAAGAGTTATTAGCTAATCGTTTAGCTGAAATTGAAGCTTAATAATTAAGTTTTGAGCAAAGAAAAGGCCTACTTAGTAGGCCTTTTTTATGTCTGCTAGGTTTTTTTAGCAGGTTTTATTTAACACGCATGCCAGCAGTAGCTCCATCATCAGGATGTAAAACCCACAAGTCTTCACCGCCAGGGCCAGCAGCGAGAACCATACCCTCAGATAGGCCAAATTTCATTTTCCGTGGTTTTAAATTAGCGACGACAACCGTTAATTTTCCTTCCAAATCTTCAGGTACATACGCAGACTTTATACCGGCAAAAACGTTAATTTGAGAGTCACCAATATCAACGGTAAGTTGCAGTAATTTTTTTGCACCTTCTACGTGTTCAGCTTTAACAATTTTAGCGATACGTAAATCAATTTTAGCAAAATCATCAAATTCAATTTCAGGGGCAATCGGATCGAATTTAGGAGTAACTGGATCTGCAATTTTCTCTAAATTTTCTTTTGATTCTTCGATAATCGCTGCGATTTTAGTTTCATCGACACGAGTCATTAAGGCTTTAAATACTTTGATATCATGACTGAGTAATGGAGTGGTTTCTTTAGTAATCCATTGTTGAGCTTCAATATTTAAGAACTCCTCACTGTCCATTGCAAGTTTTGGTAGCACAGGGCTTAGGTAGCTAACTAACAAACGGAATAAATTAATTCCCATCGAGCAGATGTCATGTAGTTCTTGCTCTTTGCCTTCTTCCTTAGCGACTAACCAAGGCTTTTTATCATCTATATACTGGTTGGCTTTGTCAGCTAAGGCCATAATTTCACGCATGGCTTTACCGTATTCGCGTGATTCATATAAGGCTGCGATACTTTCAGATTCCGCAGTAAATTGTGCGAATAGTTCAGGTTCAGAACATTGTGCAGATAATTTTCCATCGAAGCGTTTTTTAATAAAGCCACTACAGCGGCTGGCAATATTGACTACTTTTCCAACCAAATCTGAATTCACACGTAAGGTGAAATCTTCAAAGCTTAAATCAATATCATCGATGCCAGAGCTAAGTTTAGCGGCAAAATAGTAGCGTAAATATTCAGGGTCTAAGTGATCTAAATAGGTGCGTGCTTTGATAAACGTACCGCGTGATTTAGACATTTTTTCGCCATTAACCGTTAAGAAACCGTGTGCGAAAACAGCACTAGGGGGGCGAAAATTTGCTCCTTCTAGCATTGCAGGCCAAAACAAAGCATGGAAGTAAATAATATCTTTACCAATAAAGTGATATAATTCAGTTTTGCTGTCTTTAGCCCAGTACTCATCAAAATCTAGATCTTGTTTGTCACAAAGGTTTTTAAAACTTGCCATATAACCCACAGGGGCATCTAACCAGACATAAAAATATTTACCGGGTGCATGAGGGATTTCAAAGCCAAAGTAAGGTGCATCTCGTGAAATATCCCAGTCTTGCAAGCCACTTTCTAACCATTCGGCAAGCTTGTTACTCACTTCAGGCTGTAGATGACCTTCTGTTGTTGTCCATGTTTTTAACAACTCGTTGAAATCTGCTAAATTAAAAAAGTAATGTACCGAATCTTTTTCAATGGGTTTTTCACCGGAAACCGCAGAAACTGCATTTTTTAACTCAATAGGAGAGTAGGTAGCACCACAAACTTCACAGTTGTCACCATATTGCTCTTTAGCATCACATTTGGGGCAATCACCTTTAATAAAGCGATCCGGTAAGAACATTTCTTTTTTCGGGTCGTATGCTTGTGTAATGCTACGTGAGCTAATATGCCCGGCATCGCGTAATCGTGTGTAAATAAGGCTAGAAAAATGTTTATTTTCTTCCGAGTGCGTACTGTGGTAATTATCAAAAGCAATACCAAAATCGATAAAATCTTGTAAATGCTCTTTACCAACTTGTGCAATTAATTCTTCAGGTGTAATACCTTCCCGATCTGCTTTAAGCATAATGGGCGTACCGTGCGTATCATCGGCACAAATATAATGACACTGATTGCCACGTTTTTTTTGAAATCTGGCCCAAATGTCTGTTTGAATGTATTCAACTAAATGACCAAGATGGATAGGGCCGTTAGCGTAAGGGAGCGCACTGGTGATGAGTATTTTTCTATCTGACATAAAGAAGGTAAAGGGTGACATAAAGGTAAATAAAATAGCTGTGTATTATGGCATAAAATAGCTTATTATTTTGATATGAACAGCGACAAATTGTTGTTAAAACTAGAATGACTCAACATAACCTAGTAAAATACTAGGTTATTATTTTAAGTAATCTAATTTCAGTAGTTGAACTCCTATGATTAAAAAAGAGCAAATAGAAAACGAATTAAAAAATATTATTGATCCCAATGTAAATACAGACTTAGTAACGGCTAAATCGGTTAAATCATTGCAGGTTGAAAATGGATGTATGCAATTAAAAATTGAACTGGGTTATCCCGCTAAAAGTTTTATTGAAGGCTTTAAACAGCAAATTACCGATAAACTTCTAGCAATGGAAGGTGTTGAAGCTGTTGATGTCGATATTAGCGTTAAAATTGTGACGCATGGTGTGCAAAATAGCTTAAAACCTATTAAAAACATTAAAAATATCATTGCTGTTGCATCAGGCAAGGGCGGGGTAGGTAAATCAACAACCTCTGTTAATTTAGCACTTGCTTTGGCATCTGAAGGGGCACGAGTGGGTATTTTAGATGCTGATATCTATGGGCCAAGTATTCCTACAATGCTGGGTTTATCAGGGTACCCTGATAGCAAAGATAATAAAACTATGATGCCTAAAGTATCTTATGGCATACAGACGATTTCTATCGGCTATTTAATTGATGCTGACCAGCCTATGATTTGGCGTGGCCCAATGGTGACTAACGCTTTACAGCAACTTTTAAGTGATACTAATTGGGATAACTTAGATTACCTTATCGTTGATTTACCTCCAGGGACAGGTGATATTCAGCTAACATTATCACAACAGATTCCTGTTAGTGGCGCTGTTATTGTGACGACACCGCAAGATATTGCTTTGATTGATGCACAGCGTGGTTTGGGTATGTTTGAAAAAGTAAATGTACCAGTGCTAGGAATCATAGAAAATATGAGCATGCATATTTGCAGTAATTGTGGCCATGAAGAAGCTATTTTTGGTGAAGGTGGCGGTGCAGCGATGGCAGAGAAAAATAGCCTAGAATTATTAGGCTCTTTACCTTTAGATAAACAAATTCGTGAATTTGCAGATTCTGGCCGTCCAACAGTAGTTGCAATACCTGATAGTCGTCCTGCAGAAATTTACCGAGAAATTGCGCGTAAAATGTCTGCTAAATTAGCACTAAAAAGCAAAGATTTCAGCAGTAAATTTCCTAATATAGTTGTACAGAATACGTAAGGGGACTTTGATTAAGTTGCTGAGAATTTAGGTAGAAAAACGGTCGCTATTTTAACGAAGAGAGTAGTAATGGTTGTTTTGTTGCGACAAACTTCGTGGGAAATATTGGCTGTTTTAACGGGCTAAAAATAATTAGACTTGATTGTGGGCTTTCTTAAGCGGTTTATATAAATTGAAAGAAATTTTAAAAGGCGGTAATAATTCAGTAAAGTGAATTATTACCGCCTTTTGTGTGTGGATAGCAGTACTGCTTCAATTTTTATGGCACAATACAAGCAATTTTTAAACCAACATATAATATTCAGATGGATTATCTTGTTTTAGCTCTTGGGCTGGTTGTTTTAGTGTTTGCCGCAGATTGGTTTGTGGATGGCGCTTCTGCTATCGCTAAAAACTTTGGGGTTTCGCCATTATTAATTGGTTTAACCATTGTTGGTTTAGGGACTTCAGCGCCCGAGATTCTTGTTTCTTCTATTGCCTCTTTTCAGGGGAACCCTGGTTTAGCAATTGGTAATGCAATTGGGTCTAATATCGCTAATATGGGGTTGATTTTAGGTTGTACTGCCTTAATTGCCCCGCTTGCTTTCCATTCGGGTTTATTAAGGCGTGAATTACCTGTTTTAATGCTGATTAGTATTTTTTGTTATGTATTGGCTTTGGATGGCTTAAGTGTTTTAGATGGCATTTTTATGTTGCTGGCTTTAGTTGCTTTTTTATATTGGCTGATTCGGTCTGGGATAAAAGCACGTAATAATCAGGATATTCTAACTCAAGAAATAGAAGATGAATTACCTAATGCATTGCCAACGAAAAAAGCGTGGATCTATTTAGTGGTGGGTTTAGTAGGTTTATTAATCAGCTCTAAAGTCCTAGTTTGGGCGGCGGTTAATATTGCGCATACAATGGGTGTCAGTGATTTAGTTATTGGTTTAACGATTGTTGCTTTAGGAACCAGTTTGCCAGAGCTGGCGGCTTCTATTAGTAGTGTGCTGAAAGGTGAGGATGATTTAGCCATTGGGAATGTGATTGGCTCGAATGTTTATAATCTTTTAGCGGTGTATTCTTTACCTGCTTTGATTGCACCGGGCTTGGTTGAGTCTAGTGTTTTAGAACGTGATTTTCCTGTTTTATTAGCATTTACAGCGGTGTTGTTTCTTTTGGGCGCCAGCTTTGTGAAACTGGGCAAGATTAATCGCTGGGAAGGTGCTGGTTTGTTATCAGCTTATTTGTATTACCAATGGGTTATTTATCAAAGTACGCTGGTTGTAGCTGCTTAGTAGGTGTAAATGTTATATGTTGTGTGATGCTTAAGGAAGCTTTAAGCAATTTAACCAGAGGTCTTAAGGATTTTATCAAAATTAAAAGAAGTAAAGTATATGCAGAGTAGAATTGAGAAAGCTAAGAAAATTAAAGTATTGGTTTTAGATGTAGATGGTGTTTTAACAGATGGTACTTTATTTTTTGATAATAAAGGTAAAGAATATAAAGGCTTTAATGTGCAAGATGGCTTAGGTATTAAGCTAATGCAAAAAGCGGGAATTCAAATTGCAGTTATTTCTGGGCGTAGCTCTAAACCTGTTGAGCTAAGAATGGCAATGTTAGGTGTTAAATTAGTTTATTTAGGAAAGCTAGAAAAAGGTATTGCACTAGAAGAAATCTTACATAAAACAGGGTGTAATGCTGATGAAGTTGCGCATGTAGGTGATGATTTAATTGATTTACCTGTTTTTACGCGCGTTGGTTTTGCCGTTGCGGTAAGAAATGCAAATGAACAAATTTTACCTTATGTTGATTGGCAGACTGAGTTGTCAGGTGGGCAAGGTGCGGTGCGTGAAGTGTGTGATTTTATTTTACAATCACAGGGTAAATTGGAGGCGTTGGTTGAATCATTTAAAACTTAATAATGCTGCAGAATTATAAAGGCTTTGTTGCTTTAGTTATTTTGGCAGTGTTTTCTATGTGGATGTTGAAGCGCATGCCTGAAGTCATTGAAGTTAAACAGTTAGCGAAAGCTGAGCATGATGTGGATTACTTTTCGGTAGGCTACACAAAGTTACAAATGGATGAGTTTGGTGTGCCTAGTAATAAATTAATTGCTGATTATGCGGTACATTATCGTGATACTTCAGAAGTTAAATTAATTAACCCCGTTAATATTATATTTAAAATGTTAGCGCCGCCTTGGGTGGTCAGCTCTGAAGAAGGTGTTTTTGCTGATTCAGGTGAGACGCTTTTTCTTAAAGGTCATGTGGATATAAAAAGGAAAGCAGCAGAGGGAGGGCAGCAGATCGATATTCAAACCCGTAATTTAATGGTGGAACCAAAAAAACAGTTTGCTGAAACGGTTGAGTGGGCTGAAATGGTAATGGGGCAAGATACGATATCAGGCATTGGAATGAAATTATTTTATGAGTCACCCATGCGAATAGAGTTATTATCAAAAGTAAGAGGGCTGTATGTTTATAAATAAGGTAAGCCGCTTAGGCTATTTCTTCTGTTTACTATTGGCGACATTTCCTATTATTGCATTAGAAGGTGATACAAAGGAGCCTGTTACACTGGAGTCTGATTCTGGTTTTTTTGATGATAAAGAAGGTGTTAGTATTTACATGGGTGATGTGATTATCATTCAGGGAAGTTTGCGAATGGATGCGGATAAAGTTGTTATTTATATGGATGATAAACGCGAAATACAAAAAATGATTGCGACAGGTAATCTTGTTAAGATAAAGCAAACAGCAGAAGAAGGTAAAAAATCCCTTCATGGTAGAGCTTTAACAATTAATTATAATCCACTTAAGCGATTATTGGTTATGACAGGAAGCGCTGTGTTATGGCGGGGTGGTAATAAAACGGCCAGTGAGTTTATTGAGTATGACCTTGAGAGTGAAATTATTAAAGCAGGTGATAGTAAGTTGAGTGATAAGCGTGTACATGTCACTTTACAGCCAAACAGTGAACCTAGTACAGAATAATGGCAGAATTAAGAGCAGAAAAGATAGGCAAAGTTTATGGCAAACGGACGGTTGTGTTTGATGTTTCTTTGTCTGTTAATAGTAATGAAATTGTTGGCTTATTAGGGCCAAATGGTGCAGGAAAAACCACGAGCTTTTATATGCTGGTGGGGCTGGTAAAAGCAGATGCAGGCAAGATTTTTTATGGTGGCAAAGATATTACCGCCTACCCTATGCACGAAAGAGCTCGATTAGGGATTGGTTATTTGCCGCAAGAAGCTTCTGTGTTTAGAAAATTGAGTGTGGCGGATAACTTGCGTGCAGTGTTGGAGTTAAGGAAGGAGTTATTAAAGGGTCAAAGAGAGCAAATTATTAATGATTTGTTAGATGAATTTAGTATTACCCATATACGCGATAATATAGGCATGGGTTTATCGGGTGGTGAGCGACGGCGCGTAGAAATTGCACGTGCTTTAGCGACTGATCCTGAATTTATTTTATTAGATGAGCCTTTTGCAGGAGTTGATCCTATTTCAGTCCTGGAAATACAGAAAATTATTTCGCACTTAAAAGAGCGTAATATTGGCGTATTAATTACTGAACATAATGTCAGAGAAACATTGGGTATTTGTGATAGAGCTTATATATTGAATGCTGGGAAAGTGATTGCAGAAGGCAGTTCGGAAGAAATCGTTGCGAATGAAGAGGTACGACGTGTTTATTTGGGCGAAAATTTCAGTTTATGATAATAACAAATAATCAGCCGCGATTAATGGAGTTTAAATGAAGCAGTCATTACAGCTTCGAATGGGGCAGCAGTTATCAATGACCCCACAGTTACAGCAGGCAATTAAGCTGCTGCAACTATCTACACTGGATTTACAGCAAGAAATTCAACAAGCCTTAGATTCTAATATGATGCTTGAGGTTGAAGAGGAAGAGCTTTCATCTTTAGCAAACCAAGAGCTTGTTGAAGAGAAAGTGGATGTCAGTGATCAGATTAAAAGTGATGGGTCACAATCAGATATTCCAGATGAATTACCGATAGATACATCGTGGGATGATGTTTTTGAATCAGTACAGATGGGAACTGCAGCTGCACCAGCAGCAGATAATGATTTTCCGGATTTTGAAACGCAACGTAGTAAAGCAGAAAGCCTTCAAGATCATTTGACTTGGCAAATGGAAATGCAAGTTTTTACCGACAGGGATCGTGTTTTGGCGATTGCGATTATTGATGCAATTGATGAATGCGGTTTTTTGAGTATGACGGTAGATGAGCTGCACGAAGGTATGTTATTACAGCTAGAAGAATTAGATCTAGCTGAAGTTTATACTACCTTGCATCGAATACAGCAGTTTGATCCGTCAGGTATTGCGGCGGAAAATTTACAAGATAGTTTGCGGATACAAATATCTCAGTTAGATGATACAACCCCCTGTAAAGCAGAAGCACTGGAACTAGTTGAGCGATTTTTAGATTTATTAGTTGCGCAAGATAGAGCCAAATTAATGAAGAAATTGCTCGTATCTGAGTCTAAGTTAACAGCTATTATTAGCTTGGTGCGTTCATTAGACCCAAGGCCAGGTGAAGCGATTGCCGTTAAAGTATCAGAATATATTGTGCCCGATGTGTTTGTTGCTAAAGTGGGGGGGGGGTGGCGCGTGGAATTGAACCCTGATATCTCACCTAGGTTACGAGTCAATCCTTTTTATTCTGGCTTAATTAAACGTGCTGATAATAGTAAAGATAATACCAGTATGAAGGAGCATCTACAGGAAGCGCGCTGGTTTATTAAGAGTTTGCATAGCAGAAATGATACTTTGTTACGTGTAGCAAAAAGTATCATAGAAAAACAAACAGAATTTCTTGAGCATGGCGCTATTGCTATGAAACCAATGGTGTTAAGGGATATTGCTGAAGAATTAGAGTTGCATGAATCAACTATTTCTAGAGTAACAACACAGAAATATATGCACTTACCTAATGGAGTGATAGAGTTTAAATACTTTTTTTCTAGCCATGTTTCTACTGCTGGTGGCGGTGAATGTTCGGCAATTGCTATTAGGGCATTTATAAAAGAGTTAGTGAGTAATGAGAATCCAGTAAAGCCGTTAAGTGATAATAAAATGGCGGAGTTGTTAAAAGAGAAAGGAATAAATGTTGCGAGGCGAACCATAGCAAAGTATCGTGAGGCAAGTTCTATTCCATCATCAAGCCAAAGAAAGCGGCTTTTGTAAGAAAGTAGTACAATACAAAATTATTTTTATCAGAACATTATAATTAGGAGAAGGATATGCAAGTTAGCATAACAGGTCATCATGTTGATGTAACAGAAGCAATGAAACAACACGTGGAAGAAAAAGTTGGCAAATTAAAACGTCATTTTGATAACGTTGTTGATGTTCATGTGATTTTAACAGTGGAAAAATTAGAGCAAAAAGCAGAAGCAACTGTACAAATTAGTGGTGCAAAGTTATTTGCAGAAGACACACAAGAAGACATGTATGTCGCTATTGACCATATGATTGATAAATTAGACCGCCAAGTTATTAAGCATAAAGAAAAAGCACAGGCTCACAGAGCATAGTGGTTTAAGTCGCCTGAGTATTATTTATATAAAATCAGGCGGCCTATTACATGTTTAAAAATTAATAAATGATAGGTCTTGTAAGTATTTTTTTTAAGAAATTTAGAACGCATACTTACAAGGTTTTTAAAGGCTTAGTTAAATTGTAACAAAAGGATGAATATGTCAACAATCATAGCGCAAGAGCAATCAGATCTACATTTGCAACAAATTATGAGTGACCTCGATAATAATGCGCTTTATGACGCAAGAGGGCATTTGCAGGGTTTACATCCAGCAGAGATTGCATTATTACTGAGCTCGTTACCGATTGATTATCGAAACCAGATTTGGGGAATTATCGCGCCGGAAATGATGGGTTCTGTGTTAGTTATTTTACAAGGTGAAGTACGCACAGGGTTGATAGAGCAAGCAACAGCGCAAAACTTAATTGATGCCACCAGTGAATTAGATATTAATGATCTAGCTGTTTTAGTAGGTGATTTCCCAGCCTTTGTGCGGGAAAAGGTGTTAGAGAAAAAAGGCGATAGCCGACTAGAGACTGCTTTAACCTATGATGGGCGAACCGCTGCTGGAGTAATGGACATAAATGTCTTAACTATTCAAGCGGATTTAACGGTTGAAGCTGTTTTACAGTTTCTTCGAGAGCAGCCAAAAATAGCAGCTAATATGGATAGTTTAGTTGTTGTTGATGAAGATAATAAATACCGAGGCATGGTACATTTACCAACCTTGCTTACTAGTGATATACATATTGTTGTTTCATCCATTATGGAGTTAGATAAGGCAATTGCTTTGAATATGGCGGTTGCAGATGTGGCACTATTATTTGAGCAGCGCGATATTTTATCTGCTGCGGTTATTGATGAGCACGGTGTCGTAAAAGGTCGTGTTACGATTGATGATGTGCTTGATATTGTAAGGGATGAAGCGGAGCATGTGGTATTAAGTTCCGCAGGGCTCGATGAAGAACATGATTTATTCTCACCTGTTTTGGTGAGTGCAAGACGACGAGCTGTTTGGTTGGGTGTCAATCTTTTTACTGCCTTTTTGGCATCATGGGTCATAGGTTTGTTTGAAGCGACCATTGCTGAAATTGTTGCCTTAGCTGTTTTAATGCCCATTGTAGCCAGTATGGGCGGGATTGCAGGAAGCCAGACTCTTACATTGGTAATTCGAGGCTTAGCATTGCACCAAATTAGTCCATCAAATTCCATGAAATTCTTGGGTAAGGAAATAGCTATTGGAGCGGTTAACGGTGTTGTTTGGTCTATTGTGGTCGCAACGCTTGCTTCGTTATGGTTTTCAAGCTGGGGTTTAGGCTTAATGTTGGGTGGTGCAATGATTATTAATTTATGTTGCGCATCTTTAGCCGGTGTATTAATTCCATTATTTTTACAGAAAAAAGGTATTGATCCTGCGTTAGCGGGTGGAGTGCTGCTGACAACCGTCACAGATGTTATCGGTTTTATGTCATTCTTAGGACTGGCGACTATCTTTTTAACTAACTAAATTAATGTAGTACAGAGAGGAATAAAAATGACAATTAAAAAAGCACCTTTAGCGATTGCAGTAGGAACAACTTTATTGGGTGGCTTAGCGGCAACTAGTGCTAATGCAGAAATGAATGCTGATTTAGGCTTAGTAAATAATCCTTTCTCTTTAAATGAAATGGATAGCGGTTATATGCAGCTAGCAAAATCGGATTCTAAAAAGAGTGCGGTAAAAATGCAAGATGGCGCATGTGGAGAAGGTAAGTGTGGCGCTAGCATGATGCCTAAAGGCGCTTTAGAGAAAACAGTAGAAGGCAAGTGCGCAGGAAATAAACCGATGCCTAATGCTAAAAAAGGCATGACAAAGGGTGATGAAGGCAAGTGCGGTAATAATATGTAGTGTTAATTTGGCTGATTCAGTCTAAATTGGTACTTTTTTAAAGCTCCTAAGTTGCAATATTTATTGACAATTTAGGGGCTTTTTTATTGCTCAAAATTTAGTTGCAAGCAATGCGGATGAGGGAACTTTTAGTATTAGTAAAATCATATATTCCTAAGCTATAATTTACATTAACAAATAAAAATAAAGAATTGATAGATATTATTTTTTTTATAGGTAATTTGACTGTTATTTTATGGCTTAAAAAATTACCTAAGCTATTGTAGGGAAAAGAAAATTTAATCTAGCTACTGCCTTGACTAAAAAATTTAAGGGAATTATTATTGTTCGTAAGTGGTGAAAAGTGGCGAAAAGTAGTTTTTTTTGGTGTTAATTGCAAGGTAAGGGAGGCGGAAAATGTTTCGAGGTGTAACCGCCATTAATTTGGATGCGAAAGGTCGCTTTGCAATCCCTACCCGTTACCGAGAAGAACTCAATGAATGCTGTGATAACCAAATGGTTGTGACCATTGCGATTAATGAAAAGGGTGTTGGTGAGCCAGGTTGTTTGTGGTTGTACCCTCTAGCTCAATGGGAAGAATTAGAATTGTCTATCAGTAGGGCACCTGCAATGAACCCCATGGTGGGGAAATTGCGCCGTTTTGTGATTGGTAATGCGACAGAAGCTGTTATGGATAAGCAAGGGCGCTTATTATTATCGGATAAATTAAGAGAATTTGCAGGGATGGATAAAAAAATGATGTTAGTTGGGCAGCTGAATAAATTTGAAATTTGGGATGAGGCTGCTTGGACGGCAAAAGAAAATGCATGGATGGGAAGTAGTGAAGGTGATGATTTAGCCATTCTAAATACTATTTCATTTTAAGGGTTTAAATGATGCATTTACCCGTACTTTATAATGAAGCATTACGTGAATTAAAGATAAAACCTGATGGTATTTATGTTGATTGTACCTTTGGGCGCGGCGGACATAGTAATGGCATACTTCAGCAGTTAGGGCCTGAAGGAAAATTGCTGTCCTTAGATAGAGATATCACAGCTATTGAATCTGATCTTGCGCAAGAGATGTTGCAAGATTCTCGATTTGAGTTAGAGCACTGTTGTTTTTCGCAATTGCAAGAGGTAGTAGAGCAGCGCGGCTGGCAAGCTAAAGTGGATGGCATATTAATGGATTTTGGTGTTTCTTCACCTCAATTAGATGATGCGGATCGTGGCTTTAGTTTTATGCGTGATGGGCCGTTAGATATGCGTATGGATCGTACGACTGGATTATCAGCAGCTGAATGGTTGGCAGTAGTTCCTGAGGATGAGCTAGTGCAAGTGCTGTTTGATTATGGTGAAGAAAAATTTGCAAGACGTATAGCAAATGCTGTTGTTACCCAGCGTCTAGAGTCAAAGCTAGAAACAACTAAACAGTTTTCTGATTTAGTCGTAGCGGCTATCCCTTATAAAGAAAAGCATAAACCCCCCGCGACTCGTAGTTTTCAAGCGGTAAGAATTGCAGTAAACCATGAGTTAGATGAAATTAAAGCGGTATTGGAGCAGGCAGTCAATGTTTTAAATATTGAAGGTAGAATGGCCGTCATTTCATTTCATTCCTTAGAAGATAGAATTGCTAAACGCTTTATTCGAGATGAGTCGCGAGGTCGATATACTGATTCAAAATTACCAATATTGGCAGAGCAAGAAGTTTTATTGCGGTTAAAAAAATGTGGCAAAACAATTAAAGCGGGAAGAAAGGAGCTAGAAGAGAATCCAAGAGCGCGTAGTGCTGTTATGCGCGTGGCAGAGCGCAGATAGATTGGATGGAAAAGCTGTTAATACCTTTTTTACTTCTTATTGTAATGCTTTCAGGATTAAATGTTATTTATAGCAAGTATGAATCACGGAAGGCATTTATTGAGATACAAAAAGCAGAGCAAGCTTTAGATCAACTGGAAGTGAGTTGGGAGCGTTTAACTTTAGAAGAAAAAATGATGTCAGGGCACAATCGAGTAGAGCAAATTGCTCGTAAGAAAATGAAATTAATTTTCTTGGATCGAAAAGCGATTGTGTATATAAAGCTGTAATTATGCTGAAGCCAAAGGTAAAACAACAAAACTTTTCAGCAAGAAGAAAGTGGCTGTATTTTATAATGATTTCAGCCATGCTGGGACTCATTGGTAGGGCTGTGCATTTACAAGTATTTGATAAGGATTTTTTGCAGAAGCAAGCAAGAAATCGACATATTAGTAAAGTTAAAATCTCTGCGTATAGAGGGCAGATTAAAGATAAAAATGGAGAGAGTTTAGCTGTCAGCGCACCTGTCGAGTCAATTTGGGTTAATCCTCAATATTGTTCTTTTTCTAAGTCAGAAAAAGAGACATGGGCGACAAAAAAAATTAAACAAAATTGTGCAAGATTAAATAAAGCGACAAAAAGAAAGGTTGCACAAATTTTAGGAATAGCAAATAAAAAAGTAGAGCGAGCATTTAATGTCAATAGCAAGCGGAAGTTTGTTTACTTAAAGCGTCGGGTCCCCCCGAGTGTAACAAGAAAGATTAGGTCACTAAGCTTACCGGGTGTTGGGTTTATTAGAGAGTTTAAACGATTTTATCCAGCGGGTGAGGTGACGTCACATTTATTGGGTTTTACCGATATAGATGATAGGGGGCAGGAAGGCCTAGAGCTAATGTATGACAGTCAGATCAATGGTATATCAGGTAGTAAATTAGTCATACGTGATGGTAAGCGGCGCGTTATTGAAGAGCAGAATATTGAAAGTATTAAAGAGCCAGAAGCTGGACAAGATATAGAATTAAGTATTGATCAGCGTTTACAGTATTTGGCGTATAGAGAGTTAAAAGCGGGAGTGGTTCGGCATAAAGCAAAATCAGCTTCATTGGTGATTTTGGAAGCAAAAACAGGGAATATATTGGCGGTTGTTAATCAGCCTTCATTTAACCCCAATACACGAAGACATTTAACGATAGATCGTTACAGAAATAGAGCAATCACAGACCTTTTTGAGCCGGGTTCAACAATGAAACCTTTAGTTGTAGCGGCAGCATTGGATGGTGGGTTTATTAAGCGTAGGCAGTTGTATTCAACCAAAGATTACAAAATTGGTCGTAACTGGGTGCGAGATGGACATAAGTATGGCCTTTTAAGTTTAAGTAATGTGCTTAAAAAATCGAGTAATGTTGCTGCAAGTAAAATTGCTTTAGCTATGCCGGCAGATTATTTTTGGCGTTTTTATCATGATTTAGGTTTTGGGGTATCAGCAGCCGTTGGTTTTCCTGGAGAAGCGAGTGGTGTTTTGCCTGAATATGATGGTTGGAGTAAGTTTGAGCATGCGACTTTATCATTTGGCTATCGTGTGTCCATGTCGGTTTTGCAGTTAGCTAGGTCTTATACGGCTTTAGCGGATGACGGATTATTGCATTCAGTCAGCTTACTGAAGCGAGAAAAAGATGAATATGCAGTACGGGTGTTGTCGGCTAAGACAGCTAAATCGGTACGAAGAATGATTGAAAAAGTAGTTCATAAGGGTGGCACCGCTTATCAAGCAAGAATAAATGGTTATCGAGTTGCTGGTAAAACCGGCACGGTAAAAAAAGCAACTAAAGGTGGTTATGGGAATGAATATCTTTCCATTTTTATCGGTATGGCACCAGCAAGTAACCCAGAATTGGTTATTGCTGTATTGGTTGATTCGCCGCAAGCGGGGCAGTATTACGGTGGGCAGGTTGCTGCTCCTATTTTTTCTAAAGTAATGGCGGGTGCATTAAGAGTTTTAAATGTAGCGCCAGACGAAGAGAAAACTATGTCTGTATTACTAAAGAAATAATTTTATGTTATTAGCAGAATTATTAGAAAATTTAGCGGATGTTAAAAATGATATTGAGTTTTCTCAGATTGAATTAGATAGCCGAAACATAAAAAAAGGTGATGTTTTTTTTGCTGTTGTAGGGCATCAGCAGCATGGAATGCAATATGCCGAGGCAGTTATTGAGCAAGGTGCAGTAGCAATTGTTTATGACCCTGCACATGAAGGGCAGGTAATAGCGAGTGAATTAAATTTTAAGAATTTAATTGCTATTGGCGACTTAAGTGAAAAATTAGGTGAAATTGCAGGTCGATTTTATGTAAGGCCAACAGAGCAGTTAAATGTAATAGGTATTACAGGAACCAACGGAAAAACATCATGTAGCCAGTTTTTAGCTCAGATGATGGTATCCACTGCAGTGATAGGAACATTAGGTTCGGGGTTATACGGTGATTTACAAACATCGAATAATACAACACCAAATGCGTTTGATTTACAAAAGCTTTTAGCTGGGTTTGTTCGGCAAGGCGTGAAAAATGTTGCAATGGAAGTTTCATCACATGGTTTAGAGCAAGGTAGAGTCAAGGCGGTAAATTTTTCAGCCGCGGTATTTAATAATTTAAGTCGTGATCACTTAGATTATCACGGCAATATGGAAAATTATTTCCAAGCTAAGAAGCAGCTATTTAAATGGCCAAGTTTGCAGTTTGTGGTATTAAATGCGGATGATGAATATTCAAAGCGGATTAAATTTGAATTGAATGCAAGGGTTCAAGTATTAAGTTATAGCCTAAGTAATGGGAGTAATGAGGATTTAGTTGCAATAAATATTCGATATACAGCGCAAGGAATTAGCTGTGATGTGCTATGGAAAAAGCAATGTGAAGCATTAAATGTTGCTTTATTAGGTGAGTTTAATTTGCAAAATATATTGGCGGCAATGGCTGTTTTATTAATGCAAGGATACTCACTTTTTGAAAGTGCTTTAGCCGCAAGTAAAGTGCAGCCGATTATTGGCAGAATGGAATGTTTTAAAGCTAAAAATGAAGCCTTGATTGTCGTGGACTATGCGCATACACCGGATGCCTTAAAAAAGGTATTAATGACTTTAAGACAGCACTGTAAAAAACAGTTAAAAGTGGTTTTTGGTTGTGGTGGTAATCGAGATATCGGTAAGCGAGGGCAAATGGGGCATATTGCGGAACAGTTGGCGGATGACATTATTGTTACCGATGATAATCCTCGGTTTGAAGATAGTCAGTCGATTATTGATGCAATCGTAACGGGTTTAGATGAACAAAAAATAAGCTGTATTGCTGATAGGGAAACGGCAATTAGGCAAGCCATAGCAAGCTCTGAAAAGGGTGATATTGTATTGATTGCAGGCAAAGGGCATGAGGAATACCAAGAGGTTAATGGTATTAAAACAACGTTTAGTGATAGGGCTTTAGTGCAGGAAATAATAAATAGATGATAGATCTTACGTTACATGAAATTAGCAAACTAGTGAACGGTGGGCTGTATGGTACTGACAAAGTGATAAGTAATGTCAGTATTGATACACGCAAACTTTCAGAGCATGCGTTATATGTAGCGATTAAAGGGGATCTTTTTGATGGGCATGATTTTATTGAGCAAGCAGAAAAAGCAGGTGCAGCAGCATTGTTGCTTAGTCAGAAAGTGGACTCAGTATTACCGCAAATTGTAGTAACAGATACACGTATTGCATTAGCTGAGTTAGCCGGGGTGATAAGAGATAAAGCAGACGTTAAAGTCTGTGCTATTACAGGGAGTAATGGCAAGACAACAGTGAAAGAGATGGTTAACGTTATTTTAGCAGTGAATTCATCGGTTTTAGCTACATTAGGGAATTTTAATAATGATATTGGTGTGCCTTTAACTTTACTTAGGTTAAAGCAAGAACATGAATTTTCAGTGATCGAAATGGGGGCAAATCATGCAGATGAAATTGCTTATAGCTGTCACTATGCAAAACCAGATATTGCTGTTATCACGAATGCAGCAGAAGTACATATAGAAGGGTTTGGTTGTATTGAAGGAGTCGCATCGGCTAAGGCTGAAATTATTGAATCACTCTCTGATGAAGGTGTGGCTATTTTAAATATGGATGATGATTATTTTAATTTATGGCGGGCGATTGCAGGACAAAGAGCTTGTATTTCTTTTGGTTTAAATAGCATGGCAGATGTGCGCGCTGAAAATATTAGTAGTGCAATAAAAAATGAGCAATTAATGAGTACATTTAATTTACTCATAAACCAGCAGAAAATATCGATTAATTTAGCCTTAGCAGGAGAGCATAATGTGAAAAATGTATTAGCTGCAAGTGCTGCCTGTACAGCGCTAGGGGTTGGTATAAAGCAAATAAAACAAGGATTAGAACAGCTTAATGCAGTAAAAGGGCGTATGCAGTTAAAAATTTCGGCTGAGGGCTATCAAGTGATTAATGATAGCTATAACGCTAACCCTGCTTCATTACAGGTTGCGCTGGATACAATGAAAGAAACGGGTAAAGAATTCTGGCTTGCATTAGGTGAGTTTGGTGAATTAGGGGCTGAAAGTTCGCAGCTACATACAGAGATGGGTTTGCAAATCAAGCAAGCGGGTGTACAGCGGTTATTTGCAATAGGTGATTTAACCAAGAATACGGTTGCAGCATTTGGTGACAAAGCGAGTCATTATGCAAAACAAGAGGATTTAATTGCTGCAATACAAGATGAAATAAATAGCAATGTCATGCTATTAGTAAAAGGTTCAAGATCTCAAAAGATGGAAGTTGTTGTAGATAGCTTAATAGGCAAGGTGAGAAATTAGACATGTTATTGACTTTATTTGATTATTTAACACAATTTGAAGCGGGTTTTGGGGTTTTTAAATACCTAACATTACGTGCTATTTGTGCTGCTTTAACGGCACTTGTTATTTCATTTGTCATAGGGCCGACGATGATTCGTCGTTTGAGTAATAACAATATTGGCCAAAGTGTCAGAGATGATGGGCCAGAAAGCCATTTTGAAAAAGCAGGCACGCCAACAATGGGTGGCACTCTTATTTTAGTGAGTATTACAGCAAGTACCTTGTTATGGGCTGATTTAAATAATAGTTATGTTTGGGTTGCCTTGTTAGTGACTTTAACTTTTGGAGTGGTAGGTTTTATTGATGATTATAAAAAAGTAAAACTAGGTAATAGTGATGGCTTATCAGCCAGAGCTAAATATTTATGGCAATCAATTATTGCGTTAACAGCAGCATTATTTTTATTTAACACAGCAGAAGTACCCGCAGAAACGCAATTTATCGTCCCTTTCTTTAAAGAAGTGATGCTAGATATGGGCTGGACCTATGTTGTTTTAACTTATTTTGTGATTGTCGGTACGAGTAATGCGGTTAATTTAACGGATGGTTTAGATGGCCTAGCTATTTTACCAACCGTTATGGTGGCAGGTGCATTTGCAATCTTTGCTTATTCAACAGGGCATGTGAAATTTGCAGAATATTTAGCTATTCCTTATATTCCGAAAGCAGGGGAATTAATCGTATTTTGCGCTGCGTTAGTGGGAGCAGGTTTAGGTTTTTTATGGTTTAACGCATACCCTGCAATGGTTTTTATGGGTGATGTGGGTGCTTTAGCATTAGGTGCTGCTTTAGGTGTTGTTGCTGTTTTAGTCAGACAAGAAGTTGTGCTGGTTATAATGGGAGGAGTATTTGTTATGGAAACAGTTTCTGTGATTGTGCAGGTTGCCTCTTTTAAATTAACAGGAAAGCGTGTTTTTAGAATGGCACCGATACATCATCATTTTGAATTAAAAGGGTGGCCAGAACCACGCGTAATTGTTAGGTTTTGGATTATTACCTTTATTTTAGTTTTGATTGGCTTATCAACTTTAAAGTTGAGATAAAAAATGAATAAAGAAGCTATTTTAAACAGATTAAAAAGTCAATTTTCCTTAGAAAGATCGACAGCTAAAGTATTGGTTGTTGGCCTAGGAAAAACAGGGCTGTCTGTTGCTTATTATCTGTGTCAACTCAATATTGAGTTTGCAGTTGTAGATAGCCGAGATAAGCCTGCGTTCAATGATGAGTTGCTAGAGAAAATGCCAGATGTCCCAGTTTTTACGGGTGGTTTTGATGCGAGTCTTTTTGAATTAGCAACACATATCGTAGTGAGTCCTGGGATTTCCATGCAGGAGCCTGTTATTCAGCAAGCTTTATCTCAAGGAGTCGTTTCTTTAAGTGATATAGATATATTGGCTTGCTCGGTTAACAAGCCTATTGTTGCGATTACGGGGTCAAATGGAAAGAGCACAGTAACGACCTTACTAGGGGAAATGGCAAAAGCTGACAAGGTAAAAGTTGCTACTGGAGGTAACTTAGGTACACCAGCACTCGATTTAATTAGTAATGAAATTGAGCTGTATATATTAGAGCTTTCTAGTTTTCAGCTAGAGCGCACTAGCCAGTTAAATGCAACAGTCGGGACTGTGCTTAATATTTCTGAAGATCATTTAGATCGTTATACTGGGATGGATGATTATATAAAGCAAAAACAGAATGTATTTGCAGGTGGTGGCGTTATGGTTATTAACGTAGATGATGCAGAAGTATTGAAAATGCAAAAGTCATCAAGAGAAATGATTACTTTTGGACTAAATTATCCTGCTGATTACCATATTAAAGAAACAAAGCAGGGAAGGTTTTTAGCTTTTAAAGAGCAAGAAATATTAGCGGTTAATGAATTAAGAATTGTAGGCAAACATAATCAAGCAAACGCATTGGCTGCACTTGCTTTAGGTAAGGTGGTTAATTTATCTGAAGACGCGATGTGTTATGCCTTAAAGCATTACAAAGGCTTAAAGCATAGAATGCAATTTGTTGCTGATATTAAAGGTGTACGTTGGATTAATGATTCTAAAGCAACCAATATTGGTGCCTGCATTGCTGCATTGGAGGCCTTTGAAGGTAAAAAAATAATTTTGATTGCCGGTGGTGATGCAAAAGAAGCGAATATGTCAGAGTTACTGCCTAGCTTAATTGAAAAAGTACAAACATTATTAGTGATCGGTAAGGATGCTGAATTAATTAAACAAGCCGTGAGTGATTTAATTCCAGTTATCGAAGTAGGTACTTTAAAAAAAGCAGTTAAAAAAGCTAAGAAAATAGCGGATGTAGGTAATATTGTTTTGCTATCACCCGCTTGTGCCAGCATAGATCAGTTTGAAAACTATAAAGAAAGAGGGAAATGTTTTTCTTCAGAAGTTAGAGCATTAATTTAATGATGCCGGTGTGGAGTGAGAAATTATTGGGTGGCAATGTTCACTTTGATAAAACTTTAGTGTTTGCCAATATTAGTTTGCTTTGTATCGGCTACTTAATTGTTTCTTCTGCTTCATTGCATATAGGGTTAACGGGAATGGGAAGTATTTTTTACTACCCAGTAAAACAATTAATACATATAACGATGGGGATAGTTGCAGCATTAGCCGTTTATTGTGTACCGATGCGATTATGGGAAACCTATGGTACACAGTTGTTTTTTCTTGGCATTGCTTTATTAATTTTAGTGTTAATTCCTGGCTTGGGTGTCAAAGTAAATGGCAGTACGCGGTGGATTGCACTGCCGGGTTTTAGGTTTCAAGTATCAGAAGCCGTCAAATTAAGTGTTGTTATTTATATGGCTGGATTTGTAACAAGGCATAGAGATTTAGTTGCCGATAGTGCTTATGGCTTGATTAGACCACTAGCTTTTTTATCAACAGCGTGTGGTTTGTTACTAATGGAACCCGATATGGGGTCTGCTGTAGTTGTTATGGTGATCGCCATGGGCGTTATGTTTTTAGGCGGTGCGCGAATACAGCAATTTATATTGTTAGTGGCATGTATTGTTGTTGCGGGGGCTTTGGCCATTGTTTTTTCGGAATATAGGCAGAAAAGAATAAATAGTTTTTTACACCCTTGGGATGACCCTTTAGGAGATAGCTTTCAACTCATTCAAGCATTGATTTCATTTGGGAGTGGTGGGCGGACCGGTGTAGGCTTGGGAGCTGGAGTACAAAAATTATTTTATTTACCAGAAGCCCATACGGATTTTTTATTTTCAGTATTAGCTGAAGAATTAGGTTTTATTGGAGTGCTCACTGTGATTGTATTGTTTGCCGTGATTGTATGGCGAGCTTTTGTGATTGGTGAAATGGCAGAAGCACTCGGTGAGAGGTTTTCGGCCTTTATTGCTTATGGTTTGGGAGTTTGGTTTGCATTTCAATCCTTCGTTAATATGGGTGTCAATATGGGGATATTGCCAACCAAAGGATTAACCCTACCCTTTATGAGTTATGGCGGAGGTAGTATGATTATTATGTGTAGTGCGATGGCTTTGTTATATCGAGTAAATACAGAAATTCAGCAAAAGTTATCTGCTGGTAAAAAGGAAGTGCATTATGGGTAAGCGTATTGTGATTATGGCAGGTGGTACAGGAGGGCACATCTTTCCTGCACTTGCTGTTGCCCAGTATTTAAAAAAACAAAACTGGCAAGTGAGTTGGGTAGGAACACATAAAGGTATGGAGAGCCGAATTATTCCAGAAAATAACATAGAAATTGATTGGTTAACAGTTAATGGTTTACGAGGCAAAGGCACTTTATCATTATTGAAAATGCCTATTATGTTGATTAAAGCCTGTTTAGAAGCAAGAGCAATCTTAAAGAAAAGAAAACCTGATATCGTTTTAGGGATGGGAGGGTTTGTTGCAGGGCCAGGTGGGTTAGTTGCGAAATCATTAGGTATTCCACTGGTGATTCATGAGCAAAATAGAGTGCCAGGTACAACCAATAAATTATTAGCTAAAATTGCAACAAAAGTATTACAGGCTTTTCCTGATAGTTTCAGCAGCAATAAAAAAGCGATTTTTACTGGGAATCCGTTAAGAGCAGAGTTTTTACAGAAAACTAAAGCAAGCGTAAAAGAAAGTAGTGCAAGTTTACACTTGTTAGTTATTGGTGGAAGCCTAGGTGCACAGGGTCTAAATCAGCTTATGCCAGAAACAGCAAAGCTCTTAGGGGATGTGGAAATAAGACATCAGACGGGTAGCAAAATGCAAGCTGAGGTCGAACAGAATTATGAAGACAGAAAAATAAAAGCCACAGTCACTGTTTTTATAGATGATGTAGCAGCAGCATACCGGTGGGCTGATTTAGTGATTTGTCGTGCGGGAGCAATGACTATTAGTGAGCTTGCAGCAATGGGTGTGCCATCAATTTTAGTGCCGTACCCTTATGCGATTGATGATCACCAAACAGCTAATGCACAATATTTAGTTGATGCGGGGGCTGGTTTTATTATTCAACAAGATAAATTAGAAATTGGTTATTTAGCAGAAAAAATTAAAGAATTGCTAAAGAATAAAGAAACGATGGCGAGAGCAGCAAAACAAAGCGCTAAATTAGATGCAACACAACAAGTCGCAAATTACTGCATGGAGGTAGCCAAGTGAAATTTTCCAATCATTTAGCCATTCGTCAGCCTTTAGGTGATATACAAAATATACATTTTGTTGGAGTGGGTGGTACGGGAATGAGTGGTATCGCCGAAGTACTGTGCAATCTTGGTTATGCTGTTTCAGGATCAGATATTAAAGAAAGTCCAGTAACAAAACGCTTACAATCTGTAGGTATTGAGCTTTTTATTGGCCAGAACGCAAGTAATGTCGCTAAGGCGGATGTTGTTGTGACATCAACAGCGGTAGATAAAAATAACGCGGAAGTAAAGCAGGCACATAAAAACCGTATTCCTGTGATTCCTAGAGCAGAAATGCTGGCTGAAATTATGCGTTTTCGTTTTGGTATTGCTATTGCTGGAACACACGGAAAAACGACAACAACGAGTTTGGCGGCAAGTATGTTAGCTGAAGCAGGTATGGATCCTACCTTTGTTATTGGCGGACGGTTAAATAGCGCAGGAACTAATGCCAAACTGGGGCAAGGTCAATATTTAGTTGCTGAAGCGGATGAAAGTGATGCGTCATTTTTACACTTACAGCCAATGATTGCAGTGGTCACAAATATAGATTATGACCATATGGAGACCTATGAAGGCAGTTTTTCTCGGCTAAAAGATACTTTTGTTGAGTTTTTACATCATGTGCCATTTTATGGGCTTGCAGTCATGTGTATTGATGATGAAGAGGTGCGTGATATTTTACCGCGTGTTTTAAAACCCATTCGTACTTATGGAACACGTGAGGGAGCAGATATTAGAGCAACTAATATTCAGCAGCAAGGGCTATGTACTAGTTTTACGGTACAGCGTTGGGATAAACATGAAGATTTGCAAGTGACATTAAATATGCCGGGTGAGCATAATATGCTCAATGCATTAGCGGCAATTACGATTGCAACTGAATTAAAAGCCGGAGATGCAGCGATTATTAAAAGTTTGGCTGAATTTAGCGGTGTTGGACGACGCTTTCAATTAAATGGAGAGCTAGCATTATTAGACGGTTCGGTCACTTTGGTTGATGATTATGGGCATCACCCAACAGAAGTAAAAGCAACTATACAAGCACTAAAACAGGCATGGCCAGATAAACGTTCGGTTGTTGTTTTTCAGCCACATAGATATACACGAACACGTGATTTATTTGAAGATTTTGTTAATGCCTTATCTGCAGTAGATGTGTTAATTTTATTAGATGTTTATACGGCAGGTGAGGAGCGAATTACAGGTGCTGGTGGGCGGGCATTAAGTGGAGCCATACGAATGCGCGGGCAAGTTGACCCTGTTTTTGTGGAAAATATTGATGATTTAGCAGAAATTCTAGCGGGTTTATTGCAGGATGGAGATGTGTTGTTAACAATGGGCGCTGGAAATGTTGGCCATATTTCAACAGAATTACCTGCTCAAATTACAGCAGTTTTACAAAAATGAATGTGTCCGAGCAGTCATTAGCGGGGCGGATATTACGCCAAGAAAAACTGGCGAAATATACCAGTTGGCGGGTAGGTGGCGTTGCTGAAAAAATGTTTATCCCAAATGATAAAGAAGATTTGGAGCTTTTTATTGCAAGTTTAAATAAAGATGAAGATGTTCTTTGGCTGGGCTTAGGAAGTAACCTATTAATACGAGATGGAGGGGTGGAAGAAACCGTTATTAATACTCGCGGTAAAGTTAAGCAAATGTACTTGCTAGATACAACACATTTGTACGTGGAATGTGGTGTACCTTGTGCGCATATTGCCCGGTTTTGCGCAGAAAATGACTTAAGCAACGCAGAGTTTTTTGCGGGCATACCCGGAACAATGGGGGGAGCATTGAAAATGAATGCAGGGGCATTTGGCTCGGAAACATGGGATTTAGTTGAGCAGGTTGAAGTTCAGCTGCAGGGCGAGAAAGTAACCAAGAAAGCAGCAAATGAATTTGAAATAGCGTACCGATCAGTAAGTGGCATAGATAATGCATGTTTTTTGTCGGCAATATTAAAATTAGAGGCTGCTAAAGATACTAAAGGGCAGGCACGAATTAAAGAATTATTAGCTAAACGTAATGCAACGCAGCCAACTAGCTTACCAAGCTGTGGTTCTGTTTTTAGAAACCCTGAAAATGATCATGCGGCACGGTTAATTGAAGTTAGTAATTTAAAAGGCTACAAAATTGGGGGGGCAGAAGTATCCACCAAACATGCTAACTTTATTGTTAATACAGGTAACGCAACAGCCGCGGATATAGAACAATTAATTACTTATGTGCAGAATGAAGTGTATAAACAGCAAGGCATTAAATTACAAACAGAAGTTTGCATTATAGGGAAATCAGCAGTATGAATAGGGGGGACGACTTTGGCCGTGTTGCTGTATTAATGGGAGGAAATGCTGCTGAGCGAGAGATTTCATTAAGCAGTGGAGGCGCTGTTTATAAGTCACTAATTCGTAGTGGTATTAATGCGGTTGCAGTGGATGTAACCAGTAATATTTTAGATGCACTGCAAGGGCAGGTGTTTGACCGCGCTATTAATATGATTCATGGACGTGGTGGTGAAGATGGTGTTGCTCAAGCTGTTTTGGAAACATTAGATCTGCCTTATACCGGTAGTGGTGTACTTGCTTCCGCATTAAGTATGGATAAATTACGTACTAAACTTTGCTGGCAGGGTGCAGGGTTATTAACCCCGCAATGGTTTGTATTAAAGAGTGAGTTAGATGTTGAGCTATGTGCTGCAGCATTAAGTTTTCCTGTGATTGTTAAACCTGCACAAGAAGGATCTAGTTTAGGCATGAGCCGGGCTGAGAATAAAAAAGAATTGTTACTTGCCTGGCAAGAAGCTGTCAAATATCAGTGTGATGTGTATGCAGAAGCATGGGTATTAGGGCAAGAATATACGGTGGGTATTTTGGTAGGCAAAGCCTTGCCGGTTATTCGTTTGGATACACCGCATGTTTTTTATGATTTTGATGCAAAATATCGCGCTAATACAACACAATATCATTGTCCAGCAGGTTTAAGTGCACAAGAGGAATCTGCCCTAGCAGATTTAGCATTGCAAGCTTGTGAAATTGTTGGAGTTAGTGGGTGGGGAAGGGTAGATGTATTTATTGATGAGCAAGGAAATAGTCAGTTAATTGAAGTGAATACCGTGCCAGGAATGACAGACCATAGTTTAGTGCCAATGGCTGCAAAGCAGGCAGGAATGAGCTTTGATGAATTGGTGCTGCAGATTTTAGAGACGAGTATTCAGTAATGACTGAAGAAGTACGACAGCGATTAGGTTTTGCTTTATTTATTGCACTAGCCTTATTGTTAAGCTGGATACCTATTAGTCAATTTATTAAAGACTTGCAACCGATTCGTTTTGTGCGTGTGGGCGGGGAATTTCAATATATTAACAAGGAAGAGGTTAAAGAAAAAATTACCCCGTTATTAAATGCAGGGTATTTTTCGGTTGATTTATTAGCGATACAGCAAGCGGTAATGAGTTTGCCGTGGATAGATAAAGTATTAGTACAGCGTGTTTGGCCTAATCGATTAGAGTTAAAAGTGTATGAGCAACAACCAGTAGTACGTTGGCGTGAAAAAGAATTATTAAATGCACGCTCCGAATTTTTTAAGCCGACTAATATAGAAGACTTTAAGTCTTTACCTGTGCTGAATACGCCAAATGGGTTACAAAAAGAATTTTTACTGACGATGCAAGAGATGAATCAAGCATTATCAGAGCATGATTTAGAGTTAATAGAATTTAGAGTCAATAAAAGGTTAGCATGGTTTGTTTCGTTAAAAAATGGCATGCAAATAAGCTTAGGGCGAGTTGAACCTTTACAGAAATTTATGCAATTAATGAATACATTAAGTATCTTGGGTAAGAACGTAAGGCAAATAGTTTATATAGATATGCGTTACCCCAATGGTTATGCAGTACGTTGGCGAAAGAATACAAAAATAAACTGGTAGAAAATAAGTAGTTTAATTTGATAAGGCGAATGAAAGGCAATTGTCATGGCAAAACAGGTAGATCGTAATTTAATTGTAGGGTTGGATATAGGAACCTCGAAGGTTGCTGCAATCGTTGGTGAGCTCAACGAAGATGGTGAAATAGAAGTTATTGGTATTGGGTCTACTCCTTCACGGGGCTTAAAAAAAGGGGTTGTGATTAACCTAGAAGCAACAGTTGTTTCAATTCAGCGAGCAGTTGAAGAGGCTGAATTAATGGCGGGTTGTGAAATAAGCTCTGTTTATGCAGGAATTGCAGGAAGCCATGTAAAAAGCTTAAATTCGCATGGAATTGTTGCCATTAGAGAAAAAGAAGTCACCCAATATGATATAGACCGAGTAATTGATTCGGCTAGAGCGGTAGCTATTCCAGCGGATCAAAAAATATTACATATAGTGCCTCAGGAATTTATTATTGATATGCAAGAGGGAATTAAAGAGCCTATCGGTATGTCAGGAACACGCTTAGAAGCTAAAGTTCATATGGTGACGGGTAGCGTTAGTGCCTCGCAAAATATTATTAAGTGCATACGTCGCTGTGACTTAGATGTGGACGATATTGTATTAGAGCAGCTTGCGTCTTGCTCATCAGTTTTAACTGATGATGAAAAAGAGCTAGGGGTCTGTTTGATTGATATTGGTGGTGGAACAACGGATATCGCGATTTTCTCACAAGGGGCGATTAAACATACTGCAGTCATTCCTATTGCGGGCGATCAAGTCACTAATGATGTTGCCGTTGCTTTACGTACACCAACACAAAGTGCTGAAGAAATAAAAAAATCTTATGCTTGTGCATTAACGCAATTAGCAGATGCTAATGAAATGATTGATGTACCCAGTATTGGAGACCGACCACCACGAAAAATTTCCAAACAAAATTTAGCGGAAATTATAGAGCCACGGTATGAAGAGTTAATGCTGTTAGTGCAGGCAGAGTTAAGACGCAGTGGCTACGAAGGTTTAATTGCTGCGGGAATTATTCTAACGGGTGGTAGTTCAAAAGTAACAGGGTTGATTGAGTTAGCTGAGGAAATATTTCATATACCGGTACGCTTAGGTATTCCACAGCATATTATTGGCTTGACAGATGTAGTAGAAAATCCGATTCACTCAACAGGAGTGGGGTTGTTGTTATATAAAAGAGATCATGTTGTTAGCAGTGAGCAGCTGGCAGACTCGGGAGACGGTATTTTTTCTAAAATGAAAGGCTGGTTTCAAAGAAATTTTTAAGTGTGCTGTCGTTACTTTTAAAACAAAAAAATTAATTAAGATAAATTAGGGCGTAATCATGAAATATGAGTTAATGGATTTAGGGCTGGAAAACGCAGTTATTAAAGTAGTGGGTGTTGGCGGCGGCGGCGGTAATGCTGTTAATTATATGCAAAATAAAGATGTCGAAGGTGTCGAATTTATTTGCGCCAATACAGATGCGCAAGCATTACGTCGTTTAGATGTTGAAAGTGTTATTCAATTAGGTGCAGAGCTAACACAAGGGTTAGGAGCAGGAACTAACCCAGAAATAGGTAGAGAAGCAGCCGAAGAAAATAAGGATTTAATTCGTGATGTTTTAGAAGGCGCTAATATGTTGTTTTTAACTGCTGGAATGGGTGGAGGCACAGGAACAGGTGCTATTCCTGTTATTGCAGAAATAGCAAAAAAGTTAAATATATTAACTGTGGCGGTTGTGACAAAACCTTTTGATTTTGAAGGGAAGAAAAAACAACAAGTTGCTGAATTAGGGGTTGCTGAATTAGAAAAATTTGTTGATTCATTGATTATTATTCCTAATCAAAAATTGCTACCAGTTTTAGGTGCAAATGCTTCAATGAATAAAGCTTTTGGCGCTGTTAACGATGTACTACTGGATGCAGTGCAAGGTATTACAGAGCTAATTACATCACCAGGTATTATCAATGTTGATTTCGCAGATGTGAAAACCGTTATGTCTGATATGGGTGCTGCTATTATGGGTACGGGACAGGCGAATGGTGAAAATAGAGCACGCGTTGCGGCAGAAAAAGCAATTTCTTGCCCTTTATTAGAAGATACTAACCTAGAAGGTGCACGTGGTATTTTAGTTAATATTTCTGCTGTTGATATAGGGATTTCAGAATTTGATGAAGTTGGCCGTATTGTTCATGATTTAGCTTCAGACGACGCAGTGATTAAAATTGGAACAGCAGTTGATGAAACCTTGGGTGACGATATCAAAGTCACTGTTGTTGTAACTGGGATGGGCAGTAAAATAGCGCTTAATAAACCTGTAAAACTTGTTCCTCCTGTTGTGGCAACAGCACCAGCACCAGGAACAGATTATTCAAGATTTGATACACCAACAGCAACACGTAAATTAACAGAAAGCAGAGAAACACGTCTTGGTGTGCAACCAAAAAATAATACAGATGTAGATTATTTAGATATTCCTGCTTTTTTGAGAAGACAAGCAGATTAATTTTGCTTCATGCTGCAGTTAAGTTGTTAAAATATGTCTAAAATAAAAGATATTTTCATTTCAAGATGGAAACTATCTTATTTAGATAGCTAAGATTAGGCAGATAGGTTGCACAGTCAATGATAAAACAAAGAACATTAAAAAATACAATTAGAGCAACAGGTGTTGGATTACACACGGGCGATAAAATCTATTTAACGCTACATCCAGCCGCTGAAAATACAGGTATTAAGTTTAGACGGGTGGATTTAGAAGAGCCAGTAACTATTGATGCAAATGCTTATAATGTTGGTGAAACGATTTTATCAACGACTTTAGTTCAGGACGGCGTGAAAATATCAACGATTGAGCACTTGCTTTCTGCAATGGCAGGGTTAGGGGTTGATAATGCCTTGGTTGATGTTTCTGCAGCCGAAGTACCTATTATGGATGGTAGTGCTGGACATTTTGTTTTTTTACTACAGTCTGCAGGGGTGAAAGAGCAAGATGCACCTAAGCAATATATAAAGATCAAGCGTGAAATAAAAGTAACAGAGGGTGATAAATGGGCTGCGTTTGTGCCTATGGATGGTTTTAAAGTTACTTTTACTATTGATTTTGAACATCCTGCTTTTGAAGATGATGTGAAAACAGCCACGATGGACTTTTCTTCTACTACGTTTGTTAGAGAAGTCAGCCGTGCGCGTACTTTTGGCTTTATGAAGGATATAGAGTTTTTAAGAGAGAATAACCTTGCTCTAGGTGGCAGCCTAGATAATGCCATTGTGATTGATGATGACAAAATAATTAATGAAGGCGGCTTACGTTATGCCGACGAATTTGTAAAACATAAAATGCTAGATGCAATAGGTGATTTATACCTTTTAGGGCATAGCTTGATTGGAGAATATCAAGGCTATAAATCAGGGCATGGTTTAAATAATCAATTGCTTAGAGCTTTATTAGCCGATACGGATGCCTGGGAAATGGTGACCTTTGAAGACGAAGCAGATGCACCCATTTCTTTTATGCGTTCAGCAGAAACAAGAGCAGGGGACTAAGTAGTCCCGGATATTTAATTTAACATTTTGTAGGGGCAATCCCTTGTGGTTGCCCATTAATGACACAATCATTATCGAGAAGGTGTCAGGTCTTGCCTTTTGCTCCTAAAGTGTTAGTATTTTCCCATGACAAGACCGATAAGAATAGAGTTTGCAGGGGCGTTGTATCACGTTACGTCAAGAGGCAACCGACAAGAAGATATTTATATTGATGATGAAGACCGGTTGAGTTTTTTATCGTTGCTGTTTCAAGTGTCAAAAGACTATAACTGGCTTATTCATGCCTATTGTCTTATGGATAATCATTACCACTTATTAATTGAAACGCCAGATGGAAATTTAAGTCGAGGAATGCGGCAACTCAATGGGGTATATACACAAATAACTAACCGCCACCACGGAAAAGTGGGTCATGTTTTTCAAGGGCGTTATAAAGCCATACTTGTTCAAAAAGAAACGTACTTACTTGAACTGGCTCGTTATATTGTATTAAACCCAGTTAGAGCTAGAATGGTAAGAGAAGCAAAAGATTGGCCGTGGAGTAGTTATCAGCAAACAGCAGGAATAAACACAATTAATTCATGGCTAGCAAGCGAATGGATGCTGTCAGCCTTTGGCACTGACTTAGGTACTGCACAGAAAAAATATCGACAATTTATATCAGAAGGAAAAAACCAGCCTGCACCTTGGGAGTCATTGCAAAATCAGGTGTTTTTAGGCAGTGAAACCTACGTAAAAGAAATATTCAAAAAAATCGATTTAAAAAAAGATTTAAGCGAAATGCCGACATCGCAACGTAGAGAAAAAGCCAAACCTTTATCCTGGTATGAGGAGCAGGCGAAACAAGAAATGAAGGTATCACGTCAGCTTATAATAGCGGCGGTTATAGCATGAAAGAGATAGGGAATTACTATCAGCTGCATTATTCAAGAGTGAGTCGAATCATTGCACGGCAAAGAAAGGCAAAAGGCAAGACCTGACACCTTTTTTGTGACACCTTTTTTTTAAACCGTATAGCTCTTGGGAAAGAGGATTAGCATGAGAATGCTAATGGCTTATTAAGACAGTATTTTCCTAAGGCAATGGAGTTGATTGATGTCACGATAAAAGAAGTTTTTAGGGCGATTGATAAGCTAAATAGCCGTCCTAAAAAGTGCCTTAATTACAAAGCACCCTATGAAGTATTTGAAGAGCTGACTGGGGTCGATATGAAAAATTTACTGGGTTATGCACTTATGAGTTGAATTCAGCACTTTCAAGTGATTTTCGTGCAAAGGTCTCCTTATCTAACATATTTTTTCAAGTCCAATAAACTACCCCGCCGCAAGCGGCGGGGAATAAAACCCCAAGGGATTTAAGTCCGATTGCCCTGTTAGTGCACTAAGGTACAATATCTATTATTTAATGTAAGTGTTATCCTTATACTCAAAATAAATGAAGATGCGTAATTTTAACTAAATGGAACAGCGGTCTTCAGCCGCTGCAATCACATATCAACCATAAAGCTCGCGGTTCCATTAAGTGAGCACCTTCAAGTAGTTTGGGTATATACCAAGATTGAGATTTCTCAGTCTACTTACAGTGTTTTAAAATTTTTAAAGCCAACCTTGGTGTGAACCAAGTAACGGAAAGCCTCAGGTCTCTAAGTAATTTATATTTAAAGATAGCTGGGTTGCATTTTCAATACAGGAAAATGTCATGAAAAAATCACTACTTCTTGCAACATCGATGCTATTCACTAGCTCTGCTTACGCCGTACCAGTAACTTTTTTTGATACTGTTGCAGCTGGGCAAGCTTCTTTTAATTTCTAATAAGTAAACCCCCAGCTCTGCTGGGGGACTCACAAAGTTTGACAATTACGGGAATCATCGAGATTCTCCTTATCTGTGAACCGCCTAAAGTTCAAAAGATAAGGAAAAAATGATGAA
>JAJJBE010000104.1 GCA_020996635.1 Bathymodiolus brooksi methanotrophic gill symbiont
CAATCTACCAAAAACGGTGGAAAGTAGAGGTCTTTCATAAAAGCATAAAATCAAATACCAGCATGGCAAAATCACCCGCAAGAACAGTGAGAACACAAAGTAACCCTATCTTCATGTCGCTTTATGTGACTGCTCGATTAGAGATTCTCAGTGCCCAGCAAGGGCTGAACAAGTTCGCTTTAAAATCGAAACTTTATATTAATGCTATTCGATAAGCTTTTGATGAATTGCAACAATTAAAGTCGGCTACTGCGTAACATCAGAGAGTAAGTATAAACAGGCTCGCCAAAATAAGTGGTGTTGGAAATCTCATCTGTTTCTTTTGGTGTAGCGGTTAAACCAACATGAGTCGCGGTATTAAAATAATCCAGAATTTCACGCCAAGCAGAATCATCTGCGGCACTTCCTCTGTGGCACTCATTTATAACAATTAGGTCAAAAAATTCAGGCGAAAATTGCTTGTAGGCTTTTTGGTCTTCTTCAGGGCCTGTAATGGCTTAATAGAGTGAGAGGAAAATTTCATAATAGGTATCCACTTTACGCCCAGTAATTTTGGTCATTGCTGACCCAAAGGGCTTAAAATCATTAGTTTTAGTTTGATCAACCAGAATATTGCGATCCGCTAAAAACAGGATACGTTTTTTAATGCCTGCTTTCCATAGTCGCCAGATAATTTGAAAAGCGGTGTAGGTTTTTCCTGTCCCTGTCGCTATCACTAATAAGGCACGCTGCTCTCCTTTAACAATGGCTTCAACTGTTTTGTTAATGGCATGTACCTGGTAATAACGGGGAGATTTACCACTACCATCTTCATAATAGTCTTGGGTAATTGTTTCTAGATCTTGAGATTGGTAGCCTTTCCATTGCTGGTATTTTTGCCACAATTCACTATGGCTGGGGAATTCATCTAAGCTGAGTTCTTATTCAACTTGAGGAGATAGGCCTGTTTTGTCATGAAAGATAAAACCATCACCATTAGAACTAAAAATAAAAGGTACTTCAAGTAAGTCTGCATAAGACAGCCCTTACTGCATATCAGCTGCTATCGCTAAGGTGTTTTTTTTAGCTTCAATAATAGCGAGCGGCATACTTGGCTTATGGTACAGCACGAAGTCGGCACGTTTGCCTTTGCTACGCAGTGCCATTTGGCCGCGCACAATAACTTGCCCCGCTGTTAGGTTAACTTCTTCACGTATTTGAGTATGAATATCCCAACCTGCTTTTTTGATGGCAGGAAGTATATACTTGGTGCAAATATCTCGTTCCGTAAGCTGTTTTTTGTCCATAAATAATAAGTGTTGAGGTTTGTTAAGAGGCTACAGAGAAATGACTGACTCTAACTATACCCAAACGAAATCAAGATGCAGAGCTTAACACCTGAAAATTATCGTTAATTCTTTCGTTTAAAGAGTCGGAGAATACTAGGTAATGTCCGATCAAAAAAATGATTTATTTGATGTCGAAATTC